>JBDRSE010000199.1:0-90913 GCA_043825095.1 bacterium
TGGAGCACCTGGAGGATGACCGGGCAGGGGTGCGGGAGCTGGGGCGGGTGATGCGGGCGGGGGGATTCGGGCTGTTCTTCGTGCCCGCCTTCGAGCTGCTGTGGGGGCTGCAGGACGACGTCTCCGAGCACCGCCGGCGCTACACGGCGGATTCGCTTCGCCGCCGGCTCGAGTCTGCCGGGCTCCGTGTCCTGCGGATCTCCTACTTCAACACCGCCCTGTTCCTCCCCATCCTGGCTGCCCGGCTCGCCATGCGGCTCTACCGCCCACCTGTCCACTCTGAGAACTCTCTCGGCATCCCTGTCCTCGACCGCCTGTTTGGCGCGCTCTTCGCCGCCGAAGCCCCCCTCCTCTCCAGATTTGACTTCCCCATCGGTGTCTCGCTCCTCGCCCTCGCTCAGCGTCCCGTCTTCGTTTCGCGTCCCTTGTGATATAGTGTTCGGCAGGAACCGGAGTGGGCTCTTTGGAGGTGTCCCCATGATCGCTTGGACGAGCAGGCTTCCCAGGGTGTGCTGCGCGGCGGTGCTGATGGCGACGGTGGGGCTGACCGGCTGTGAGAAAGGGGCCAGCACCCAGTGCGGTGACTCCTTCTGCAGCCTGGGGGAGACGTGCTTCACCTGCCCGGGTGACTGTGGAGTGTGCGCGAACCCGGTGTGTGGGGACTCCACCTGCGAGGCCCCGGAGAGCTGTCAGACCTGCTTCGCCGACTGTGGGCTGTGTCTGAGCTGCGGTGACGGCGCGTGCTCGCTGGGCGAGACGTGCACGAGCTGCCCGGAGGATTGCGGGCCGTGCGCCGACCTCTGTAGCGACGGGATCTGCGGTCGCACAGAGTCTTGCATCCAGTGTCCGCTGGACTGTGGGCAGTGTCGCCCGGTGTGCGGCGACGGTGTGTGCGGCACCGGCGAGGACTGCAGCTCCTGCGTCGCGGACTGTGGCGCCTGCAACGCCCTGTGCGGTGACGGTGTCTGCGGCCCGGGCGAAACCTGCACGAGCTGCGCCCTGGATTGCGGCAGCTGCCAGCCGGTGTGCGGGAACGGCAACTGTGACGCCAACGAAACCTGTGCGACCTGCCCGGGCGACTGCGGCACCTGTCCGGCCGTCTGCGGGGACGGCACCTGCGACGCCAACGAAACCTGTGACAGCTGCCCCCAGGACTGCGGCAGCTGTCCACCGGTGTGCGGGGACGGCACCTGCGAGGGCGGGGAGACGCTCCAGAGCTGCCCGTCCGACTGTGACAACTGGCCTTCGTCTTGGTCCTCCCGGGAGCAGGAGATCCTCGATCAGATCAACGTCTTCCGGTCCCAGCCCCACTCCTGCGGCGGCCAGTCCTTCCCTGCCGCGCCCCCGCTCAGCATGAACTACCAGCTCCGGATCGCGGCTCGCTTGCATGCCCAGGACATGGCGGACCAGAACTACTTCTCCCACGACAGCCTGGACGGGCGCACCTTCATGGATCGCATCAACGACGCCGGCTTCACCGGTGGCTGTCCCTGTGGCGAGAACATCGCGGCCGGCAACAGCAGCTCCACCGACACCATGACCCAGTGGATCAACTCGCCGGGACATTGCGAGAACATGATGAACAGCGGCTTCACCACCCTCGGGGTCGGGTATGCCTACAACGCGAGCTCCACCTACGGCCACTACTGGGTGCAGGACTTCGGTAACTAGAATCGTAACCATGCCAGTGAGGATGCTAGAGCCGGAGGTTGACCGCGAGATTCGCCCGGCGCCGGCGATGCCGAGGACGGAGGGCGAGCCGGAGCGGAGTGGACCGGAGGTTTCGGTCGTGGTCCCGTGCTTCAACGAGGCGCCGAGCCTCGAAACCCTGCACGAGGAGCTCTGCCGCGCGCTGGAGGGGGCGGGCCTCACCTTCGAGGTGGTGTACGTCGACGACGGCAGCACGGACGGCACCTGGGAGGTGCTCACGTCCCTGCACCGGCGGGACTCACGGATCGAGGTGGTCCGATTGCGGCGCAACCTGGGTAAGGCCTCGGCACTGGCCTCGGGCTTCCAGCACGCCCGAGCCCCTGTGCTCTGCACGGTAGACGGTGACCTGCAGGACGATCCGGCCGAGCTGCCGCCGTTGGTGGCCCGGGTGCGGAGCGGGGAGTGGGACCTCGTGGTGGGCTGGAAACGACCTCGGCGCGATCCCCTCACCAAGGTGCTGCCTTCCCGGGTGTTCAACTGGATCCTGCGGCGGCTCTCCCCGGCTCGGCTCCACGATTTCAATTGCGGGCTCAAGGTCCTTTCGGCGGAGGTGGCGCGCGCCTCGCCGCTGTACGGCGATCTGTATCGGTTCCTTCCGGCATTTGCCGCGGCCCAGGGGTACTCGGTCACCGAGGCGGCGGTCAAACACCGACCGCGTCTGCATGGGCGCTCGAAGTACGGCGCCTCTCGGTTCCTGCGCGGCTTTCTGGATCTGTTCACCGTCCTGTTCTTGACCCGGTTCCGTTTCCGTCCGCTCCATCTGTTCGGCGGGTTGGGGTTGTTGTTCGCCCTGACCGGCCTCGGTGTCCTGACGTTTCTGACCGCGCTCTGGTTCCAGGGTGAACCCATCGGCCACCGTCCGCTGCTCCTGTTCGGTGTGCTGTTGTTCCTCACCGGCGCGCAGTGCATCGGCATCGGCTTGATCGCGGAGATGGTCAGTTATTCCAGGCACATGCGAGGCGATCGACTGACGCCGGCGATGCGCGTGCTCAGCCATCGTCCCGAAGGCGAGCGGGAAGAGTGACGGCTCGGCCGAATCGGTTCCGGCGGCGGCTCCTCTGGGCTCTTTTGTGGGCCGGGGCGGCGGCGGTGCTGTTCTTGCTTGCTCACGGCCTGCAGCTCCTGTCCAAGCTGCAGTTCGACACCCTCGCGCGCTAGCCGACCGGATCCACCGCTGGGCAATCTGGAGAAATACGAATCGCGGAATCCGGTGCAGCAGTGGCTGATCCGGCGGTTCCTGCGCCGGGTCACCGAGCTCGCGGCCACGGCCGGGCCGGGGCGAATCCTGGACGCCGGTTGCGGTGAGGGATTCGTGCTGCGCCACCTGGCGCCGAGGTTGACGGCCCGTCATCGCTTCGCCGGGGTGGACGCCTCGACGGCGGCGCTCGGCGAGGCGCGGGCGCGGGACACCGACGCAGCGTTGCTGCGCGGAGACATCCACCGGCTGCCCTTCGGCGGCGGCAGTTTCGAGCTGGTGATCGCCACCGAGGTGCTCGAGCACCTGGAGGAGCCGGAGCGTGCCCTCGAGGAGCTGCGCCGGGTGTCCCGGCGCTTCGTGCTGCTCAGTGTGCCCCGGGAGCCGTTTTTTGCGGGCCTGAACCTGATGCGGGGCAAGAACCTCCGTCGACTCGGCAGCGACGAGGGCCACCGGCAGCACTGGACGCGGGACGGATTCCTCCGGTTCGTGCGCCGGCGTCTCACCGTGGTGGCTGCGCCCCAGGGCGCCTTCCCCTGGACCCTCGTGCTCACGGAGGTGTGGTAGCCGCGCGGCGAGGCGACTGCGGGCAGCGAGTCCCGCGCAGCGGCCTGCCTCGCGGCCTGCCTCGCCGTCGTGCGCGAGCCGAGAGATGGCCCTCCGTGAGCGTTGCTTGTACCGGAACCCGGCGGTAGAATGTGCGCCCATGTCGGGCATCGACAAATACATCAACGAGATGCGCCAGTCCGGCGAGACGTCTTTGGTGCTGCTCTCCGAGTCTCGGCCGCGACTGAAGGGCAAGGGCGGAGAGCGGACCCTGCCGGAACGGGTCGGGCACAAGGAGGTCACGACCCTGGTCGAGGAGATCGTACCGCCCGAGGCCTTCGCCGATCTCGTGATGATGGAGCCCGTGGAGTTCAGCTTCCGTCACGAGGCGGGGGAGCTGGCCATTCGCGTGGTGCCGGGACCCTCCATCTGGCGGGTCGTCTTCGAGGCCCGGGGTGGGTTGGCGCCTCTGCCGGCCAAGGCGGAGCCACCGCCGCAGTCGCCGCCAGGGCCGGAGACGCTCGAGGGCGACCGAGGTCCCGCATCGCCGGGGATCCCGAAGGCCGGCTCCGCCAAGTCCTGGAACGAGCTGGAGCAGAGCGTCGGCCCGCGGGGTATGCGGGGCAAGTCCGACAACGCCGGAGACGAGCCGGTGGCGGGGCAGGCGACCAAGGACGCGCTCACCCTGGCCCTTGAGGAGGCGTCGGTGCAGTCCACCGGGGGCGACGACGACGACGTGCCCCTGAGCGAGGCGCTGTTGCGGGATCCGGGGGAGGGCTTCGGCGTGAGGACCCTGGGCGGGGAAACTATGGAAGTGCCGGGAGAAGAGGAGGAGGGTCTGGGCGGCATCGACCTCGACCTCGCCGCTTTCCTCCCACCGGATCGCGAAGGGGGGGCCAAGGACGGGAAGGTGGATGAGGATCCGGAGGCCCGCGACTACGACGCCCGGGAGCAGGTCGACCGGGGGATCGACGACGCGCCCGCCTTTGCCATTCGCAAAATGACTCAGTTCGGGAAGGCGGCCGGCCCAGAAGTGTCGGAGGACGAGTACGACGATGAAGACGACGAGGACGACGAGTTGCCACCGGCGCTGACGTCGTTCGTCCCGGACATTCCCCGGGCCGCCGTGGCGGATGGCCGCCGGCCGCCGGACGACATGGACGAAAACGCGGGGCGCACGCGTGAGTTCCGCGCGTTGGGAGCGGTCGAGCCGCTCGAGATCGACTTCACCGAGGAGGATCTGCCTGAGCACGCCATCGACGGGCTGGACTCGCTGCTGGACGCCGCCTGGGGCGAGGGCGCCACGGGCGTGCTGCTCCGCGATCATCGCACGCCGCTGATGGATCACGCGGGTGCGCTCAGCCCCGTTCCGCTGGCCTCCGCTGAGCAGGGTCACCTGGTGCACGATGTCGTCGACATCGCGGCGTCGCCGGCCCAGGCCGAGCGGCTCGAGCGCGCGGGATTCGCGCGGTTCCTGTACAAGACCGGCGGGAGTCGAACCCGCGTGCGCTGCACCCTGGTCAAGGACAGGCGGTCCATCGTTGCCCTTTTCCAACGGATCGGAGAGGAGCACCTGCCCGCGTGTTCCGAGGCCTGGTTGTCCCAGACGGTGCGGACCATCGTGCCGAGCTCGGGCCTGGTGCTGATCTGCGGGGGCGTGGGTCAGGGCAAGACCACCACCGCGAGCGCCGTGGCGGCCGCCCGGTTCGCCGGCTTCCAGCAGGCCTTCGTGGTGGGCGAGCCGCTCGAGCGCCCCCTGCCCGACGACGGGAGCGGTCTGATCCAGCGGCAGATCCCAACCGATGTGCCCGATGTGGGACAAGCCCTCGACGACGCCCGTCAGCTCGGCGCGAGGATGGTCTTGGTGGACGTGCCGCGGCCGGAGGGAGAGGCGGTGAGCTTGCTCGATCTGGCGGGGCAGGGCAGGCTGGTGCTCGCCACGTGGACTGCACCGAGCTGCGTCGACGCTGTGCAGGCGCTCATGGACGCGTTGCCCCCCGGGCTCGCCCCTGCCGAGTGTGCCCGGCGTGCCCGGAACCTGGCCGCCGTGGTGGCGGTGCGCCTGCTGCCGGCCGCCGCCGGGGGGGTGCTCCCCATCTTCGAGGCGCTTCGCGTCGACACCGTCTTGCTCACCGGTATCGCCGAGGGCCGTATGGACGTGCAGCGCGCCGCCCAGAGCCTTGCGTTGACCTTTCGAGCCTCCGAAGCCGCGCTCCGGGCACGGGATCTGCTCCGACCGGAAGCGCCTTGACTTGGTGTGGGGAGTTGCGTTAGGCAGCATTGCTGAGGCGTATACTCGCGCCCGAGGATAGCCAGCATGAGATACCGTACAGCTCTGATCCTATTTGTTTGCGCCGACCTCCTGGTGACCGTGGCGTCCTGCGGGAGCGGCGACAAGTGTAAGACCGATAAGGACTGCCGCCGGGGGCCCAAGGACGGCAGCAAGGTGTGCTACGAGGGACGCTGTGTGAGCCTGAAGGGCGAGGGGGGAGAGGCCGCCGCCCAGGGCGGTCGCCGGCAGGTGGATCCGAACGTGACGTTCAAGGTCGACGTGGATCTGAAGAAGAACCCGTCCAAGGGCCCTGCGCACGCACCGGTCACGGTCGTGGAGTTCTCGGACTTCCAGTGTCCCTTTTGCGGCCGCGCCGCCAAGACCATGGACGAGCTGGCCAAGGCGTTCCCCAAGGCCGTGCGGATCGTGTTCATGCACAACCCCCTCGGCTTTCACAAGCAGGCGCAGCTCGCCGCCGAGGCGTCTCAGGCCGTGTTCGCCCAGAAAGGAAGCGACGTCTTCTGGAAGTATCACGACAAGCTGTTCGCCAACCCCAAGGAGTTGGGGCGGGAGAACCTGGAGTCCTGGGCCAAGGAGCTCGGTGTGGACCTGAAGAGGTTCCAGGCGGACCTCGACCAGGGGACCTTCCGGAAGCTCGTCAAGGACCAGCAGAAGCTGGTGAACAAGTACGGCGGCCGCGGGGCGCCGGGGTTCTTCATCAACGGTCGGTTCGTCAACGGCGCGCAGCCGCTGGACCGTTTCAAGATGAAGGTCAACGAAGCGCTCGACCGGGCCCAGAAGATCATGGCCACGGGCGTCAAACCCCAGGACGTCTACCGGCACATCATGAAGAAAGGCAAGACCAAGGCGGTCTACGCCCAGTAGCGGCCGTCTCAACGCGACGGTCGGCCTTCGGCCGAGCCTGGCTCTTCTGCGGTGTCGCACGGCGGTCGAACCCGAGGCCTCGGGCACGGTCCCGAGAACGGGATCAGGAATCTGAGAGCAACGACTACGGGAAGGGGGGGCCCGGGGCGCGCTCGATGTCCGCGCCGAGCTTCTGCAGCTTCACCTCGAGCTGCTCGTAGCCGCGGTCCAGATGGTAGACGCGGAGCACCTCGGTGGTGTTCTCGGCCACGAGTCCGGCGAGCACCAGGCACGCGCTCGCGCGTAGGTCCGTGGCCATCACCGTGGTGCCCTGCAGCGCACCCGGAGCGCCGCGGATGACTGCCATGCGGCCGTTGATGAGGATGTTCGCGCCCAGCCGTGCCAGCTCGGAGACGTGCATGAACCGGTTTTCGAAGATGGACTCCGTGATCACCGAGTCCCCCATGGCCTGGGTGGCCAGCGCCATGAACTGCGCCTGCATGTCGGTGGGGAACCCCGGGAAGGGCTGGGTGGTGATGTCCATGGGCCGGAGCACGCCGTTGCCGCGGACGCGCAGGCCGGCTTCCACCGCCTCCACCGTGGCTCCCGCACCCTCGAGCTTGGCGATGACCGCGCTGTTGTGCTCCGGCAGGCAGTTGTTGAGGACGACGTCCCCGTCGGTGAGCGCCGCGGCCACCATGAACGTGCCCGACTCGATGCGGTCGGGGATGATGCTGTGCTCCACGGGCCGCAGGGAGCTGACGCCTTCGATGGAGATGTAGGCGGTCCCGGCGCCCTCGACGTTGGCGCCCATCTTGTTGAGCACCCGCGCGAGCTCCTCGATCTCCGGCTCGCGCGCGGCGTTTTCTATGGTGGTGCGACCCTGCGCCAGGGTGGCGGCCATCATCAGGTTCTCGGTGCCGCCCACGGTGGGCTGCCGGCAGACGATCTTGGCGCCGTGCAGCTTCTTCGCCGTCGCCGTGACGTACCCGTTCTCGAGGGTGATTTCTGCCCCCATGGCCTCCAGGCCCTTTAAGTGCATGTCGATGGGCCGGGCGCCGATGGCGCAGCCGCCGGGGAGGGAGACCTTTGCGCGGCCGAACCGGGCCACCAGGGGGCCGAGCACCAGCACGGACGCGCGCATGGTCTTGACCAGGCGGTAGGGCGCCTCGTAGGTGTCCACGCTGGAGGTGTCCACCGTGAGCACGCGGTCGCCCTGCACCTTGGCGCCCAGGACCTCCAGGAGTCGTCCCATGGTGCGCACGTCGCCGAGCTGGGGCACATTCCGCCAGGTCGTCTCGCCGTCAGCGAGCAGCGACGCGGCGATGAGCGGCAGGGCGGCGTTCTTGGCGCCGCTGATGGTCACCTCGCCTTCCAGCCGTTTTCCGCCGCGGATGATCATTCGGTCCATGTGCAGTTCCAATCCCGGCCGACGACGGGGTCGCCGATACCGACTCCGCTCTGATACAGAAAATCCTTTGCGCCCGCAACCCTCAGTCCGCCCGTTCACGTACATGTGGTACGGCGCGCGCCCTACGGATGCTTCCCTGGTGGGATTCGGGATTCGATGCGGGAGCTACGCGGGCTTCTCCACCCGCATCTCGTCGCCGGCCATGTACACGCGAACACGGCCCGGCTTGTCCTTGCCAAAGGCTTGGTAGGCCGCCTCTTCCAGGTTGCGCGTGAGAAGTGCGGCCAATCCGCGGGCGCCGGTTTCCATCTTGAGGCTCTCGACGACCACGCGCTCGAGCACCTCCCGCTCCACCACCAGCTCCAGCCCTTCGTCCTCGAACTCCTTGATCATGCGCCGGAGCACGTTCTCCTCGAGGATGGCGGCGAGGGTTTCCTTGTCGAGCACCGCGAAGGGCACGATCCGGGTGAAACGCGCGATGAGCTCCGGGAGGAACCCGTAGGCGTGGAAGTTGGCGACGTTCTCCACCTCTTCGGGCTTGAAGCTCACAGCGATGGAGTCGATGGGCGGCATCACGTCGTGGTCCTTCCGGCCGAACCCGATGCGGTCGCTGCTGCCGCGCTGCTTCACCACTTGCTGGAACCCTGAGAAGGCGCCGCAGCCGATGAACGGGATGTCGGCGGTGGACAGGATGATGTGGTCGGCGTAGCTCGAGTGGGTCAGCTCGGTGGGGACGACCACCTCGGACGCCTCGAGCATCTTGAGCAGCTCGCGTTGGACACCCATGCCGGTGACGTCCTTGGTCGTACCGGCGCCCGCGAAGACCGCGTTGTTCTGGCCGGAGGCCACCTTGTCGAACTCGTCCAGGCAGATGATGCCGATGGATGCCAACAGGGGGTTGTCGTCAGCGGCGTGCAGCAGACGCGTCAGGATCTGATTCGGGTCTTGACCGACGTAGCCCGTTTCCGAATAGGTGGTGATGTCGACGATCGCCGTCGGCAGGCGCAGGATCTCCCGGAACAGCAGCTCGATCAGGAACGTCTTGCCGCACCCCGTCGGCCCGATGAACAGGTAGTTGCTCTTGGGCATCACCTCCCCGCGGTCCACGCCGTCCAGATACAGCCGCTTGATTCTGCGCACGTGCCGGTAGGCCAGCAGCGACACTGCGCGGCGCGGCTGCGCCTGTCCGCGGTAGCCCAGGGCCTCCAGCATGTGGAAGACCTCCTCCGGCGGAATCGCGGGCAGCTCCTTGATGAAGTTGATGAAACGTTCCAGGTCGGGCTGTTCTTTTCTCTTCAGCTGGTCCATCGGAGTCACTGTAGCAAGATCGGTAGAATCAGCAACGGGCATTTACGGCGCGTGGGAAAGGTTTCGTGGCGCGCGCCGCAGTCTTTGACACGAGGCCTTCTCGACCATATCCTTATCGTATTGAGTTGTTCTCGTAAACATCTGTGGTTTCACTCGAAAGCGGGCGCGATGACGCCCCTGCTCTTCGGCGTCGCGGCGGCCGCTGGATTGCTGCTCTCGGCCGGGTGCCGAGAGAAGGCGTCCCTGCTGGTGGACGCCAAGACGCGGCGGGACTTCGAGGCCCGGATCCTGCGAGCGGTGGAGGCGAACAAGGGAAAGACCTGCGCCCGACCGGTGCTGCGCGGGGACGCCCAGGAGGGGGACGGCACCTCGAGCGCTGTGGCGCTGGTCGAGGGCTCCGCCGAGACGCGGGCGTGTTTGAAGCTCCTCGACGCGCGGTCCACGAACCTCCAGGCGGCACTCTTTGTGCCGGCCAAGGAGCGCCCCATGGGCTACCCTGATCGCCGTGTCTCCCGTCCGTTCAAGGTCGGCGAGCCCGGGGAGAAGGTCGTCGCTGCCGTGGCGCGTGCCTGTGGACCCGTGGTGAAGAGGCTGCGGATGGCGGTGCGTCATCGACACGGCTGCAGCCCGTATCTGCCGGGGCTGCGGTGCACGCCGAACTGGCTCGGCGTCATTCGCGCGGCGGAGGCGATCGCCGCGAGCGCCCGCCACCTGTTGATTCACGGCAAGGTTCGAGAGGGCGTCGATCTGCTGCTCGATCTGCTCCGCTTCTCGCAGGACCTGGAGCGGGGCGGAACTTCGTGGCTCGTGGTGTCCATCGCCAGCGGAGTGGCGTCCATTGCCGTCCCGCTGCTCGAGCGGGCGTTCAACCAGAACACCGGGTTCACCACGCCGCAGCTCGACCATTGGGATCGGCAGCTCTCGGTGCTGTTGAACTCCGAGCCCCATCCCTCCACCAGCGTACGCGGCGAGTACCAATCCGTGACCCTCGAAACGGTGCTCCCTCAGTTCGCCGGCCAGGGGTGGAAGCCGCCTGGGACCGGCTGCGTGGTCAAGATGGAGGCCCCCAGGACGAGTCGGCGTGAGCGTTACTCCGTGGCGGCGTGGCAGGACGTCTGGGCGCTGCACGCGCTGGTGTATGAGCAGATTGCCAAGGACATGGGCCTCGTGTGCCCCTCCTCGGCCAGCCCCATGTTCTGCGACCAGGCGCTGACCCGCCTGGCCGAACGGTACAAACGCCAGGGCGCGAGCGCCTTCGCCCGGCTGCAGTCGCGACTGACCTCGGCCAAGGCGCAGCGGCGGGATCCAGGACTCCCGGCGCTCCTGGAGCTGCCGGGCGTCAACGCTCGGTATCTGCGGATCCAGTCGCGCCGTCGAGTGTCCATTGCGGGGCTGTGCCTGAGTGTTTCCTATCGGCGGCTGGCGGAGGAATCCGGGAAGTGCCCGGCGCGCGCCGCCTTTGACGCGGCGCCGCTCAAGAGCCGCCGCCACGACCCTTACTCGGGCGGGCAGCTGCTCGTGCGGCAGTCCATCCCGGGGCGCTTCGTGGTGAGCTCCCCCGAGCTCACCGAGGCGGCCGGTTTAGACAAGGCGCCGGCGGTGGTGGTGTCGTGCCAGCCCAAGACGTCGCCCAATCCCGCGCCGCTCCCGGGAATGACCGCCCCTCCGGGCGTCGACCCGAGGCCGGCCGTGCCCAGGCCGGCCAAGCCCGCTGCGTCCCCGTCGAGCGCGAAGCACTGACCGTCGTACGCGCTACTTTTTCTGCTCTACGGTGATTGTCTTGAAGGCGAACCGGATGCCGGCCTTCTCGAACTCGGACTTGATCGAGCTGTTGATGGCGTGGCGGATGTCCAGCAGCCTGCCGAAGTCTGTGATGAAGTAGACGACCTGGAGGTTGATGGAGCTCTCGGCGAACTCCAGGAAGTGGACGCGCACGTCTTCGGTGGTGCCTTCCTGGCTCGTCACGGCGCCGCGGATGATCTCCTTGGCCTCCTCGAGCTTCTCCGTCGGCGTGTCGTACGTCAGGCCCAGGGTGAACAGGCTGCGGAAGCTGGGCCGACGGGAGATGTTCTCCACCACCGAGGTGGGCGCCAGGGAGTTGGGCACCACGATCAGGTGGCCGTCGAAGGTCCGGATCTTCGTGTCCCGCAGGCCGATGGCCTCCACGGTGCCGAGCTGCCCTTGATACCGCACGGCCTCGCCCACGCGGTAGGGGCCGTTCACCAGGATCGTGAAGGAACCGAAGATGTTCGAGAGCGTGTCCTTGGCCGCCAACGCCAGGGCCAGTCCGCCGAGCCCGAGCCCGGCCAGCAGGGAGCTCACGTTGAAGCCGAGGTTGGACACCATGAACAGCGCCGCAACGATCCACACGACCACCCGGACCGAGGCCTGGACCGTCTGCACGAGCTGCTGGTACAGCGCCTTCTCGCTCGAGTCGGCGTAGCGTTGCACGTAGTGGGTCAACACTCCGTTGAGCAGCCGCACCGCGAACACAGTGCCCACCACGGTCCAGGCCACGATGAAACCGCTCCACAGCATGTTGCGCAGCCAGAGCGGCATCAGCAGCGTGGCCGTTCCCAGGTGCAATCCGCCCAGGAAGATGAGCAGGGACACGGGCCGCACGCCGACCTCAGCCACCAGGTCGTCCAGCCGGTTCTCGGTTTCCGCCGCCCCGGTGATGACGTAGCTGCGCAACAGCTTCACCACGATCCAGGCCGAGATCAGCCCGGCCACTGCCAGCCCGGCCGCCAGAAAGTACGACTTGACCGGGTTATTCCACAGGATTTTGTCCAAGAACTCCATCATGATCACACCTCCACGGCCCCCGTCCTAACCGCAACCGACCCAGGGCGCAAGCAGGTAGTAAATGCCGTATTGGGGTCAGACCCTCCGTACGGCATAAATGCGAATGCTGTGGTCAGACCCCAGCGTTCGCATTTACGAGCATCTGACGGGCCTCGGCGGCGGTTTCATAGATGTGGGGCTTGAGGTCGCGGTCGGCCAGGGAGCGGCCGAGCTTGAGGCGGAGGAAGGCGCTGGTGGTGTAGCGGGTTACGCCGGAGTACCAGCGCTCGACGACCCGTTTGACCATGTCGGTGTAGGCGTCCAGCAGGGCGGGGGCGATGCTGAAGCTGTCATAGTTCACGACGGCGTGCACCGGCTTGCCCACGGGCTCCAGGACCCGGGCCACTCCGGCTTCGATCGCGTCGATGTCGTCCTGGGAGCCCACGGTCAGGGCCTCGAAGTTCACGAAGAACAGGTTTTCCGCGGCGTCGTAGGTGAGTCGATCCGCGAGGGGCACGGTGAGCAGCTCGTCCTTGAGGCCCATGGGCGCCGGGCGGAAGATGCGCGGGTCCATGGGGCGCGGCTCGCCGTTTCCATCCGGGCCCACCACGGGCGTGAAGCCCATGTGCCTGAGAACGTCCCGCTCCACGTCCACGCCGGGCGCGACCTCGGTGAGCACCAGGCCGCGGCTCGCTCCTTCCCGCGCCGGGTCGAGGGTGAAGACGCACCGCTCGGTCACGTAGATCACCGGCTGGGCCGCTCCGGCGGCGATCCTGCCGGCGAAGGTGATCTGTTCCACGTGCTCCACGAGCTTCTGGGCGCGCCCCTCCTGCAGGATGCGCAGCCGCGGCTCGCCGCCACCGTCTTCCTCCACGGTGATCTTCAGGCCGCCCGCGGTGAAGGTGCCCATGAACACCACGCGCCGCGCGTTCTGGCTGATGTTGACGAAGCCGCCGCATCCGGCGAGCCGCGGGCCGAACCGCGACACGTTCACGTTGCCCGTGCCGTCGGCCTCGGCCATGCCCAGGAAGGCCACGTCCAACCCGCCGCCGTCGTAGAAGTCGAACTGGGACGTCATGTCGATGATGGCGTCCGCGTTGGTGGCCGCGCCGAAGGAGAGCCCGCCCGCGGTGATGCCGCCGATGGTCCCCGGCTCAGCGGTCAGCGTCAGGTACTCGAGGATCTGCTCCTCGTTGGCAACCGACGCCACACCTTCGGGCATGCCGATGCCGAGGTTCACCACGCCGTTGGGCTGCAGCTCCAGCGCGGCCCGGCGGGCGATGATCTTGCGGGCGCCCAGTGGAAGGGGCGCCACGGCGCCGGTGGGCACCTTGATTTCGCCGGAGTAGGCCGGGTTGTACGGCTCGGCAAAGGTCTGCCAGTGGTGCTCCGGCGGCGACACCACCACACAGTCCACCAGCACTCCCGGAAGCACCACGTCCCGCGGGCTCAGGGTGCCGTGCTCCGCGATGCGCTCCACCTGGACAATCACGATACCGCCGTTGTTCTTGGCCGCAATCGCCCCCGCAAGGCCGTCCAACACCAGGGCCTCCCGCTCCATGGTCACGTTGCCGTGGGTGTCCGCCGTGGTCCCGCGCAGGATCGCCACGTCCACCGGGATCGGCCGATAGGCCAAATACTCTTCGCCGTCGAGCTCCATCAGCTCCACCAGCGGCTCGGTGGTGCGCTCGTTGATGCGCCCGCCCTCCATCCGCGGGTCCGCAAAGGTGCCGAGCCCCACCCGCGTGATCGTGCGCGGACGACCCGCCCCGGCGTCGCGCAGCATCTGCGACAGCGAGCCTTGGGGAAAGTTGTAGCCCTCGATCTTGTTCGTCAGCACCAGCTCCTGGAGCTTGGGGCACAGTCCGTAGTGCCCGCCGATCACCCGCTTGAGCAGCCCCTCGTAGGCGATTTGGTTCAGGCCCCGCTGCTTGCCGTCCCCTTGTCCGGCGCAGTACATCACCGTCAGTCCGGTAGGGCTCCCGGTTTCTAGAAACCGCTTCTCCAGGGCCAGGGACACCAGCTCCGCGTAGCCGCTGCCCACGAACCCCCCGGTGAGCACCGTGTCCCCGTCGTGGATGATCCGCACCGCCTCTTCGGCCGTCACGATTTTCGACCTCCGTGCCCGCGTGGGAGACATGACGCCGATCATCGGATGGCGCCCTCCCGCTGTTGATTGGTCCGTTGTCATGGAAACGTTCTCCCTCCCAGGGTTTGTACTCTGTTCTTCGTCCGGCTCCGTCAGATCGTACCGGTCGACGCTCTACGGACAGGGCGCCGTTGCGTCCGCCGACGCTTCGACCACGACGGCGGCGCCCGTCTCCACCAGGCCCTCGAAGAAGCACCGGTACTGGTACTTCGGCTCGGGCAGCTCGAAGGGCACGTAGTGTCCCGAGATCCCCGTTGGTTGCAAGTACTGCAACAGCAGCGACGACCGGTCGCCGTCTGGAGTGGCGAGATTGTCGCTCGCCGGGGCCATTCGCACCGCTCCGCCCACGAGCTCGAGCGCCTCCTCCAGCGTGTCTTCCACCGTGGGCGCCACGGGCTCCAACCGCCCCGCGAGGGCCAGCGCGTTCACCGCCGCGGGTGGGAAGTACCCGTCCACCACGCCCTCGATCACCAAGATGTCCCGCGCCGTGGCCCCCGGCCCCGGCTCTCGGGCCCAGCGGCGCGCCCACGCCATCGGCTCCGAAGGCTCGGCCAGGGTCTGAAACAGGTTCAGAATCGGATCCGCGATGTCCGGATCGTCCGAGTTCTCGAAGTTCAGCAGCAGCCGCACCAGGTCTGCGAAGGCCATGGGCTCGAACTTGAGCACCAGGTTGTACAGCCAGCTCCCGCCCACGCCGCTGAGCAACCCGCCCCGCAGCCGAGGCTCCAAGCCCAGCACCGTGGACCCAATTGTCGCGCCCGTGGAGTGGCCGTAAAAGAGAAAGTTTTCCGTATCGAAGTGAAAGTCTCCACCACCGCCGTCCGCTTCGGGACACAGCCCGGCGTCCAAGGTCAGCGATTCCGCCAGCCGGATCAGGGTCGTGAAGTCCATGGCCGCCTGGCGCACGTTGTCCCGGAAGGCAAAGGGGTTCGTCACGTTGAAGAACTCCAGCCCGTCCGTGGCCCCCGACGGATGGCGAGGCCCCACCAGCGGCGCCTCGATCGAAAGGGCGGCGAGGCCCACGTCGGCGAGATAGTACGCCGGTCCCATGCCCGGCAGCGACTGCTGCTCTACGAACGTCCCACGATCCACGAACTGCGTATACGCCCCGCCTTGACCTGCCGAGTAGAACAGCAGCGGCCAGCCCCCGGCAGGCATCGGCCGCTTCGGAATGGACACCGCGAAACGCACGGTCTCCCACTGCACGGTCTCCGGCTCCCCATTCCCATCCACCCGAATCTCACCACCGCTCACGGTGTACGGCCGCTCCCCATTCTGAAACAGCGGCACCTCCACCTCGGCCCGAATGACACAATACGTGTGGTGGTCGCGCAGTGGCGCGGCGTCCCTGGCCACCGGCGCCGGCTGCGCATGGATCCACTGTCGTAGCAGGTCCAGCTCGGTGTGGGGATCCCCGGTGCGGTACACCGTGGCTGCCCGGATCCGCTCCGCCGGGATCCCCGCTCGCTCGAGATGATCCAGCAACAGCCGAAAGTCGGACTGCAACAGATCCCCGTTCACGCCACCTGGCGACTGCCCCGTCTTCAGCCGTTCCAGGCTGAGCGGGCTGCCCAGCGGCTCACCTGCCAGATCCCAAACCCCGTCGGTCACCACTGCCGCGTACATTGTCGCCGGCCTGAGCACGAAGCCCGGTCGCGGCAGAAGCACCAGCAAGTTCGCCGGCGAGTAGGTCTCTGTCTCCTCCTTGAAATACACCTCGAGCGGGATCCGCGTGTCCAGCTCGGGCGACTCCGGATCCACGTCCACCAGGAACACCGCGCTCTCGGGATCCACCGAGCCCGCCGGATCCGGCAACGTCCCCGGATCCAGCGCCCCAGTGAACCGGAACCACGCGGCCGCCGTGCCGCTGAACCCCACCGGGCTCGACTCCAGCGCATCGATCAGCCGCTCCGCCATGGCGTTCCCCCCCGGATTCGGAAAGTCTGCAACCACAAGGGATCCATCCCCCCGCATCCGGTACGAGATCGGAAACGGCGCATCGAAGAACCTCGCCCCCTCCTCGACGTCATACACCACCTGTGTACCGGAAATCGCCCGCGGCTCGTCGTCCACTTCACAAGCCGCGGCTCCGGCCAGGAGCGCCGTTATCAGGAGCGCGGTGCGTCGCATCGCCCGAGTATCTACCTGGTGTCCCGCCTGGACAAGGCCTGATCTATAGTCTGCGCAGGGAAACCGATTTCGAGCTCGTGAGGGAGACAGGTTGACGACGCACGTTCCGTCAGCACTGTTCAATCTGAGCTGAGACGTGAAATAGTGGCAAGAGCCGTTGGGTGACGGATTTCGACCGACCGGCATCAGTCCTTGCACACCTGCATGGGAACCCCGTCACTGAGGTAGCAGTGGCAGCCCACCATGTACGTCGCGTGAGTCGTCGTGTCCGTGCAATGGTGATGCCATGTCTTTTATTAGTGATTACAGAGAGTTGTGACCGCAGATCCGATTGTTTCGTCGAATTGGAGACAGCGATGTCATACTTTGTCGAGTCAGGTTTCCCGGGATGCCCAATAGCTCGTTGCGTTCCTGACACAGCGAGCTCGGTGTCCAATGGTTGGAGGAGAGGGTTCTTGGGGGGCCGCAGTTCCTACCTTGACCATCTTGACCGGGTGGGGACGAATCCGATAGAAACGCGGTCGATGACTGGGCAGTTCGTAAGGCGGTACAGCGACCTCGCGCTGGCGGGCTTGGTGGTGTCGATCATCGCGATGATGATCGTGCCGATGCCGACGTGGCTGCTGGACATTCTTCTGGCCACGAACATCTCCATGGCGGTGATTCTGCTGCTGGTGTCGATCTACGTGACCCAGCCCATCCGCATCGCGACCTTCCCGGCAATCCTGCTCATTACCACCCTGTTTCGCCTCGGGCTGAACGTGTCGTCCACGCGGCTGATTCTGCTTCAAGCCGACGCGGGTGAGGTGATCCAGAGCTTTGGGCACTTCGTAGTGGCGGGCAACATCGTGGTGGGCGTGATCGTGTTTTTGATTCTGACGCTCATCCAGTTCGTGGTGATTGCGAAGGGGTCGGAGCGGGTGGCCGAGGTGGCGGCGCGGTTCACCTTGGACGCCATGCCCGGCAAGCAGATGTCCATCGACGCGGATCTGCGGGCCGGGACCATCGATCAGGCCGAGGCGCGGCAGCGGCGGGCGGCGCTGGAGCGGGAGTCGCAGCTCTACGGTTCCATGGACGGCGCGATGAAGTTCGTGAAGGGCGACGCCATCGCGGGGATCGCGATCACTGTGATCAACATCGTCGGCGGCCTGATCGTGGGCATCTACCAGCTCAACATGTCCGCGTCGGAGGCGGTACACACGTACTCCCTGCTCACCATCGGCGACGGTCTGGTCTCCCAGATTCCGGCGCTCATCATCTCCACCTCGGCCGGCATGGTGATCACCCGGGTGGCCTCCGAGGACAATGAGACGCATCTCGGCCAGGAGATCGGCGCCCAGCTGCTGAACCAGCCCAAGGCCATCGCCATCGCGGCGGTGCTGATGCTGCTGCTCGCCCTGGTGCCGGGGCTCCCGTGGTTCCCCTTCCTGGTGCTGGGCTCACTGTGCGGTCTGGCGGCCTACGGTCTTCTGCGGCGCGCGGCGCGCGAACGCCGGGCCCGGGCTGAGCGGGGCCCTCCGGGCGAGCTGCGAGCGCTGGCTGTCGCCGGCGACCGAGGGACGAGGCGGCGAGGTGATCCCGGTGCGTGGGTGCTGGTGCGGCCGATCCTGGTGGAGGTTTCTCCGGAGCTCACGCCGATGCTGACCGACGCCCAGGGACGAGTCCGCCTGGCGGAAGCGTTCGCGCCGGAGATTCGCGACCGACTGTTCCGGGCCCTGGGCGTGCCCCTGCCTGAGATCCAGGTCCAACTCGAGACGCCGAGCCTGCCGGCGAGCGGATACCGAATCTTGCTCAAGGAGGTGGTGCTCGGGGAAGGGGAGCTTAAATCGGACCGGGTCCTGGCGCTGGCAACTCCGCCGTTCCTCAAGGGTCTGGGGATCGAGGCGGAGCCCGCCGAGCTGAGCGGGCTGGAGGGACGCGCGAGCTGGGCCGCCCGCGCTGATGTCGCGAAAGCGCGCACCGCGAGCGTCGACGTGGCTCTGGACGACGAAATTCTCGCCAGGCACCTGGAAGCGCTCCTGCGCCGTTACGCCTACGAGTTCGTCACCATCCAGGAGACCCGAGGGCTGCTCGACGCGCTGCAGGCGAGCCACCCGCAGCTGGTGGAGGAGCTGGTCCCCAAACCCGTGCCCGTGCCCGTGCTCGCCGAGGTGCTGCGGCGGTTGGTGGAGGAGGGCGTCAACGTGCGACACCTGGCCGATATCCTGCCCGCCCTGGCGGGCCGGGTGAACACCGAGAAGGACGCGGCGCGGCTCGCGGATCACTGCCGGCTGGCCCTGAGGCGCCAGATCACCCAGCAGTTCACCGGCGACGACGGCTCCCTGGCGGCCGTGGTGCTCGATCCGGAGGTCGAGCAGGTCCTCTTAGAGGCAATCCAGTCTGGCGACGGTGGCAGCTATCTGGCCCTGGAGCCCTCCCTCAGCCGGGAGATTGTGGCCGCGGCACGCGCGGCCGTCCGACCTGCCCAGGCCTCTGGGGAGCTGCCCGTGGTGCTGGCGTCCATGGAAACCCGGCGCTTCGTGCGCGGGCTGCTCGAGGCCGAGCTCCCCGGGGTGACTGTGTTGTCCTACCAGGAGCTGGCGCCCGACCTGGAGATTCGACCCGTGGCGCGGGTGGAGCTGGGCCGGGCTGGAGATTGAGGGCGAAGGCGCCGGGTGCGTGGCGTAGAAAGTGCAAAGCCCCCTCGGGGTGACCGAGGGGGCTTTGGGTTGCGAAAGGGGGGAGTCGAACCCCCACAGGCTTGCGCCCACAGGAACCTGAGTCCTGCGCGTCTACCAGTTCCGCCACTTTCGCAGGCGGAGTGCTTTTTAACCAACGGCGGGTACCGTGTCAAGTCGGATCGGCTGGCCGCTCAGCGGGCCGAGCGGGGGGCCGAACGCGGGCCCTGAAAAGGGGTGGAGAGGCTACGGATTCGGGGATCCGAAAAACGGCTACACAAGTCGTGTAGGGTGAAAAATTGACAGAAATGGGGATCCCGACTCAGATCCAAAGGATGCGAACTGACGGATCCGTTCTTGCCACGAAGCCCTGGGAAGACGACTTCGATTTCTACTTCTCGGAAACCATGAAGGCCCGGGTCGTGATCACCCTGGATCTGGGAGCGGTGGAGGTTGCGCCGCTGCAATCACACCCGTTTCGGCTCCAGGCCCGGATCGAGATGCACTCGCCGAAACGGGATGGGCTGCGGGATCTCGGTGAGGCGGACGCGCTGTTCGAGCTCGAGGATCTGCTGGTGGATCGACTGGGTGGGATCCTTCCGCTGCTGTACGTGGGCCGGGTCGTGGCGGTGGGAGACGTGATGCTGATCTGGTACGCGCCGCGCGCCGTGGAGCGGCTGATGGAGGAGCTGACCGAAGTGGTGAAGGAGGTCCGAGGGGACTACGTGGTGCGGCTGAGCCTGGTGGAGGATCCGAAGTGGTCCTTCTACGACGACTTCATGTTCCCGGATGTGTACAACCTGCAGGTGATGCTCAACCGGAGGCGGCTGATGACCCTGCAGGAGCACGGCGACGACGGAGCGGCGGCGCGGGAGCTCGATCACCTGGCGTACTTTCCCAGCCGTGAGCTGGCAGAGGCGGCGGCGAATCAGCTCGAGGAGCTGGGGTATTCCGTCGAGGCACCGGCCGTGGAGGCGGAGAACCCACCGGACGAGGAGCTGAAGTGGTCCTTGAGCTTTCAGCGGTCGGATTCGCTCACAGAGGGGCGGGTGGACGACGTGTGCATCGAGATCCTGGACGTGCTGCTCGAGCACCAAGGGTATTATGACGGATGGGGTGTGCGGCTGCTGGGACCGGGGTAGGGGAGCGGTTGCTCACGATCAGGCGTTGTCGTCGGGGGTTCCGGGGGGGGGCTTGGGGGCGGAGGTTTTCGCCCTGAGTGCTTCTTCAGCCACCGCCTCGAGCTCAGCGATCACGTCTGGCTCTTGCTCTTTTCCGTGCTCGTGCTCGTGCTCGGATTCTACCCTAGTCTCTGGCTCTGACTTGCTCGTGGACTCGGGCTTGGGCGAAGGTGCGCGCTTTGGCTCCGGCTCATCGTCGAGCACGATGGAGTCCAGCGAAGCGGCGTCCTCTGGGCGCTGCCGGGGCTTGGGCAGCTCCGAGAGGTCCGGAAGCTCGGTCACGGTGTCGGCGTCCATGCCCCAGGTGTCCCACGCGCGGGCCTCGTCGTCCACGGGTTCGGTGGGGAAGCGGCTGAGGGTGGGGGCGCGGAAGAAGTCGTTGTTGAGCGCCTCGTCAGCCGCGTCGTCACCCCGTTCGCGGTGAAGGCTCAGCAGCTCCTGTCGCAGGGCCTCGTACTTGGAGCGGGGGACCGCGTTCCCGAGGGCCGCGCTCGCGGTGTGCAGGCGGAGCATGAGCTGCTCGAGCCGGCGATTGAGCTGATCGATTTCGGCCTGGGAGGCCTCGGGCACCACGGCGCCGGTGCGTAGGTATTCGAGCTGGTTGCGCAGGGTCTGGAGCTCCTCGTCCTTACCTCGGGACAGTTCCTTCCAGCGCGCCAGCTCGTCTCGGCCCATCTCCAGGTTGGCCACGCTCGCCGACACCCGCGCCGCGTTGCGATCCGCCGCGTCCCGGAGCTCCCAGATCTCGCCCTCTCGCTGCTCGAGCTGTCGGACAGCCTCCTCGAACTCGGCGGCGCGGACCTCGATCTCGGCCTGCAGGCGCATCTGGCTGACGCGGCTCGCCTCCTCGATGCTCTCCAGCTCCTCCCGGAGCTCTTTGATCTCGTGGATCCGCTGCTCCTGGGTTTTGAGCAGGTCCGCCTGGGCTTTCTGCAGGGCCTCCTTCAAGGGCTGGAGCGTCTCGTCTCCCTCGGTGACGGTCGTCACCAGACCTGCGGTGGCCTGCTCCAGGGAGCGCTTCAGCGCTTCGGTTTCACGCTCTCGGGCCTCCAGCTCCGTGCGGAGCGAGAACACCTCCGCGGCCCGCGTCTTGCGGTCGGCTTCGGTGGCCTCCATGGCCTGTTGTTGGCTCTTCAGCCTGTTCCGGAGGGTGTCTAAGTCGGATCGACTGGCAGCGAGGGCCTCTCCCAGGTCCTCCACGACGCCGGCCTGCACAATGAGCTGTTGAGACTTCTCCTCGAGGTCGGTGCGCCGCTCCCGGTCGGCGCTGGCGGCGTGGGTGAGCTCGGAGCGCTGGGTGTCGAGGGTCGTGCGGAGCGTTTCTGCTTCGGCGCGGGCCTCCTGTAGACTCGTGGCGAGCTGCTCTGCCTCCAGGGCGCGCACCTCGGCGTGATCCTGGGCCTGATGCAGGACGGCGCGCAGCTTCTCGAGCTCGCGCGACAGGGCGGAGATCTCTTCCCGCCGAGAGGCGAGCTCCGCGGTGAGGTCGGTGTCGCCCCCGTCCGCGGCCAGCTGCTCCAGGTCGGCCTTGAGCCCGATGATCTCGGCCTCGCGTGCGCGAAGCTCCCCCTGTGCCGCCTCGAGCTCGAGCTGGGTGTTCTTGAGGGAGGCGAGATCACGGGTCCGACCGGCGGCCTCACGCTGATGTTCCGCCGCCTCCCGCGTGGCTTGCTTGAGCTTGCGTTCCAGAGACTCGGTGCGCTCGTCCAGATCCCGGAGCTGTTGCCGCAGCCCGTTGACCGTGTCCTCCGAGCTCCGCAGCTCGATCGCGCGCTTCGTGACCTCCTCGCGCAGCCGGTCCCGCTCCTGGGCGATGTCGGCCAGCAGGCGGCCCCGCTCCACCCCTTCCGCGGCGCGGGTCTGCAGCGCCTCGTTCTGGGCGCGCAGCTCCCGCACCTCGTGGGTGAGCTCCTCGGTGCGCTGCTTCGAGGAGCGGAGCTCCTCCTGGAGCCGGGCTGCGGTTTCGACCCGCTCCATGAACTGCGATTCCATCTCCGCCAGCCGCCCGCTCCGGGCCTCGAGGTCGGCCTCCAGGCGCTCGGTGAGGCTCTGTACGCCGCGCAGCTCGATGTCCGCGCGTTCGGCGCGCTGGGTGAGGTGGCCGATCCTTCCCAGCAGCTCACTCCGCTCCTCCTCGAACGCCTCGGTGCGGGCCGCCAGGGCTTCCTCCGCCTCCGCTTTCCCGGCGGTGAGCACCGCGGCTTGCTCCCTCGTCTGCTCGAGCTGTCTCGACAGCTCGTCGAGTTGCTCGCGCTGCAGCGAGGTTTCATCGGCCACGGAGCCGGCGCGTTTCTGAAGGGTCTCCTTCTTGGCGTGTAGTCGCTCGAGCTCGGCCTCCAGCTCGCCGATCCGGGCGCGCGAGGCCTCGGCTTTGGATTCGCGGGGCGGCGCGGCGCCGCGCCGCTCCTCCCACCGTTGCCGCGCGGTGGGCCGGGCGGCATCCAGCCCATCGACCCGATCCACCGCTGTCGCGGCGGCGGCCCGCTGGGTTTCCAGCTCCCACCGGACCTGGTCGAGCTGGGCCCGATTCTCCTCGGCTGAGGCGGTCAGACGCTCCACGTCCGCCTTGGCGCGCAGCACCTCGTCCTTGGCGCGCTCGAGGGCAATGTGCGTCTGCGTGACCTGCTTCTGGAGACTGGAGTGCTGGTCGCGCTCCTTCGTCAGGTCCGTGCGGAAGGAATCGGCCAGGGTTTCCATCCGGGCGATCTCCCGCTTGAGCCGCTCCTGGAGCTCCTGATCCGACTCAGACTTGACCTGGCGGCTCTGCAGCTCCGCCTTGAGCGCCTCGGCGTCCCGGCGGGTCGTGAGCAGAGAGTCCCGCTCCTGATCGGCGCGGTCCACCCGGGCGCGGGCGTGGGCCAGGTCCTCGCGCAGCTGGTCGATGGTCGCCTGGGAGGACTCGGCCTCCTGCTCCAGCCGGAGGACATTCTCCCGGGCGGTGATCACCTCCGCCTCCCGGGCGCCGAGGGCCTCTCGGGCCTGATCCGACGTCGCGCGCAGCCGATCGATCTCTCCGTCAGCCGCCTCGGCGCGCTGCCCCGCCAGCCGGCGCTCGGCGCTCAGCTCGGCGCGGGCCTCGTTCGCGACGTTCTCGGCGGCGTGGGCCGTCTCCCGGGCCGCCTCGAGCTCCTGCCGTGCCGCGGCCAGACGGCTGCGCAGGTCGTCGACTTCTTGCTGCTGTCGATCCGCCAGCTCCCGAAGCTCGGCGACCCGCTCCTCGTGTTGGGCACGGGTGGACAGGTGCTGCTCGTTCTTCTCCTCGAGCTCGGATTCGAGCCGCTGCAACAGCTCCCGGGCGGCGCGAAGCTCCGCCTGGTGCGCGTGATCGGAGCGCTCGTCCTTGTAGGTGAGTTGCCGGAGGGAGTCGGCCTCCTCCCGGGCCTCGATGTAGCGGCTGGTGAGGTCCGTGACCCGGCGCGCGGCCTCCTCACTCTCTCGCCCCAGCTGGGCGCGGGTTTCGTCCAGCTGGGTTTCGATCTTGGCGGCCCAGTCCTTGGTGGTTCGCAGCTCCACCGTGGCGGTTTCGGCGAGGGACTTCTGTTCGGCGATCTGCTCCCGGAGCAGCTCCTGTTCCGCCTCCCGAGCGCTGAGCTTTCGCTCCAAGACCTCGATCCGCTTGGCCCGCTCCTTGAGGTTCTCGTCGAAGTGCCGCAGGGTTTCATTGCGCTCGCGTAGCCGCACCGAGAGCATCTCTTTGGCGCGATCGCTGTCGGTGATCTGCTGCTGCAGCTCCCCGATGCGCCCGTTGCTCTCCTCCAGCGACTCCTCGAGGTGGATCCGAGAGGTCCGGAGCGCTTCGGACTCCACGTCTCGAGCCTTGGTGGAATGGGTGTAGCCGAGCAGCTCGTCCTCGAGCTCGTTGACGCGGCTCTGGAGTGCCTGCGTCTCGTGCATGCGTCGGTTGGAATCCTCGCGCACGGCCTCGAGGGACTGCTCAAGCTTGGCGACGCTCTCTTCGCCGGCCCGCTTCTCGGCCAACAGGCGACGGCGCTCGGACTCGGCCCGCTCCAAGGCCCCCGTGGCTTCGACGAGCTTGGTGTTGACCGCGGCGAGCTTGGCGGCGCTGGCCTGGAGCTCCTCTGTGAGGCGATCTCGCTCTTCGGCCACGGTGACCGACGCGTCGGCGCGCTCGGCCAACGTCGAGTGATCCCGCTGGAATCGATCGAGCCGGGCGCTCAAGCGCTCTCGGGTGGCCAGGAGCTCCGCCTGCCCCTCCTCCGAAGCGATGAGCTGTTCCCGGAGCTGGTCCCGCTGCCGCTGAACCTCGTTGAGCTTGTTGTACATCAGCTCCCGGGATTCCACCGACGTGGCCAGATCGCGCTTGGCATCCTCCAGCCGGCGCTTGAGCTCACCCACCTCGAACTTCTGCGACTCGGCAGAGTTCAGGTTGTCAGCGTACTTTTGCTGCATGGAGTCGAACTCGGCGCGCAGCTCCTTCTGGGCGGCGAGGATCTGCTCCCGATCCCACGCCGCTTGGTCGCGCTCCGCCGCCAGCGCCGCCACGGCCTCCTGCATCTGGGAGGCGCGGGAGTCGAGCTCGCTGTGGGCGGCCTGCTCGGACTCGATCTGTCGGGCCAGCCCGTCAGCCTGGGCTTCCATGGACGCGAGCTCGGTCAGGTGCTTTTGCGCCTCTGCGGTCTTTCTGCGGAGCTCGCGTTCGGCGTCCTTGAGCAGACGCTTGAGGTCCTCTTCCGAGTCGGCCAGGCCCTCCGTGCGGGTTTCGGCCTTGGCCAGGCGATCCTGGGTTTCGCGCAGCCTCCGCGCCGTGTCGCTGAGCTCGGCCTCGATCTCCCGTACGCGATCCTGGGCCTCTTGCACCGTGCGCTCGAGGTTGTCCATGCGCGCGACCCGTCCGGCGAGCCGGAGGATCTCGGTTTCCGAGGACTGAAGCTGGTCGTTGAGCTCCCGGAGCTGGCGTCGCATCTGCAGGGACTGGGCGTCGTCGGGAGCATCCGGGTCGTGGGTGCGAACGATTTCGGGTCGGGTGCGGGGAGGGCGGGCCGCAATGGGAGGCGCCGCGGATCCCGTGACCCGGGTGAGCGGCAGGCCCGGGAGGCCGGTTCGAATGACGAGCCGCTCGAAGTCCGGCACGAGCTGTCCTGCCAGCGCCAGGAGGATGTGGTCGGGTTCGTCTCCGTCCGCGTCAAAGGTGAGCAGGAGGCGTTTGCGAAACTTGTCCTCCGTCAGGTCGTACAGGGCGGTGGCTTCCTCCACGGTGCTCCGCGCCACGAGGCAGACGATCCCCTGTGACTTGAGCACGCGGCGCGCTTCGTCCAGGGCCCTGGTGGCGTCCATGTCGTACTTGCTCGGCAGGGGTATCGGCAGCACGATGCCCGCCAGGGAGCGATCCTGCGCCGGCGCGCCATCGGGATCCAGACGCAGTCCTGCCTGGGCCTCGCTCCCGTCCTGACCCGACTGCGCGGCAGCGGCGGCCTGGATCCACTCGCGCCGCAGGGGAGTGTCTGCCTCCTCCGGCTTCTCGGGGAGTTCGCCGAAGAGCAGAGATTGCCCCGGCGGGGCGATTTTCTCGACCAATTGACAGGCCGAGAAACAAACCCGCGGGTCGATGGGATCACCGCTGGCCATGCCTTCTCCGGCTGTGGTTCAACTCTGGGGTCGAGTCCAGGGGGCACTCGAGCAAACAGTGCGCACGATTGTAGGGCGATCGAGCTAATTGGGCAACTCTTTTGACATTTTTCGCCGTCGGCGCCATAGTCCGAGGGTGGCTTCTCGCACTTGGCTCATCACGCGTCGCATCTTGCCCTGGCTCATCGCGATCGCGCTCCTGACGTGGGTTTTTTGGGGGATTCCCCTCGGGAAGTTCATGGGCGCGCTGTCCCAGGGGCAGTTTTCTTGGTTCATTCCAGCCATGGCCTTGTGCATGATCAGCATCTTTTTTGCGGATTGCCTCGCCATATCCAAGACGTTCTCGTGGTTTACGACAGATTTTCCCTATCGGGAGGTGCTGCCCATACGTGGGGCGAGCTACCTGTTGTCAGTGATCAACTACAACCTCGGGCAAGGGGCGCTTGTACTGTTCGCGAAACGCGCCAAGGGAGTCACAATCGGCAGAGCCACGGGCACGGTGCTGATGCTCATGGGTATCAACCTGGTGGTACTGCTGATCCTCTCGGCCGTCGGGTTGTTCATCGCCGATGCGCCCCGTGCCTTGGCCTTTCGCCCTTGGGTCCTTGGCCTGATGGGAGCGTTCGTGGTGTACCTGGTAGCGATCACGTGGAAGCCCGCCTTCCTGGCCCGGGTGAGCCTCGCCGAGCCCATGCTGAATGCCGGTCTCCGGGGGCACCTCGCGGCTGTTGCGGTGCGGGTTCCGCACCTGTCACTGGTCCTGTTTGCGCACTACATCGCGATGCGCGCCTTTGGGATCGAGCCGCCGCTGCACGTGTTCGCTTCGACCATGCCCTTCGTGATGCTGATGAGCACGATTCCCATCAGCCCTCAGGGGCTGGGAACGACTCAGGTCGCAGCGGTGTACTTCTTCGCGCCGTACGCGCAGGGCGACGCTGCGACCCGGGAGGCCACCATCCTCGCCTACTCCCTCACCACCTCGGTGATGGCCATCCTGTTCATGCTGACCATGGGGTTCCTCTATTTCCGGACCGGCATGCGGCTGCTGCACCTCGCCCAGGAAAAAGACGACGGCGCGGGATCTTAGCCTCGACTTTCGCACTTTGTTCTACTGCGAACGGCCGAATTCGTGTCTGTCCGCGTTGCGCGTCGGTTTTTTTGTTCGATGTAGGTCGACTACACCTCCGCAAAAAACCTCTTCGCGCCTTGACAGACACGATTTCTTCTCGTCCTCGCGACGAAAAAGTGCGAAAGTCGAGCCTAGCGAAGATCGGTGTTGACCGTCTCCTTGAAGTGCAGTTTCGATTCCTTGCTTACCATCGGCCAGCGGGCGTAGACTGTCCACTCCGCGTGGATCTTGATGCTCTTGGGCATTTTTTTGACGATGACCGTGAGCTGCTCACTGGGAATCTTCAGGATGTCCAGCAGCCGATTTCGCACCCGACGGTGGATCTTGTTTTCGAGCTCGACCCAGCCCTCCTTCTGATGGCGGAGCGAGTACGCCTTGGAACCCTCGTCTTTCATGATCGATGTCGCCCTGTAGTAACTGTAGTAGGGGGGGACGAAGACGAGTCCGAAGTAGATCGCCGCAAGGACTCCAACCAGCAGGCCGACTTTCGCCGGCGTGATTTTCCGCGGCTGCTTGTATCTGACCTTCTGTCCGGGGTAGTACGCCAAGTTGATGCCCTTCAGGTGAATATCGCTGCGCTGTTTACATTACAACAATAGTTGATACAGTGACATCTCTCAAGCGCAGTCGACAGCGATTTCCTGCGTCGAGAACAGTGCGATGACACAGCGAAAGTGCCCCACGACAACGCCGAGAAGGGCCGCTTGGCTGCTCTGCGCCGTCTTCCTGCTGTCGGTAGTTACGACCGCTGAGGGGAGACGGCGTCGCCGGAGAGGCAAGCGAGCCGGGAAACCGGTCGAGAAGGTGGCGCGGGAGCTTCGGAGCGTTGGAAGCCCGAAGGTCGTCATCGTGAGGCGCGGCAACGTCCGGGAGTTCGCCCGGGCCGCCAAGGCCTTTCGCCGGGTGTCGACCTTCCCGGTGGGCGAGGTTGTCCTGGAACCCGGGCAGTCCCAGAAAGACCTGCTGGAGGACATCGAAGACGCCAAGCCGAAAGTTGTGCTCGCCCTGGGCCCCATGGCGGCGGGCGTGCTGTCTCGTGGGTTGGGGGCAGTGCCCGTGGTGTTCGCCTACCTGTCCCGTCGCCCGGCCACGACTGCACTCCACGGCGGTTGGCTGGCGCTCGGCGCGCGCAGCCAACACGTGCTCCAGTGGGTGGAGCGGCTGCGTCCGGGAGTGAAGACCGCCGCGGTGGTGGTTCGGGACGGCGGGGGCGCGCTGGCCACCTCGTTTCGCAAGGCGTGCCGTCGGGCCGGGATCAAGGCCCTCGTGGCGGTGGCGATGTCCTCCGGAGGGGCGCTTCGTTCCGTGGTCGCGTTGATGACGCAGCGCCCCGGAGCGCTCTGGCTGGGTCACCACGTGGAGCTCTATCCGCCCGCGGTGCTGCGGCAGCTTGTGCAGTTGCAGGCCAGGTTCCGGATGGTTGTGGTCGGGCTCACACCGGAGCACACACGTGTGGGGTTGGCGATGTCCTTGGATGGCGGGCCCGAGCAGGTGGCCCGGGCGGCCCATGAGCTGATCCGAAGCCGGATCCGACGCTGGCTCTTGTCACGGCCGGCCCGGCGCAACGATTCCGGCGGGAGTCGAGGTCGGGGTACGTCGCCGCAACCCAAGCCCGAGGCATCGCAGCTGACCCTCCAGGAGGTGAAGGTCGAGCGGGTGACCCTGAACGAGCGGAGCGCGGCGGCCCTCGGGCTGGACTGGAAGCGGGCCGTCGCCGCCGGCGCGAGGAGAGTGCGCCCGTGAAGCCGAGCGGCCCACAGAGCCCTCGGCCTCCCCGGCCCACCGGGTCCATGCACCCCGCGGCCAAGAGCTCCGCCGGGTTACAGAAGACCGGCAGCCTGTACGCGCTCGATGCCACGGTCCCGCGCTATCCACGGCGTTTCCGCTGGCGGGTGATTCGATACATCCTGTCCATCTCGTTGCTCGCGTCCGCGGTGGCCTTCGGCTACACGTACTTCCGGCAATCGGAGTTCATGCGGCAGGACCGCCACGCACGGGGACGGACCCTGAGCCAGACGATGGCCGAGGGCGCGAGTCTGGGCGCCATGAGCAACCAGCCGGCCCTGCTCGCCGGCGCAATCGACCGGTTGTTCCGGTCCTCGGACGTGGAGCTCGTGGAGGTGTACCGGGTGGATGGCTCTCGGCTCACGCGGCGGACGCGGCAGGGGGTTGGAGACTCCAAGGCGCCCGCTAAGTCCACGGTAAGGCAGCTTCTGGCCGCCCGTCTGCCCCTGAGCATCGCCGTGGACGGCCCGGATCGAGACGACTACTATTCGCCGATTCTGGTGTCCAAGGGGGATGCGGTCCTTGCGGCCTACGGAGCCGAGAAGCCGCCCCCCGTCGAGTACCAGGTCGTGGGGTACGTGCGGGTCGCTGTGAGCCACGCCCACGCCGTCAAGCGCCGGGATCAGCTGCTCATGTGGAGCATCTACCTGGCGGGTGGACTGCTCCTGTTGGGCCTGGTGCTCGCGATCCTGGTGGGTTGGCGCCTCTCGGCGCCGATCCTCAAGCTCGCTGCCGGGGCGGATGCCATCCGCCATGGCAGCCTCGACGTGCAGGTGGATATCCGGAGCCACGACGAGCTCGGCCAGCTCGCAGACTCGTTCAACCGAATGGTCTGGAAGCTCAAGGACACGGTGGAAAAGCTCGCCGACCTGAACCGGAACCTGGAGTTCGAGGTCAAGGATCGAACGCGCGACATCCAGGGCATGGCCGATTTCATCCGGATCCTGAACGCCCGTCGCGACCTGCAAGCCCTGGTCAACGATGCGATCAAGGCGCTGATGGAGGCGACCAGCTGCCGCGTGGGCGCGATCTTCCTGTACAACGAGCAGGCGGCGACCCTGTCGCTGCAGTCATGCGAAGGCGTGGGCTCGGAGTCCTTCGGCGCGGCCATCGTGAAGCTCGGTGAGGGGCCCGTGGGCACGGCGGCGCAGCAGTCCGAGCCGGTGGTGCTCACGGACGAGCAGGGCACGGCGCGACTGTCTTCGGCGGTGGGGACCAGGCTCGAGGCGGTCATCTACCAGCGGATCCGCTTCGCCGAAGCCCTCGCCGGCGTACTGGTCCTGGGTTCTGAGAAGGGGGTCACGGAGCGGCAGCGCGAGATGGTGGACCAGGCGTTGAATCCGCTCGCCATCGCCGTGGCCAACGCCAAGGCCTTCGGCGCGGCCGAGCGGCTGGCACGGGAGCTGGAAACACGCAACATCGAGCTGACCAAACAGACGGAGCTGCTCGCCGAGCAGAAGCGACAGCTCGAGGAGATGAATCGCCTCAAGAGTGAGCTCATGGCCAATATCACGCATGAGCTCCGCACTCCCCTGAACGCGGTTATCGGCTACGCGGAGCTGATGGTGGCCGGTGCCTACGGCGACGTCAACGAGGAGCAAAGCGAGAATCTCCAGGCCATTGTCGACAGCGCCCGGGGGCTGCTGAACTTGATCACACAGATCCTCGACATGGCCAAGATGGAGGCGGGGCAGATGGGGCTGGTGCTCTCGGGTGTGGACATTTGCGCCGTTCTCCGCGAGGCGGCGCAGACGGCGCAGGTGCTTGCCCGCGACAAACCGGTCAAGATCGGCCTTGGCCTGCCCAAGGGCGAGCTCGTCCAACGTACCGACGACGGGAAGCTCCGGCAGATCGTCAACAATCTCGTGTCGAACGCGGTCAAGTTCACCGAGGAGGGGCGCGTGGAGCTGCTCGCGGTGAAGCGAGCGGATGGGAGCCTGCACATTCTGGTTCGGGACACGGGCATCGGCATCGATCCCAAGCAGCAGACCATCATCTTCGACGAGTTTCGGCAGGCGGACGGCTCGACCACGCGGGATGCCATGGGCACCGGTTTGGGGCTCGCCATTAGCTTGAAATTCGCGCGGCTGTTGGGAGGCGACATCACGCTGGACAGTGCGCTCGGCAAGGGGAGCACCTTCACGGTGTTGGTCCCGGCGGAGCCCCCTACCGAAACGGCGGTGGAGGCACGAGATGAGGCCCGGCGGCTCGACGACGTGTCCCAGGCCCTCGGCTTTTCCTCTGGCAAAGGTGCCAGCCAGTTGCCGCCGCGGCGCCCCGGAACCAGCCGTGAGCAGGTCGATGGCAGCGAAGGCATGGGAGAAATTTCTCTTTCCCTGCTGGACGATGGATTGACCGACGACTCGTGAGGTTTTCCACCAGAGAGTGGGTACAAGCCCTGGCTTCGGCGGGTAAGGTAGTGGTAATGCTAGGTATTTTGCGGTGACACGGATACGACTTGTTGCCGCCGCGATAGTGCTATAGAGTCTGCTCTGTAAATAATGATCGCTTGGCTGCAGGTACCTCGGAGCGATGGCCAAATTAATTCTCGTTTCCAGTGATCCGCCTCAGGAATTCGAGCTGGGATCGATCAACACGATCGGTCGCCATCCGAACAATAGTATTCAAGTTTTGGACCGGATCATCTCGAAGGAGCACGCCCAGGTGTTTCGCGCACCTGACGGCAACTTCGTGCTGCGAGATCTCGGGAGCCTGAACGGCACCTACATGGGCGGCGTCAGGATCATGGAGCGGGTTCTCCAGGAGGGCGACGAGGTTACGCTCGGTTCTACCCGCCTCGTGTACACCGCAGCGGACGAGCAGCGAAAGAGCGAGGAGCGGGTCACGATCTCGCCGGAGATGCTGGAGAGCCACATCCGGCAGAAGATCGACGTCCTATCCAGCCGGGAGTTTCTCCCGGAGAAGGACATTTACGATGTCGGTGTACTCCGTCGAGACTATGAGAAGCTGCGAGTCGCCCACGAAGTCGGCACGGCCCTCAGTCTCGAAGTGAACATCGACAGCCTGCTCGACAAGCTCATGGTCAAGACCTTCGAGCTCATGCCAGCGGACCGGGGCGTCATCATGATGATGAACCCGGAATCCAACGAGCTCGAGAGCCAGGTGGTCAAGCGCCGCGATCAGACGAAGACCCAGGCAGAGGAGATCGTTCTCTCCCGGACCATCGTCAATCAGGTGGTGCAGACCAAGACCGCGGTGCTGTCCTCCGATGCGGCCATCGACAGCCGCTTCTCCGGCGCCCACTCGATCATCATGCAGGGCATCCGCTCCACCATGAGCGTGCCGCTGCTCTTTGGCGACGATCTGCTCGGACTGATGTACCTGGACTCGCAGATCGCGACCAACGCGTTCACCGAGAAGGACCTCCAGATCTTCACGGGCATCGCCAATCAGGCCGCCTCAGCCATCCAGAACGCGCGGCTGGCCAACGACATCGAGAACGAAGCCGCCATGCGGGCGCGCTTCGAGCGGCTGCTGTCGCCGAACCTGGTGGACCAGGTGATTGCCGGGTCGCTGCGCATGGAGAAGGGTGGCGAGAATCGTCACGTGACCGTGATGTTCTCGGACATCCGTGGTTTCACCTCCATGAGCGAGAAGATGGACGCCCAGGCCGTCATTTCCATGCTCAATGAGTATTTCGAGGAGATGGTGGACGTCCTGTTCCGACACCAGGGCACGCTGGACAAGTACGTGGGGGACGAGATCATGGCGCTGTTCGGCGCCCCGGTGTCCACCCCCGACGACCCGGTGAACGCCGTGGCCTGCGCTGTGGAGATGCAGAAGCGGCTCCGCGAGTTCAATCGCCTCCGGCAGATGCGACAGGAGCAGCCGATCCAGATCGGCATCGGCATCAACAGCGGCGACGCGGTCTTCGGCGCCCTGGGCAGCACCAAGACGATGCAGTACACGGTGGTGGGCGACACGGTGAACGTCGCCTCGCGGCTGTGCTCCCTGGCCCAGGCCGGCGAGATCATCGTCTCGGATGACACCCACAAGCTGATCGGTGACAAGTTCGAAACCGTGGAGCTGCCGCCGGCGCGGGTCAAGGGCAAGGCGTCCGAGATCCAGGTCTTCAACGTGATCGGCTTCCGCAGCGAGACCCCAGAGCTCACCAAGCCCGTGCAGGCGGGCACGCCACCCACCGGGGCGTAGCCCGGCCGCTCCCGCGCGACCATGCAATACGATCTTCCGCTGTGGCGCCCGCCTTCTGAGGCGCGATCGCTGATTCTCCAGGTGACCCTCGGCTGCTCGCACAACGAGTGCACATTCTGTCACATGTACGTGGGAAAGAAGTTCCGCGCGCGTCCCTGGAACGAGGTGGAGCGGGACATCGCCTCCGCGGCCCGGCAGTTCCCGACCTCTCGGCGCGTTTTCCTGGCCGACGGTGACCCTCTGGCAGTGGGGGCACCCCGGCTGCAGCAGGTCGCCGAGACACTCTGGAGGTCCTTTCCCAAGCTGCAGCGTATCTCCACCTATGCCACCCCCCAGAACCTCCTCCGCAAGTCCCCCGCCCAGCTCGAGCGAATTCGCCAGTCCGGCCTGGAGCTGCTGTATTTCGGCGTGGAGTCCGGAGATCCGCAGGTGCTCGAAACCGTACACAAGGGCGCGACCCGGGAGCAGATCATCGAGGCGGCAGACAGAGCCCACGCGGCGGGATTCAAGCTCTCGTGCACGGTGCTGCTCGGGCTCGCCGGCCGGGAGGGCAGTCTCAGGCACGCCCGGGAAACCGCGAGCCTGCTTTCCCGCATCGATCCCGCCTACGCCTCGGCCCTCTCCATCATGATCCCCGAGGCCGACGAGTACCGGGACTACCCGCTCCGTCCGGTGGGCACCGAGACCCCCTGGCGTGAGCTGGGCCCCATGGAGCTCGTCCGGGAGCTGCGGGAGCTGGTGGCCGGCCTGAACTGTCGTCGCACCACGTTCCGCTCGAACCACGCGTCCAACTATCTGCCCATCGGCGGCGACCTCCCCGAGGACAAGCCGGCCCTCCTCCGGCTCATCGACAAGGTCCTGGAATCCGCCGACGAGGAGCTGCTCCGCCCGGAGTGGATGCGCGGCCTGTAGCACTCCACCTCGAGACAGACCATTTCGTGGTACAGTTCGTTTGCACACACGAGGGGCGAGACATGAAGCGCATCACACCCGCGAAGCAGCAGCCGGAACCTGACTATCCCACCGCCGAGGAGGCGGGCGTGAACCGCCGCGGCTTTCTCCAGGTGCTCGTCGCCTCTGGCGCAGCGGCCGCCGGAGCGGTGGTGCTGGGCAGTGACCCGGCGCACGCCCGCGGGATCGTGGCGCGGCCACGCTACCGGATCGCCATCGATCTCAAGCCTCCGGTGACATATACCGGCTGCAAGTCAGCCATCGTGCAGGTCGTCGCCCGCACCTACATCGACGAAATGGACGCCTTCCTGCGCAACGCCAAGGAGCGCAAGGGCGTCCTGGCCGTCATTCGCGCAGAGCTTCGCAAGTACAAGTGCTCTGACGTGGTCAGCCGGGGCCTCTATCGTGTCCAGTCCAACGTGAGCGGCGTCCTGCGCAAGCACTATGAGCGCCGCACCGGAAAGAGCTCCGGCACCGTGTGGATCAAGCTGGTGTTCAAGTCGTCGTCGTAGCGACGGTTCGCCGCACCCAGAAGGCCTATGGCTTGACCGGTCCCGTCGCCTTGTTGGGGTTGCGCATGCCGTAGGTGGCGGGCGTCATGCTGAGGTTGCGCGCCGGGACGGATCGCTCTTTCATGCTCTCACGCATGGACTTGGGCTTGCGGCGCGGGCGGCTGCCTGTGATCGGCCCCGGCTCCGGCGTCTTGGGCCGGGTCCGGTCCGGTCGGATCCCTTTGGTAGGAGCGTGCGTCTCCGGGGGCTCCCGGGGCATGGCCCGGGCGGCAGCATCGGGTTGAGTCGCCGGGGGATCCATGGGGGAGTCGCCGGCTTGCCCCACTGGACGCGACTGCTTCTTGGAACCACAGCCGACACCGGCTGCCGCAGCACCGCCGACCAGCACAGCGATCGCCACGGCGGCCTGCTCGAAGAAGGCCCTCCGGTCGGGCTCCGGAAGTTGCCCCCGAACCTCGTCGATCATGAGCGTCAGCTGCCGACCATCGATCGCACCGAGGATGGCGGTTTCGGTGGCGGTCAACTCCAGGCCCGCCGCGGCTGCGGCGGCGGAGGAGTCCTTCAGCAGGGCCTCGGCAAAGTCCGGCGTCGCAGCCGCCATGCCGAGCAGCTCCTCCAGGCCCACGGGAATCGGCACCGCCTCACGCGCGTTCCCCGGCGGCTGCCCACCCACGATGGTCGTCCTGGCCGGCTGCACCCGGTCCTTGGTCTGGCTCATGGAAGCCTCCCGCTTCGATCGCGAACTTGATAGTAGCCGAAAAACGGTCCCGGCGCTCGCGCGTATCCCTCCTGCGGTTGGGTGTCGACGGGGACCCAGCGCTGGTAGCTGACGCCGACCGCTGCCCCCGCGCAGCAGGACAAGAGTCTACTTTTTTGCTTTCTTTGTCTTGCCGGTCTTCTTGCCGGTCTTCTTGCCGAACCAGCCGCCCTTGGAGTTGACTTCGACGCCCTCGAGCTCGGCGAGCTCCTCGAGCAGCTCGCGCTGACGATTGCTCCACCTGGTGGGCACCTGGACCACGAAGCGGAGGACCTGGTCTCCGTTGCCGTAGCCGTTCAGGCGGGGGATGCCCTCACCCTTGAGCACCTCGATCTGGCCGGGCTGGGTGCCGGCCTTGACTTCGAAGTCGGCCTCGCCGCCGATGATGGGAATCGTGATCTTTGCACCCAGGGCCGCCTGAGTGAAGGTGATAGGGACTTCGGAGTAGATGTCGGCCCCCTCCCGGGCGAACCGCTCGTCCTGCTCCACCGACAGGGCCACGTACAGATCGCCGGACATGCTGCCGGGGGGGCCCGCCTGGCCCTTTCCCCCGATGCGAAGGGATTGCCCGTCGTCCACGCCGGCGGGCACGGTCACCTTGAGCTGTTCCTCTCGCTCCTGCCGACCGTCGCCCCTACACTCGGGACAGTACTCCTTGATGGTCGAGCCTTTTCCTCGACAGGAGGGGCAGCTCTGGCGGGCCGCGAAGATGCCCTGCCGGAACATCACCGCCCCTTGGCCGTTGCAGGTCATGCACGTCACCGGACTCGTGCCCGGCTTGGCGCCGGTGCCGATGCAGTGTTCGCAGGGCACGTGGCGGGTGAGCGTGACTTTCTTGGACACGCCGCGTACGGCCTCCATGAACGTCAGGTTCAGCTCCACCACGATGTCGTTGCCGCGGCGGGAGCTTCGTCGGGAGCGGCCGAAGAAATCCCCGAAATCCGTAAAAAGCGAGCTGAAGTGGGAGAAGATGTCGTCCACGTCTCCGAAGCCTGAGAAGCCGGCCCGGTGGGGACCGTCGTGGCCGTATTGATCGTAGAGCTGGCGCTTCTCGCTGTCGCTGAGCACCTCGTAGGCCTCTGCGGCTTCTTTGAACTTGTCTTCCGATTCCGGGTTGTCGGGGTTCCGATCCGGATGGAATTGTACCGCCTTCTTCCGGTAGGCGCGCTTGATGTCTGCAGCGCTGGCGTCCCGGGCGACGCCCAAAATATCGTAATAATCAGCCTTGGCCATGGCTTGGACAAGGTAAGTACGCCGGTCCTCCGTGTCAATCCAGTCCTGGAGGCGACCGCGGAGGGCTACGGATCGGGTTTCGACAGACAGCGGTGTTTCCTCGGTCGGGGCCGACGAACTGCGCGGCCCCGGTCCCAGGTCGCCGGGAAGGCCGCCCAGATTCGTCGCATGACCGAGCAGTCGTCCTGATGGAAGATGGTGAGGTCGATGGAGGCGGTGTCGGCCAGCTCCGTTGCGACGTAGAGACGTCGGCCGATTCGCCGGAGAAGATGCACGGGGCCGTGCAGGCGCCGCCGCGCCAGGAGCGTGCCGGTGTTCCGATTCCAGAGCCCGGCGGTGCCGTCCTGAAAGCCCACGGCCAGGGTTCCTTGCGGCCCCTCGGCCAGGTGGGTCACCGGACGAGCCGGAGTGTTTTCCAAGGGCCGGTGCCGCAGTTTGCCGCGGCGCGCCCGCGGTGCCAGCTCGATGGTACCGTCCCGGTGACCGAGGATTAGCAGCTCCGCGGTGAGCATCATGGCGGTGACACCGGGATCCACGGCGGTCTTGCCAGCGGGGCGTCCCTGCGGATCGAGCTCGTGAACCGCCGAGCGGGTGGCCACCAGGAGTCGCCCCCGAGACAGGGCGATCACACCGGCCCCGGAGGGAACGAGGGTCTGCTTGACCTTGCCGGGCCCGAGCACGAGGCTCACGCTTCCCCGGGCGAGCCCGGCGACGCCCCCGGCAAAGGGGACCACCTTCTCGATACCCGGCCACCTCGTGCTCCAGCGTCTGATCCCGCGCCGGACGTCCCAGAGCTCGACGCGGTCCCGTTGCGGAACGAGCGCGACACGGCCGCCGTCTTGGGAGAGCGCCGCGTGGAGCACGCCGCGGTGGATCGCAGTGATCAGCCGCGCCTCCTCCGGGTCGGTGGGTTTGCCGAGGGGCGCGCCGCGCGTTCCGAAACCCTGCAGGGTAATCAGCCCCCGGCCGGTGATCAGGCGCGGCCGCTCGCCACCGAGCAGGAGCGGGGCGCGCCAGCGCGGTCGCCCCTCGGGGAGCTCCCAGAGCCGCACGGTGGTGTCGTCGCTGCCGGAGGCAAGCAGGTTGCCGTGGGGACCGAAGGTGACGCGGTTCACGTCCATGCTGTGCCCGGACAGGGCCAGGAGGAGCTTGCCGCTGGCCACGTCCCAAACGCGGATTCGACGGTCCCGGCTGGCCGCCGCCACTTTTTTGGAGTCGGGGCTGATCGCGACTCCCCAGAGGTAGTCGGTGGATCCGCGCAGAACCCGCGCCTTGCCCGTGCTCCTGTCCCAGAGTCGCACGGTGGTGTCGTAGCTGGCCGAGGCGATGAACGCGCCCGACGGCGCGAAGGCGACGGCGGACACGCGATGCGTGTGGCCGCGTAGGACCCGCGCTTTCCCCGTTTCGACGTCCCACAACCGCACGGTCCGGTCCCAGGCCGCCGAGGCGATGTGCCTGCCGTCCGGCGCGTAGGCCACACCGAACACGCGGCCGGTGTGGCCGCGAAACACACGGGCCTCTCCGCTGGCCACGTTCCAGATACGTATGGTCCGGTCCCAGCTCCCCGAGGCGATGTGCCTGCCGTCGGGCGCGTAGGACAGCCCGTAGATCCGGCCGGTGTGTCCGCGCAACACCCGGCTGCTCCCGGTCCGCAGATCCCACAGGCGCACGGTTTGATCCCAGGAGGCGGAGGCGAGCTGCCGTCCGTCCGACCGGTAGGCGACCTCGATGACCCGGGCTGTGTGCCCCTTCAGCGGTGACGATTGACCGGTGCGCAGGTTCCACAGACGGACGGTGCGATCCTGGCTCGCAGAGGCGAGCTGCTCGCCGTCCGGGCTGAAGGCCACGCCGGACACCCATCCCTCGTGCCCGCTGGCGAAGCGCCGGGGTGGAGTGCGCAGATCCCAGAGCTTCATGGTTCGATCGTAGCTGCCCGAGGCCAGCAGGCGACCGGAGCCGCTGAAGCCGAGGCTGCTCACCTGGTCGGCATGAAAGCCGAGGAGTCGGGTTTCTCCGTTGCGCAGGTTCCGCAGCCGCACGGTGCGGTCGGTGCCCCCCGAGGCGATGCTGTCGCCGCGTGGATCGAAGGCGAGACAGGTGACCGCGCCGCGGTGTCCGCGCAGCACCCGATGCTCGTTTCGGTCGAGATTCCAGACCCGGACGGTGCCGTCCTCACTCCCAGACGCGAGCCCCGCTCCACTGGGTTTGCTCGCGACCGTGACCACGCTGTCCGTGTGTCCGGTGAGCGCGCGGCTCGTGCCCCGTCGGAGGTCCCAGACCCGGACGGTGCGGTCCTCGCCTCCGGAGAAGAGCCGATCGCCGGACGGCGCGAAGCTCACGGCGTTGACGCGCCCATTGTGCCCCCGCAGCGTGGTCACGCCCTTGCGGCTCAGGGACCAGATCTTGATGGTGGCGTCACCGGAGGCCGATGCGACGCGATTTCCGGTGGGATCGAAGGCCACGCCGTAGACGCGATCGAGGTGCCCGGTGAGGATGCGGGAGCGGCCGGTTCGTAGGTCCCAGAGGCGAACGTTTCCGTCCCCGGCCCCGGAGGCCAGGCGGCGGCCGTGCGGTCCGAAGGCGAGGCTGAAGACCTCCTTGCGGTGCCCGCGCAGCACGCGGACCGCGCCGGTGGTCCAGTCCCAGAGCCGGATGGTGCCGTCGTAGGCGCCGGTCGCCACGAGGGAGCCGTCCGGCGCCGCGGCCACGGAGAAAACCGACTCCGGGTGCTGGGCCCGGAATTTGAGCTGCCGGTTCCGCAGGGTCGCGAAGAGCGCGCGGGCGCCCACCGAGTCCGACACCTCGAAGGAGGCCCGGAGCTTGGCCCGGGATTCGGCGAAGGCGCGGCGGAGCAGGGCGGCTTGCGCGCCTTCGAGCAGCGCCAGTGACAGCCGCGACCGGGCTTTGGCCCGCGCCGCCAGCGCCTCGCTGCGGGCCTGCTGGGCGCGCCGCTCCTTCGCCCGGATCCACATGAAGGCGGCGACGGCCAACCCGAACAGCAGGAGGCCGCCCACCAGGCCGAACCGGAGCCGCGCCAGCCGTACTGACTGCGCCCGGGCCTCGCGCGCGCTCCGGGTGATGAACTGCTCGAGCTCCTCGGGCAGCGGGTCGCTGCGGCGCTCACGCCAGTCGATCGCCTCGGCCAGCGAGAGTCCTCTCCACAGGTCCTCGGCGCGTCGCCCACGTCGCTTCCACTGCTCCACGGCGGCCTGGAGATCGGCTTGCAGGTTCACGTCCTCGAGGCTCTCCTCGCGCCACCGGCGGAGCTGCTCCCAGCGGTTGATGAGGGATTCGTGCACCAGCTCCAGCAGGGACACCGAACGGTCGCCGGCCAGGGCCCGGCGGCTGGCTACCAGGCGCGCGGCGACCAGGTGCGCCACCGCCTCGGCGGCGCCGGCCCCCACCTGTGCGATGAGCCGGTCCTCCTGGGCCGTGGCGCGTGTGCCGTCCGGTGTGACGAGGCTGACGAGCACCTCGGGTGCCGCCCGGGCCGCGTCGCCGACGAGCCCTGACAGGACCTGGTCCGCGTGCTCGGCCAGCGCACCGGCCACGCCACCGATGGCTTCGTAGGTGGAGCGGCAGAGAACCTTGCGATCCCGATCCCGGCCCTCCCACAGCCGCTGAGCGGCGAACTGCAGGAGCGGGAGGCCGGACTGTTCCTGGGCCACCTCGGCCACCATTTCCCCGACGAGCTCGTCGTCTTCGAACCGGTACCCCCGGCGCGCCAGCGGCCGGGTGAGGGTGTCGTGGAGCGCGGTGGGGCCGGGTGTGCGGATCACCACGATGCCTCGGGCCACCTCGGCCACGAACTCCGGGAACACCGCCAGGCGACCCAGGAAGTCCTCGCGCAGGGTGAGCACCACCCGCACCGGGCCGTCCGGATCATCCGCCGCGAAGAGCAATGCCTGGCAGAAGGCCGCGCGCTCCTCAGGATCCTCCACCAGGGTGAAGAGCTCCTCGAACTGGTCCACGACGAGGATCACGTTCCCGGAGGTGCGGTGCGCGCGCTCGCGGAGCAGGCGACCCAGTTGGGCCGGAGAATCGCGCAGCTCTTGGGCCAGCTCCCGGCGCGTCTGCACCTGACCCGGATCCGGGAGGGCCGGGGCGCTCTCGGTGCTCGTCGTTTCCTGGAGCAGTCGGCCGGCAATGGCGAGCAGCGGGGTCGCGCCCGGGCGCAGCACGATGGGGTCCCAGGGCCCGAGCTGTTCGAGCCGGGGCACGACGCCCGCCTGTACGAAGGACGACTTGCCGGCTCCGGAGGGGCCGACCACCGCCACCAGCGCAGCCTCTCTCAGCCGTTCCACGAACGCGGCGCTCTCCGGGTCCCGCCCGAAGAACAGGTCGGCATGGGCACGGCGAAAGGGCATCAAACCGCGAAATGGGCTCTTGTCCTCGTCCTCCTGCGTTCGTGCGCGACCGCCGCTGTGCAGGGAGAGCTCGTCGGCGATGGCCGACGCGCTCGGGCGCTGGGTGGGGTCCCGGTGCAGGCACCGCTCGCAGAGGAGGGCCAGGGCGCGGGGGAGTTTGGGATCCAGCGCCAGCGGTGACGGTGTGGGCCGCTCTTCGTCGGTCACCTGCTCATAGATCGCCACCGGGGAGCCCTGGTAGGGTCGCTCGCCGCACAACGCCTCGAACAGCGTCACGCCGAAGGCCCAGATGTCCGTGGCCGGCCCGAGCTCCTCTTGGCGCCACTGCTCGGGGGCCATGTAGGGGGCCGTGCCGCGGAGGGCCGAGTGATGCTCCTGGTTGTCCAGCGCTGCGGTGGGGATGTTGTCTTCCTCCCGGAGCGTGTCCAGAGGCTGTAGCGGCGGCCGGTGGACCAGCCGGGAGAGGCCGAAGTCCAGCACGCGCAGCCGCCCGTCCCTCGGCAGGAAGATGTTCTCCGGTTTCAGATCGCAGTGCAGGATAGACTGCCGATGGGCCTCTGCCAGGGCTTGTGCCACGCGTCGAGCCACCAGGACCGCCTCCCCGGTGGCGAGGCGGCCGTGGCGGAGGCGGACGCGTAGCGAGATGCCCGGCAGGTACTCGAGGGCGACGTAGGGGCAGCCGCGCACCTGGCCGAGCCCATAGATGGTCACGATGTTTGGGTGGTTGAAACGCGCCGTGGCGCGGGCCTCGAACAGGAATCGCTCCACGGCGCCGGCGGACGCGACGAGGTGGGGGTGTACGACCTTGATCGCCACCTTCCGCCCGAGCAGGGCGTCCCGCGCCAGGTACACCGCGCCCATACCGCCCTGACCGACGGCGCGTACGATCTCGTACTGATCCACCCGCTCGCCGGGGTCGAGGAGCTGATCGGAATGGCGCTCGCGTGGTGACTCCGAAAGGCCTTCGTCCTGCTGCAGCGTGGGCTCCGTTCCGGAGCTGGCGGCGTCCACGGCTTGGTTGTCCGAGCGGGCGACCTCGAGGGTTTCGCCGGCGGCCTGCTGCGCCTCGGCCTCGCTGATCAGGGTGAAGAGCTCTTGCGGCGACAGCGTCTCGCGGTCCGGGTCCACCGGATCCGGAGTGTCGGTTTCGGCGGTCGCCGCCCGTTCGGCCATCTCCTCCAGCAGCCGTACCGCCCGCTGGCCGAGCGCCAACCCGCGGACCTGGAGCGCTCGAATCTGGCCGGCGCGCAGCGTTGCGGCGTCGGAGTCCAGTCCGATGGCCTCGAGTAGCAGGCGTAGACGGTCGGTTTCGGTGGACATGGTGATCGTCCCGGGGTCGGTCCCCTGGCGCAAGCCTACGCGATGCGGTCTCGGCCTTCAACACCGGGCGGTCCGCAGGCTCCCCGGTTCGGGTGTGGTTCCCTGCGATCGAGGCCGCGGGCAGCTCAACTTCCGCGCCCCCCCGCTCCACGCACCTTGCTCCTGCAGGGGGCAGCCCGTACAATTCGTATTCCCATGGATCTCGAGCTCATCGAACGGGACGGCTCCGCCGAACGGATCATCCTCCGGCACACCAAGAGCGCCATGCTCCGCGGCGCGATTCCGGTGCCGTTCCTCGATCTGGCCTTTGTGAGCGCCGTACATGTCGACCTGCTGATGGAGCTCGCGCGGGTGTATCAGGTGGAGCTCGAGGGGCGGATCGCCCGGACGGTCGCGACCTCGGTCACCGGCGCCGTCGCCGGGCTGACGGTGGCGCGCATCAGCGCCAGCCTCGTCAAGGCGCTGCCCTTCGGCTGGACCACCGGCGCGCTCACCCAGGTCCTCGTCTCGGGCGCCACCACCTACGCGCTGGGCCGTCTCGTCAAGCGGCTGTTTCGTGAGAACCGGCCGCTGGAGGAGCTCGATCTCCGGCTGATCGGCGACGAGCTCAAGGAGAATTTCACCGCCGGCCTGCTCACCGCCCGGAAGCTCCTCGCGCAGGTCAAGTCGTTGCCCGGCCCCCGCAGGTAGGACTGGTGAAATAACGGACTTTTAGGCAAAGGATTGCCGGAAGACCGCAACCTGACATATCCTGGAGAAGCAGAGCTCGATGGGACGGTGCCTCCGACTGGACGGTCGGGGGGGCTGCCATCACACCTGAAAGCAAGCTCGGGAGAGACTGATGAGACGCGAACCGTTTGGACTGGCACTGCTAATTACTGTCGTCTTGGCCATTGCGGGAGCCGGTTGCGGGGGCTACACGGCGAGCGGCAACGACAATAACAACAACGACGGCAACAGCAACGACTGTGACGGCGGTGGTTGTGTGACAGACAAGGCGAACGGCGAGGCCTGCGCCGCCGGCAGCGAGTGCGCCAGCGGGTTCTGTCCCACCGCGGACGGCGTGTGCTGTGACGCTGCCTGCAACACCTTGTGCCTGGCGTGTCTCGAGTCGAAGACCGGAGACGCCGACGGAACCTGCGCCCCGGTCACCGCCGACACGGACCCCGACGGTGAGTGCGCGGACCTGGGGCCTGAGAGCTGCGGTGGAGATGGCTCGGGCTGCAACGGCGATGCGGTGGCGCCGGGCTGCAATCTGTACGATTCGTCCACCGTGTGTGAGGACGCCGACTGCACGGCGGGCGTGCAGACGCCGGCTCGCTACTGTGATGGGGCGGGGACCTGCGAGGTGGCGACGCCGGCGAATTGCGAGCCGTTCGCCTGTAACGCCGCGGGCACGGCGTGCCTGGCGAGCTGTGGCGGGGACGGGGACTGTGACGCGAGCAGCTACTGCGATGGGGCCGGGGCGTGTGTGCCCAAGTCCGGCGACGGCACGGCGTGCACGGACGACCGGCAGTGCTTGAACGGCCACTGTGTGGACGGGCTTTGCTGCGACGCGGCCTGCGATTCCACCTGCGAGGCCTGTGACGCAGCCCGGACCGGGGGAGCCGACGGCGTCTGCGGTCCGGTGCTGGTGGACACCGATCCGGACGGTGAATGCACCGCCGAGGGCCCGGCCACCTGCGGCATCGACGGCACGGGCTGCAACGGCAGCGCCACGTCGCCCGGGTGCAACCTGTACGACGGGACGACCATGTGCGCGGTGGCCGGCTGCAGCGGCTCCACGCTCACCCTCCCTGGTTTCTGTGACGGCGCCGGGACGTGCGGCGCCGGGGCGAGCACGCCGTGCGATCCCTACCTCTGCGATCCGGGCGGCACGGCGTGCCGCACGAGCTGCATCAGTCACACCGACTGCAGCGCAACCGCGTATTGCGATGGAATGGGCACCTGCGCCCCGAAGCTTCAGAACGGCGCAGCCTGCGCCATCGGACTCCAGTGCGCGAGCGGTTTCTGCCCCCCCTTTGACGGAGTCTGCTGCGACCTGGCGTGTGACGGCACCTGCGAGGCGTGTTTGGCGTCCAAGACCAACGCCGCGGACGGAACCTGCGCGGCAGTGGACCAAAACACCGACCCGGACGGTGAGTGCTCCGACGCGGGGGCCGCGAGCTGTGGCGCCAACGGCACGGGGTGCAACGGCAACAGCGGCTCCCCGGGCTGCAACGTGTACAGCTCCTCCACGGTCTGCGCCGCGCCCGGCTGCAGCAACGGCGTGGAGGGCGGGACGCGGTATTGTGACGGCCTCGGCACCTGCCAGACGGCGGGGTCGATCCTGTGTGATCCCTATGTCTGTAACTCCGGTGGGACAGCGTGCCTCACGAGCTGCGCCGCCCACGCCGACTGCATGACGGGCTTCTACTGTGACGGCACCGGCGTGTGCCAGCCCAAGCTCGCCAACGGCGGGGTGTGCGCCATTGGTGTGCAGTGCCTGAGCGGCCTCTGTCCGGCCCAGGACGGGGTGTGTTGCGACGCGGCTTGCGGCGGCACCTGCGAGGCCTGCACCGCGGCCAAGACGGGCGGCACGGACGGCACGTGCGGACCCGTGACCGCGAGCACGAACCCGGACGGGGAGTGCACCGGGGCGGACACCTGCAACGGCGCCGGGGCCTGCGGCTGCGCGGACGGCGTTCAGAACGGCGCGGAAACGGACATCGACTGCGGCGGCGGCGTGTGCTCGCCCTGCAGCCAGGGGCAGACCTGCGTCGCCGGGACCGACTGCGTGAGCGGGAACTGCCCGGCCGGGGACGGCGTTTGCTGCAACCTGCCCTGTTCGGGCCCCTGCGTGGCCTGCACCGCGGCCAAGACGGGCGGCACAGACGGCACGTGCAACCCGGTGACCGGTGGTGCGGATCCGGACAACGACTGCACCGGCGCCGACGTGTGCAACGGCTTCGGCGTTTGTCGGTGCACCGACGGCCTGGTCAACGGCTCGGAAACCGACACGGACTGCGGCGGCGGCGTTTGCCCCGCCTGCGCCGGCGGACAGCACTGCAACGCGCCGTCGGACTGCGCCAACGGGATCTGTCCGGCCGACGACGGGGTGTGCTGCGACGCGGCCTGCAACGCGACCTGTGAGTCGTGCCTGGGTGCAAACACGGGGGGCGCGGACGGCACCTGCGACTTCGTGACCGTGAACACCGATCCCGACGCCGAGTGCCCCCTCGATCAGTGTGACGGCGCCGGGACCTGCTACGACGCCTGCTCCACGGTGAGCTGCCTCACCGACGCCGACTGCACCCCCGGGGCCACAGCGGATCTCTGTCTCGACGTCGCCGACGACTGCCAGCGGACCGCCTGCGTCGGCGCGACCCCGGGCACCGATGTGGAGGCCGGGGCGCCGATGTCGGAGGACTTCAACACCTGGCAGCCTGGCGACGACGAGTCCGGGCGCGGAAGCGAGTACTGGTACTGCAACGCCACCCTCCCGGTGACCGCTGCCGGCACGCTGACCAACTGGGAGCTGTACGTCGACAACAACGGGGGCAACGGGGAGGTGGCCCAGCTCGCGGTGATCCGTTGCACGACCGGCGGCGGGGGCAGCGGGGGGCCCGTGCTCGGCGGCTGCAGCCGGGTAGGGCTCGGTCCCATGCAGTCGGTCACCGGCGACGGGCTGCACACCTATACGCTCGCAGGCTCCACCCAGCTCGACGGCGCGGCAGCGGATCCCCTCGGGATCGTGGTGCAGCCCGGCGACATCATCTGCGCCGATGCCAATTTCTATGACATCGGCATCGACTGCAACGCCAGCTCGACCACCGGCGGCTGTCCGGGCCCCACGTTCAACACGCAGTACTATGCGAACCTCGACACCGTGGGCGAGCCCTTCACGATCTGGGACTCCACCCACAACGGCACGCTGATGATCAAGGCCTACGGCTCGACCCCGACCGTGCCCGGCACCTGCTCGGACCTCGACCCTGAGCCGGACACGACGCTGTGCTCCGGCTCCGGCGGCGCGGACACCTGCTGCTCGGGCGCCTGCATCGTCGGCCCCGGCGGCGCGGGGACCTGCAACTGACCCAATAGACCTGGGGATGGCTTCGTGCGTTGAATGGGGAGCCGTCCGTCCACATGCCAGCCGTCGAAGGAGGTCAGATTCATGATTCGTCTGCGATGTTGGGTGGTTGTGTTTTGTCTGCTGGGGATCGGCTGCGGTGGGCCCGTTCCGCGTCGCACCACCTTCGACCGTCGGAGCCCGGTGCAGTTCGCCCAACGGATCTCGATTCCGGACGAGGCGGTGATCTATATGCAGAACCTGGCGCTGATGCGCAGCCGGGTACAGATTGGGCAGGTGAAGCACATCGAGCTGGCTCTGCCGCCGCGGATCATCGCCGAGTCGCTGCAGCTCCGCATCGGGCCGAAGCAGATCCGGGAGTTCAACGTGATGCGGGCTCACACGAGCAAGCTGGGCATGTACAGCCGCGTGCGGATCCGGAACATCGATCGCTACCTCAAGCCGGGCGAGCCGCTGGTGGTGGAGTACCTGACCTGGGGCGTGCACTGGAGCGCGCAGTACCGCGTGGACGTGCTTCCCGAGGGGCAGCTTCGGCTGCAGCTGGGCGCGATGATCCAGAACCACTGGTACGACCTTTCGTCCATGAAGGTGACCTTGGTCGCCGGCTGGGTGGGCGTCACCCCGGTGTCTCCGGGGCGCGCGCGCGCGGGGCGCGCCGGGGCGCGGGTGGCGCACCTGGGCCGAGGGCTGCCGGCCGAGGCGATTCCACCGGCGTTCCGCCGCCGCCGCGGGGCCGCGAAGCGCGGTCATAGCCTGGCCTGGAGCTCCAATGTCCAGTCGTCCCAGGTGCGGTATCGCAGGACCCGCGCCTTTGCCGGAGAGCTGGTGAGCAAGTACAAGATCCGGCGGGTGGACAACACGCTCCGACTCAAGGCGTCCAATTTCCAGATGCAGTTCTCCGAGTACTATCAGCAGATCCAGGGGGCCCGGCAGTCCGGCCGCGCCTTTTACAACCGCGTGGACGGTTATTCCCTGTACCGGGACCTCAAGCTCAACCTGAACCGTCAGCACAAGAGCTACCTCCACATGGCGTCCCTCGTGGTGAACGCCAGCCCCTACTATCTGTGGCCCGCGGATCGCGGGGACTCGGTCTACACCGTGTACAAGGTGGTCAACGGCTCGAAGATCCTGCTGCCCGCCGGCACCGCCTGGATCTACCGGGACGGCGTGTTCGTGGGGCACGACGTGCACCACTGGACTCCCGTGGGGGGCCACACCTTCCTGACCACCACCAATGACGGCGGTGTGGCCGTGCAGAAGTCGGTCACCTTCCTTCAGGACGACACCCGCCGGATCCGGCTCACGGTGCGCAGCCTGGCGGGCAAACCGGTGCAGGTGGAGATCTTCGAGCGCAACCCGCTCTGGAGCGAAAAGGGCCGGCTCACCTTCAGTCATGAGCCCCTGACGGCCAACGAGAAGGGGCAGTTCCACCGGTGGAAGCTCCAGATCCAACCCCGGGGGTCCATGGTCGTGCAGCTCGACTTCCGGCCCGCCCCGAAGAAGCGGGCCCAGCCCGTGGTCCAGCCCACGCTTCGACGCGCCCCCGCCCCGGCGCCCCGACGTTTTCGACGCGCCCCCGCCCCGGCGTCCCGACGTTTTCGGAGGCGTTGACGCGCCGCGCGGAAGCGCGTAGACAGGCGGCATGCTGATCTCGTGCCACGAGCTCACCAAGACCTACTGGGACACGCCGCTGTTCACGGGGGTGTCGCTCACCGTGTCCGAGGAGGACCGGATCGGCGTCATCGGCCCCAACGGCTCGGGCAAGTCCACGCTCCTCAAGATCCTCGCGGGCATCGAGGAGCCTGACGAGGGGGAGCGGGTGCAGCGCAAGCTGCTCCGGGTCGCCTACGTGGACCAGGGCCCCGTGTTCGATCCGGACCAGACCGTCCTCGGCGTGCTGCTGGACGAGCTCGATCGGGCGCCGCCGGATCCGACCGCGGAGGAGACCGATCACCGGGTACGGGCGAGCATTGTGCTGAGCAAGCTCGGGTTCGTGGATCTCGAGCAGCGGGTGGGGACCCTCTCCGGGGGCTGGCAGAAGCGACTCGCCATCGGGCGAGCGGTGGTGCTCTCGCCGGACGTGCTGCTGCTCGACGAGCCCACCAACCACCTGGATCTGGAGGGGATCCTGTGGCTCGAGGGCTTCCTGGTGAGTCAACGCTTCGCGTACGTGGTAGTGAGCCACGACCGGGCGTTCCTACAGCAGGTGGCCGCCCGAATGCTGGAGCTGGATCGGCGGCATCCCGGGGGCGTGCTCGCCATCGATGGTCGGTATACGGATCTCGTGGAGAAGCGGCAGGCTGCGCTCGAGGCCCGGGCCCAGCATGAGGCCGCCGTGGCCACCAAGGTCCGGCGTGAGCTCGAGTGGCTTCGTCGCGGCCCCAAGGCCCGCACGACCAAGGCCAAGGGGCGCATCGACGAGGCGCGGGCGCTGATCAGCGAGCTGGACCAGCTCAAGGCGCAGAACCTGGGGGGCACCGCGACCATCGACTTCTCGGCGTCGGGGCGGAAGACCAAGCGGCTGCTCGTGGCCACGGGTCTCGGAAAGTCCCTCGGGGACCGTCGGCTGTTTGGGGAGCTGGACCTCCTCCTCCGGCCGAAGCTGCGCCTCGGCCTGGTGGGCCCCAACGGCAGCGGCAAGACGACGCTGCTGCGTGTGCTGGCTGACGAGCTCCCCTTCGACGAGGGCAACCTCCGTCGTGTCGACAACCTCCAGACGGTCTATTTTGACCAGCGGCGGGAGCAGCTCGATCAGGAGCTCACGCTTCGGCGCGCGCTTTCGGAGTCGGGAGACACGGTGCTGTATCGGGGGCGTCCCATCCACGTGGCTGGCTGGGCCCAGCGGTTCCTGTTCCGCACCGAACAGCTCGATACGCCCCTCCACCGCCTCTCCGGCGGCGAGCAGGCCAAGGTGCTCATCGCGCGCCTGATGCTCCGCCCGGCGGATCTGCTGCTGCTGGACGAGCCCACCAACGATCTGGACATCCCCACCCTCGAGGTGCTCGAGGAGAGCCTGACCGACTTCCCGGGCGCTGTGGTCATGGTGACCCACGATCGGTTCCTGCTCGATCGCGTCTCAACGTTGCTGCTCGGGCTGGACGGCACCGGGGGCGCGACGCTCTACGCCGACTACGCCCAGTGGGCGCAGGCCTGGGAAGCGCAGCGCCAGACCGAGCGTGACCGCCACCGGGACTCGCCCCGGAAGCCGCCGCGCCCGCGGCGCGGCAAGAAGCCGCTCACCTACGGCGAGGAGCTCGAGCTCGCCGGCCTCGAGGATCGGATCGCCAAGGCGGAGAGCCTGCTCACCGACGCGCAGCGTCACCTCGAGGACCCCGACATCGCCGCCGACGCCGGGAAGCTCACCGCTGCCTACACCTCGGTGCAGTCTGCCCAGGAGCAGGTGGACGCCCTCTACGCCCGCTGGACCGAGCTCGAATCCAGGCTGGACGGGGACCCGGTCTAGTCGCCGATCGGTTTGAGCTCCCGTCGCCGGATCGGGCGGCAAGGGGCCGTTTGCATCGTCGCTCCTTGCACACGGCCCCATGGCGCTCCGCCCGGCTCGGTCCGCCCAAACCGGTCGGCGATCTGACAGCGTCCGGGATGGGGTGGTGGCGGGCAGAGTCAGCGCCGCGGTAGGGCCGGCACCGCGGTAGGGTCAGCGCTGCCGCAGATTCAACTCTCTGATCATGGCCTGGTAGGCGGGGGCGAGGCGGTTCAGGCCCACGTGCGCGAGCAGGCCGGTGATCGTCTCTGAGAGCTCCCGATCCCCGCGGCCGCCGTGACTCAGCCCCTCCAGGAAGATCTCCAGCGCGCGTCGATAGAGCTTCGCGGCGCGCGCGGACTCGCCCTGGCGTTTCCAGACCGCGGCGTCTGCCTCCAGCAGCGCCGAGTACATCTTGACCCGGTGCCACTTTCCGAGCATGCGGACGGCGTTCTGCACGTCCAGCAGGTCGAGGAATCGCGGCTGTTGTCCCAGCAGATCTTCGCAGGACTCCGCGAACACGTCGTGGGCGCGATCCCACTGTTCGGCGTCCCGGTGCCTCACCATTCGACCGATGGCGCGGCCCAGTTGCTCCAACAGCCGCAGGATGTAGTCGTTGGTGATCAACGGGCTTGGCTTCGCTCAGCTCAGCAGGTGGATGTAGCCGTGCAGTCGGGTCACCAGCTCCTTGTCGTTGAGCTGCGGAACCAGCCAACAGAGCATCGAGCTTTTTGTGCCGTCCTTGAGCTCGAAGGAGAAGGCGCGCTGCAGCGGTCCGCTGCTCGGTTTGCGGATCAGCCGGTCGGCGTCGGTCTGGATGCTGGGGTAGACGATGGCGATGCGCGTGTCCTCGATGACTCGTCCGCGCAGGTGCTCGAGGGGAGTGCGCACGAAGTAGCAGAACGCCTCGTTGGCGTAAACGATCCGCGCCTGGGTGTCGAGCTGGAACATGGGAAAGGGGCTCTGGTCCACGAGGGGCTGGTAGATGGGGTCGGACCGCTTCGCGATCAAGGGTTTGTCCCCCGTGGTGCCGCGCTTTCGCGCGCCGGGGAAGTTGTACATCTCCATCACGGTCCGGAGCTGAAAGATCACCTGTCCCATGGAGCGCTGGCGTTCCTTGGGGTTCTTCTGCAGCGCCTCCAGGATGACCGCTTCCACGCGGCTCTCCAAAGGCTCCTCCATGAGCCGGGAGGGCGGGATGGGCTCCTGCTGGAGCTGGGCGATGATGACGTCCTCCAGGGTGCCGACGAAGGGCACCCCGCCGGTGAGCATCTCGTAGAGCAATGTGCCCAGCGCGTAGATGTCCATGCTCGGCTGCGGCGACTCGCCGTTGATCAGCTCAGGCGCCATGTAGTGCGGTGTGCCGCCGACCTCGATGTCGGCCAGCCTCACGTTTGAGGTGCGGGGGCGGGAGAGCCCGAAGTCGATGATCTTGACCAGGGTTCGTTGGCGGCCGTCCGCCGGGGGGCGGCAGAGGAAGACGTTCTCTGCCTTTACGTCACAGTGAATGAAGCCCTGGCCGTGCATGTAGTGCAGCGCCTCGGCAACCTGCAATGCGATCTCGAGCGCCTGATGCACCCGGAGCCTGGTCTGTCGTCTCAGCCGCTGGTGCAGGGTTTCTCCCTTGAGGTACTCCATGACGAGAAACGCGCCGTGCCGCTCGTCCACTCCGAAGTCGATGATCTGGACGATGTTCGGGTGATCCAGGCGGCTGGCCGTCTTGGCCTCCCGCAGGAACAGCTGTCGGGCGCGCGGCACGAGAGACGGCTGCGCCTCGATGACCTTGAGCGCGAACTCCTTGTCCATGTGGATGTGCCGGACCTTGTAGATCTCGGACATGCCGCCGGCGCCGAGCTTCTCCACGATCCGGTAACGATACCCGATGGGCGGGGTGACACCCTCCTGGGAGTCCCGGAGCTCGAGCTCGTCGGTTTCCCAAACGGTGGTGGTGACGCGGTCACTGGTGACGCGCTCACCCACGAGGTCTTCTCCCGGGCGGGTGACGTCTTCGTGATCCACGTCGAAGTCGTAGGCGTGCACGGTCCCGATGGATGAGATGCGGTTCGGATCCGGCAGCGGTTCGAGCCCCCCTGTGCGTCGACGCTTCCGGGGAGGCTTCCTCGGGGCCACGGGCGTTTTACCACTGGGGTTCTTTTGATCAGTCACGTCTCACACTGTCCAAGGTCATTGTAACGGATGCTCTCCTGCCGAACAACCGAGGGATGTGTTCACGGGGCGCGCCGTTTGCGGCACCCAGAGCGTAGCGAGGCACCCCGGAGGGGGCGGGAGGGAGGGAATTTCGGGCGAAAACAAAACTCCTTCGCGTGCGTAATTTTCGCTTGTTTTATACGAAATCGCTCTGCTAAGACTGCGCAGGACACATTGGCTGGTACTCCGGCTTGGTCGGGTGCCACGGGGTGGAATCATGTTGAGTGAGAATGAGGAGCGCACCGCCGGGCGGTCCGCAACGCGCGGGCTGCTTTGGCAGGCCGAGGACGCAGTGGGCGCCGAGCGGAGGCTCGCGGAGCGAGTGCTGATCGACTGCGAGGTGGACTTCGCCTCCGAGGACACTTTCTTGTTTGCGTACGCGACAAACATCTCAGCTCTCGGGATCTTCCTGCAGACCCGGGAGCCCGAGCCCGTCGGGACCCGCATGAACCTCGGGTTTACCGTGCCCAACGGCGGGGAGCGGCTCGAGGTCGAGGGGATCGTGCGCTGGATCAACCCCTACCGACCGGGTGATTTCAACAATCTCAACCCCGGGATGGGGATCGAGTTCCTCTCGCTGACCGAGCCGCAGCGGGAGCTGATCGTCGATCTGATCCGATTGATCGCCTACCTCGCGTAGCGCGGTCAAAGAACTTGACGAGTCTGCGAGTTCGGTGAACACCCTGTAGAGGAGGTTTTCTCTACTGATGGTGCTACCGCGTCGCCCCATGCTCCCCCTGATGCGCTTGGCTGTCGTGGCCGTGGTGACGGTGGGGTTGGCACTTCCTACGGCGGCGCGCCGATCGAAACGCATGAGTTGGCGACTCCGTACGCTCAAGAACTTCCGCGATTCGGGCGCGCTCGCCGGTCTCCCCACCGGGCGCATCTACCGGTCCGACGATCCACGCTATCGCCCGTTCCGGTCGTGTCGGGCGCTGCAGCGGGCGGGCATCAAGACCATCGTCAAGCTCAACGGGTACCAGAGCAGAATGCGGTTTGGCTTTCAGCCTTTCTGGCGCCGTGGCCCCTGTCGAATCCGTGAGCTCGTCGTGTCGCTGCCCCACGGACGGACCCAGGGCTCGCTCGGCATGAACATCTACCAGATCGGCCGACGCACTCTCACGAAACGGCGCCTGCGGGTGGTTCGTCACATGGAGCGGCAGCTCGGGCTGATGCTCAAGGAGCTTACGCGCCTCAAGGAGCAGCACCTTCCGCTGCTGTTTCAGTGTTCCCTGGGGCGCGATCGTACGGGGATCGTCATCGCGCTGCTGCAGCGGATCGCGGGGGCCGACCGGGAGGCCGTGATCCGGGAGTATGTGGAGAGCCACCGGACCGTGGGCCGTACCAGCGCGACCAGCATCCGTCCGGTGTTGAGACGGACGCACCCGACGCATCGGTTTCTGCGCAAGGTGCTCGGGTTGAGCTGGTGGCAGATCCATCGCCTCAAGTGGCTGGTGCGAGGCAGCCAGACCCGTGCGGATCAGGCTCCAGTGCCCCCCGCACGCACTACGCCGCACCGCCGCATCGGCCTCCGGTCCCCGGCACCGCGCCGCTGAGCGTGGGTTCGGACCGTCCGACAAACGGTCTTCTCCGGGGGCCTTCGAATCCGTTTCGTTCGCGTTGGGTCGAAGAGTATAGTCTGCGTCCAACTCGGAAGGAGTGGTGAATGACGAAGCGGTACGATGCCGTCGTTGTCGGTGCGGGCCTCGGCGGCCTGTCCGCTGCCACGGCGATGGCGCGGGCAGGGCTGGGTGTATGTCTGCTCGAGCGGCACAACATCCCCGGCGGCTATGCCACCAGCTTCGTGCGGGGTCGCTTCGAGTTCGAGGTGGCGTTGCACGAGCTGTCCGGCATCGGCGCAGCCGGCGAAGCCACCAAGCTCGACGCCTTCCTCGATCATCTCGGCGTGTCCGCGGAGGTGGAGATCGTCCGTGTTCCGGAGCTGTATCGCTCGATCTTTCCCGATCTGGACGTGGTGCTCCCGAGCGGATGGGATTCCTACGAGGCAACACTCTGCGAGCTGTTCCCCCGGGAGGCCGACGGGCTGCATCGATTCCTGGGGCGGGTGCAGAAGGTGGGCCGGGAAGTGCAGGAGATCACACGGCATTACAACTTCGGCAATCCGCTCACGGCGCCGACCCGCTTTCCGAACGTGATTCGGTATCTCCCCGCCACCTGGGGCCAGCTGCTGGATCACGACATCCGCGATCCGCGGGCGCGGGCCGTGCTCTCCCAGTACTGGGGGTACTTCGGAATGGGGCCGTCCCGGGTGTCGGGGCTGTACTTTGCGGTGGCGCTGGACGCCTACGTGAGGCTTGGCCCCAGCTACGTCAAGGGGCGCTCCCAGGCCCTCTCCAACGCCTTCGTCCGGGCCTTCGAGCGGCACGGCGGGGACGTGCGGTTCAACTGCGGGGTGCGGAGTATCACCACTGACGGGGGGCATGTGTCGGGTGTCATCACCGAGCAGGGCGAGCCGATCGAGGCGCCCTTCGTGGTGTCCAATGCGGATCCCATCACCACCTGCCGCGAGCTGCTCGCCGAAGGGGAGGTGGGCCGTCGGTTCTTCGACTCGATGCGGCACCGCACCGTGGCGCCGTCCAGCGTGAACGTGTACCTGGGGTTGGCCTGTCCCCGCGAGGAGCTGGGGGAGCTCGTCCACGAGAACTTCGTCAACTCCGACTACGACATGGACAGCCACTATGAGCGATTCAGCTCCCTGGTGGATCCGGCGGTAACCCTCGTGACCTGCTACAGCTCCGTGGTCCCGGAGATCTCACCCCCGGGCACGACGATGCTCGTACTCACGACCCTGATGTACGGCGACCCCTGGATGCGTATCCCTCCCGAGGAGTACGTGGACACGAAGAATCGGGTGGCGGAGTCCATGCTCCGGGACGCCGAGCGCCTCGCTCCGGGGCTTCGGGATCATATCGAAGAGCTGGAGGTGGCGACCCCGATTACGAACATGCGTTACACCGGAGCCCTGGGTGGGTCCATCTACGGGTTCAACTCACCGGCCTTCGACCACACCATCCTGAGAATGCCGCCCCGGGGGCCGGTTCCGGGGCTGTTCTTCGCTGGCGCGTGGACCCAGCCGGGAGGCGGCTTCGAGCCGTGCATGATGTCCGGCAAGATCGCGGCCCGCGCGGTCCGCGCCCAGCTCGAGAAAGGAGGCCGCTCATGAGGGAAGCCCTGAGCTGGCTCCGGGACCTGTCTCGGTACGTCGGTTTCGGCCTGGAGCGGGTGGTGCGCCCCCGCCTCGGACAGGGTGTCGACTACCGGGAGCCGCGGTTCCGGGATCAGGCGCGTCTGGTGGTCGAGCGGCTGCACCCGCGCAGGATGTCGCTGCGGGTGGACGCGATCCTGCAGGAGACGCCGACGACCCGCACCTTCCGCTTCGTCCGGACCGACGGGGCGCTGCCCCCCTTTCGTGCCGGGCAGTACGTGAACCTGTACGTGGAAATCGCCGGCGTCAGGACGAGCCGACCGTACTCCATCTCGTCGGCGCCGGGGAGCGATCACCTGGACCTGACCGTCCGGGACAACCCGGGCGGATTCGTCGCGAGCTATCTTCTCGAGCACCTCGCCGAGGGGGACGTGGTGGAGACGAGCGGTCCGGCCGGGAGCTTTTACTACGAGCCCCTGATTCACCGGGAGGAGCTGGTGTTCCTCGCCGGAGGGAGCGGCATCACGCCGTTTATGTCCATGCTCCGAGATCAGGCTCGTCGGGGTTGGCCGCTCCGGATCCAGCTGCTCTATGGGAGTCGGTCGCCGGACGACGTTCTGTTCGCCGACGAGCTCGCTGCCCTCGCGGAGTCGACCGACCGGTTCTCCTGGTGCTCGGTGATCTCCGAGCCGCCGCCCGGGTACGATGGGCCCACCGGCCTGTTGGACGCTCCGCGTCTCCGAGACGCGCTCGGAGTCCCCGGCGGGCGGATGTTCTTCGTCTGCGGCCCGAACCGCATGTACGATCTCTGCCTCCGATCCCTGGAGGAGCTGGCCGTGCCGCCGCACCGGGTCCGACGGGAGCTCTACGGCCCACCGTCGGACGTGACCGCGGAGCCGGGTTGGCCCGAGTCCGTCGACGCGGGGACCACGTTTCGGGTGGACGTCTTGGGGGTGAGGGTCTTCGACGCGCGGGCCGGCGAGCCGCTCCTGAACGCCTTCGAGCGCCACCACGTCGTGGCGCCGGCCCTGTGTCGCTCCGGGGAGTGCAGCGCCTGTCGAACCCGGATCCTCGCCGGGCAGGTATTCATGCCGGCCGGAACCGGCGTGCGTGAGTCCGATGCGCGCTACGGCTACGTGCACGCCTGCGTCGCGTACCCCATCTCGGATCTCAAGATCCGGCTCTGAGGCCGACGCCGGCCGTATCTACCTGCTCGTAAGTCGAGATCACCTTGGATGCGTGCTCGTGCTCGAAGTCCGTGGCACTCGCGCATGAGCACGAGCACCGGCCTTCGGCCTGAGCACGAAAAACTGTAGCGACCTTGGGATCAGTTTCTACCGTTTTGATCTCAGCGACAGCGTGCAGCTGAAGCGTGCCACGGCGGCGTCGCCCTTCGTCGACGGCACCGTGGCGGTGACCAGAATGGGACCCTCCACGCGCTCGTTCGACTGCTCGGCGCGACGGATCAGCTCCAGCACGGCCGGGACATCCTCGCACACGAAGTGCACGTCCCCGTCGGCCCGGTCGAGGAACTCGGCCGAGAACGCGCGCTGCACCGCGGAGATCCGCAGGCGCCGATCCTGGATCTGCTGGATGGCGATCACGCCCACGGTGCACTCGGCGCCCACGCACAGCGCGCCCAGATACATCCCGTTCACGTGATTTCGGGAACGCCGGCTGAGCGGCACGCGCAGCACGCACCGGCGGTCGTTCAGCTCCACGATCACGGGCCGCAGATAGGCGATGAGAGGCACCTTGAGCCAGGTGAACAGCCGGAGGCGCAGGTTGTTGATGAGCCGGTTCATGGGTCCGTCCGATGTGGGTGGCACAATAGCACGCTCGGCCCTTGCCAAACCACCGGATGTGGTACTCTCGGATCAGTGCGGCCGGACCGACGGGCGCCGTACCACGGAGCTGAGATCGAGCATGGAACGAGGACTCTCAAGCGCGGTCATTTCGGCGCTGATCTGTCTGGCCGGCGGTGGGTGCATGGCCCCCCCCTCGTCGCTGGAGGAGCGCCGCCTGTACCGCGTCGAGCAGGGCGTGATCGTGGACCGGGACGGACACGTGCTGCTGCTCCGCAGCGTGAACTTCTCCGGACAGGCGAAGAACACCGAGGACCACCTGTTCGACTTCCAGGCGTCCGATATCGAGCTTCTGCTGGAAAGCGGCATCAACTCGGTGCGGATGCTCACCTTCTGGAAAGCCGTCACGCCGGACGCGCCGGACGTCGTGGACGAGGGCTATCTCGCCGCCTTCGCAGGCCAGGTGGACGAGCTGACCGCGGCGGGCCTGTACGTCGTGATCGACATGCATCAGGATCTCTGGGGCGTGCCCTTTGCGCCCCACGGGGCGCCGGAGCGGGCCTGTCCGCCGGAGGTGACCGCGGGCTACGAGCCCACGGGCGCCTGGTGGACAAACTACACCACCCCGCAGGTGACGGGCTGCTTCGACCTCTTCTGGGAGGATCTCGAGCTGCAGGGCGACTTCGCGCAGGCGTGGACCGAGGTGGCCGCGGCGGTGTGCCACAACGAGCAGGTGGTCGGCTTCGACCTGATGAACGAGCCCTACCCGGGCTCGGCGCTCTTCGACGAGGAGTGGGACAACACCGTGCTGATGCCGTTCTACGAACGTCTGATGGGTGCCATCGACGCGGTGTGCCCGGGGCGGCTGTACTTCGTCGAGCACGGCGCGGGGTTCGTGATCGGCTGGGGCAACCCGCTCGTGGTGCCCGACGAGCTGCGTGACCGCGTGGTGTTCGCGGGGCACTTCTATCCCCAGGAGATCCACGAGCCCAGTGGAGGAGGGTACAGCGGGGACGCCGAGGATCTCGAGGATCGCCTCTGGCGCTACATCGGAACGCACGTGGAGAACGGCACGGCGATCTGGATCGGGGAGTACGGCGGGATGACCGACAGCGCGAATTTCGACGTCTACCTGCAGGATCTGCACGGGCTCTGGGCCTCGTACAATATTTCATCGGCGCTGTGGGACTACTCCCGAGGCGACGGCGGGTTCGCGTTTCTCGACGCGCAGGGGAATCGCAAGGCGGTCTTCGATGGGGTGTATCTCACCCCGGCGCCCACCCTCCTGCCGTCCGAGCCGGTGCAGTCGCCGGACTGGGCCAATCGTTCGATCACCCTCTCCTTCGACTGCGTGGTGGGGCGCGCGGCCACGCTGCTGTTTCCCTCGGCCGGCTGCTCCTGCGAGGCGCTGCCGGCCGACACCCTGGAGCCCGTTCCGACCGCGGCCGGCTTTTCCAGCGCCTCCTGTCTCCGGGACGCAGCCGTGGAGCTCCGCTGCGCATGTCCGCTCGACTGAAGGGGGGGCCATGAAGATCACGATGATCAGCCACTGCTGTTTGCTGATCGAGCTCGGGGGGAAGCAGATCCTCACCGACCCCTGGATGACCGAGCCGCTGTACGGGGGCCGGTTGTTTCACCGTTTCGGTCTTGGGCTGCAGATCGAGGAGCTCCCGCCCCTGGATCTCATCGTCGCCAGCCACGGTCATGACGATCATCTGGATCCCGGCACCCTCCGGCGTCTCGATCCCGCCACGCCGGTGCTGGTGCTCGCCAAGGTCGCTCGCAAGGTCCGCAAGCTGGGATTCAGCGATGTGTTCCCCATGGCGGCCGGGGAGCAGTACCGGCAGGGCGGCCTGTGGGTTCAGGCGTGTCCCGGAAAGCACCCGGGGGGGCTGGTGACCTATGTGCTGCGCGGCGACGGCGAGACGGTGTTCTTTGCCGGCGATTCGGCCTACCACGATGGACTGCTGGAGGTGGGCCGTCAGTTCACGATCGACGTGAGCCTGCTCCCGGTGTCCGGCGGGCGGACGTTTTTCGGGAAGTACCACTTCCACATGAACGCCGGGGAGAGTGCCCGCGTTGCCGGTACGATCCAGACCCGCGTGGCCATTCCGACGCACTACCATTTCGACCTGCGGCGCGGGCCGGGGTTCCTCAAGCGCAGCATGAACATGTCGGGGAAGGTCGGTGAGTTCGTCCAGCGGGCGGCCGAGATCTGTCCGGCCGTGGAGGTCGTCACGCTGGGTGTGGGCCAGAGCTGGAGCTCCGCAACTACCCCGGAGCCAGGAATTGAAGGAGAGAGCAGTGAAGATACCGCCTGACAGTTGGCGAAGCAGCTTTGGCGGCCGCTTGGGAATGACCATTGAGGCGATGACTCCCGGACACGCCGAGGCGGTGCTGGAGATCGGCGCCGAGCACTGCAACCCCAACGGGGTCTGCCACGGGGGGGCGATCTTCACCCTCGCCGACGACAGCATGGGCGGCGCGATACACCCCCTGTGCCCGCCGGATCACGTGCCCGCCGCCACGCAGGTCAACGTGCATTACGCCCGAAGCGTTCGCGCCGGGGACACCATCCGCGTCAGCACCGATGTGCTGTCGCAGGGTCGACGCACCGCGGTGGTGGAGTCTCGGGTCACCGATGGGTCCGGCCGGCTGGTGGCGCTCCTCTCCGCCAGCTACCTCATCGTCGGAGCCCGGTACGCCGCGGAACGGTCCGACGGCGAGCCCGACGGCGAGTCTGTCGAGGCGTAGAGCCGGTGCCGATTCCAGTCACCTGTGGCGGTGGTCCTTCAGCTCCAGCCAGAAGGTCCTACGGGATTGTGTGGACACTCGCTCCGCGATGTCGATCCAGCGCGCGTTGGTAGGCGCCACCACCGGCGTCGTCCGGGGGTGGAGCTGCCCGGTCCAGATCCCCACGTAGTCGTAGGGCCCCAGCACGGCCTGCCACAGCGTGAGCAGCACCTTTTCGTCGCGGACGCACCGGCAGGCCTGGAGCGCCTCCGGCAGCCGCTCCACCAGCACACGACACTGCTCGGGAGGGGCGGTCTTGGCGAGCTCTGCGCGGAGTCGGGACAGGGCGGCGCATCCGGCGTCGCTCCAGCGACGCTCCTCCTCGTCCAACGCGCGACGCCGCGCGGTGTGGGCGATCCGCGCGTCCCCCTCCGGTCCGAGGATTCCCAGAGCGCGGTGGAGCTGTGGGTCCGGGGGGGAGGGGGGCTCGGGCGCGGAGCGAGGTCGGAAGAGCAGGTTGACCCCGTCGAAGCCGGCGAGGACGATGAGCGGGAGGAGCTCCACCACGCGTCGGACCGGCACGTCCGGGCCAATTGCCAGGTGGACGATCCGCGGCCCCCGGCCCGTCTGCCGAAGCTTGGCGGTGACAAGGGTGAGCACGGTGAGCCCGGAGGGGACCGGGTCCTCTGGAGCTCTTCGAGGTCCCCGACGGGGTTGCGGAGATCCACCCGCGGCGTCGGTCCCGGCGCGGTCGCTCAGGTCCTGCAGGGCCTGCGCCGCCGCGGCAGCGGTCTTGGCGTCGGCGTTCAGTGTTTTTCTGAGCTTCGAAACCAACCGGGACAGCACCTGCCTCGGGCTCCGATGAAGAACCGGCGGGATCCAGCCCGGCGGTTTGGGCCAGTCCGGCGCGGGCAGTCCGTTGATCAGAAGTCTGCGCGGGGTGAGGGTGACGAGAACCCCCGGGGGGAGCGACTGCACCGGTTCGACGGAGCCCTCCGCCAAGGGGAGCCCCCACCAGTGGCTGGCGTTGGTGCGCGCAGTCTTTTCGCGCGCCTGGCAGAGCTCGCGCAGCCACGCCCGGGTGTCCTGCACCAGCTTCGCGCCGCAGGCGGGCCGTTTGCGACGCGGCGCCTTCTCTCGCCTGCAGGAGGCTGCGCTCAGGCACAGGAGCAGGAGCGTCCCGACGGCCACGAACACGGGGACGCGGGGCCGGGGACAACGGTGGTTGTCGAAGAAGGCGTTTCGGATCATGGACGGAAGTCTATCAAATGGGGGGGAGACGGTTTACACTTTCTTCTGCGTCTTGTCGGCGCGCTTGGGAGGTCGGACGATGAGAGGCTGTTGGAACATCCGAGACGCAGGCGGGGTGACGCGAGCGGTGGGGACCTCGCTCTGCGTGGCTCTGGCCGTAGGATCGGCAGGTTGTGACGAGGAGTCCCCGTGTACGCTTCCTGCAGACGTAGCGCCGGCCACCTTGCGGCTCACCCTGGACGGCGCGAAGCTGCGTGACGCGAACGGACGGGAGGTGCTGCTCCGAGGCGTGAACGCCGGGGGGCGCTCCAAGCTCTTTCCGTTCTTCCCGTTTCCGTTCGTCGAGTCGGGCCACCCGGATCAGGCCGGGGCCCCACCCTTTGAGGCCGCTGCCGCAGAGTACTTCGATCGCATCCGGGCCTGGGGGCACAACGTGGTGCGTCTGCCCTTCACCTGGGAGGCCGTGGAGCCGGAGCGCGGCACCTACGACACCCAGTTCCTGGATCGCTACGAACGGATGTGCGAGCTGTGCGGGGAGCGTGGGCTGCGCGTGATCGTCGACCTGCATCAGGACGTGTTCGCCCGGCCCTACTGCGGGGATGGCTTTCCCCTTTGGGCCTGCCCGGCGCCCGTGCCGGAGCCGCCCGAGGACTGCTCGGATTGGTTCATGAGCTACCTCAGTGGGGAGACGGACTCGGCCACGGCCTTCGACCGTTTCTGGAGCAACGCCGATGGGCTGCGGGACGACCTCCAGGCGATGTGGGCCGAGGTTGCGGGGCGGATGTGGGACGTGGACGCTGTCATCGGATTCGAGATCCTCAACGAGCCGCACCGGGGCAACGCCGACGAGTCCACCTGGGCAGAAACCGTGCTTCCGGCGTTCTACGAGGAGCTGGGTGGCGTCATCCGCGCTGCCGCTCCGGGGGCGCTGGTGTTCTTCGACTCCACCGGAGTGGACGCGGTCAACGCCTCCACCCGGGTCGAGCGCCCGACGGGCGAGCACTTTGTCTTCGCGCCCCACTACTACTCCATCAGCGCCTTCGTGGAAGGGTTCGACCACGATCCCGACGCCGTGTTCGGCGGGCTTGGACGGTGGGCCGGCTATCGGGCGAGCTGGAACCTGCCGGTGCTGATCGGGGAGTTTGGCATCAAGCCTACCGCCGACGAATCGAACGTGTATTACCGCGCGCACTGGGATGCGCTGGACGCCCACCTGCTGCACGCCACCCTCTGGGAGTATTCGAGCACCACAGACGACTGGAACGACGAGGCGATGTCCATCTTTAGCCCTGACGGCGTGGAGACGGTAGGGGTGACCGAGGCCGTTCGCGCCTATCCCCGCGCCGTGGCGGGGGAGCTCGTCTCCTTTTCCTACGACGCCGAGACCCGGGCCGGGGAGCTGGTCTTCGAGGCCCGCGCCGACGGTATCACCGAGCTCGCCGCGCCGGAGCGCTTGTACCCGGACGGTGTCGCCGCGGAGGTGACGGGCGTAGACGGTTGCGCCACGGTGGAAGGGGGAGTCTTGTACGTGATCACCGCCACGGCGGGTTCGGCGACGGTGTTCTTCGAGCCCTCGTAATGATCGCTACTGACAGGCGGCTGACGAACCCACGCCGACGCATTGCAGGTTCCCGGTGCACGGGGGCGCGGCGCCGCACGCGCAGGAGCCGGCCACGCACTGATTCGCCCGATTGGCGTCACAGGGGCTCGCGCACCCACCACAGTGGTTCGGGTCGGTGTCCTGGTCCACGCAGACGTTCAGGGTTCCGCAGCAGTCGCCCGCGCTGCCGGTGCACTCGTCCACCCCGTCGTCCGTCGTCCCGTCCGTGCAGTTGTCGTCCACGCCGTTGCAGAGCTCGGGCGCGTCGGGGTGACGCATCATGTCGTAGGGCGCGCAGTCTTCGCACCCGACCAGCCCGGGGGCCAGGGTGAGTCCGGCGCAGCCCGTGCAGGCGAGATAGCCGTCGCTGTCCGGATCCTGCTCGTCCGCGGGGAGGTCACCGTTGCAGTCGTCGTCGAGCCCGTTGCACTGCTCCGGCATGGGCCCCACGAACCCTGTCGAGCACACGAAGTGCTCGTTGAAGGCACCGGCGGTCACCTGACCGAGGTCGCAGCCCACGACCACGCCCGCGACGCAGCGGCCCACGTCGGTGCCGCAGGGTTGGCCCGTTTCGAGCAGGCTGGACCCGGTGGGGTCGTCCACCCGACCGTCGCAGTCGTGATCGAGCTCGTCGCACTGTTCGATCTGGGGGGCCGGGGCGAAGAAGCAGCGCGGTGAAGCCTGCGCGGAGAGATTCTCACCGATGCAGGCGTGACGGTTGAACCCATCGCGTTCGGTGTTGGGGATCGAGTGGGAACAGATGCAGCGACCCGGGCCGTTGGGATCGCCGCACAACCCGTCGCTGTCGTCATTGCAGTACAGGTCGATCATCGGTTGGCCGTTGGGGCCGGGGTTGCCCTCGTCCACCAGGCCGTTGCAGTTGTCGTCGATGCCGTTGCAGAGCTCGACCGCTCCGGGGGAGACGAGGGGATTGGTATCGTCGCAGTCTACAGCGGCGTTGTAACCGTCTCCGTCGTTGTCGTCGGTGCAGGGAGTGTCCGTGTTGCAGTTCTGCAGGATCCCGTCGCCGCAACGATCCGGAGCGCCGGGGTACACGAGCGGATTGGAGTCGTCGCAGTCCTCCAGACCCGGGGGGGGAGTGCAGCCGGCGCTCGAGTTCATGAAGCCGTCTCCGTCGGCGTCGCACGCCGGGTCCGGACAGCCCTCGTCGATGCTGCCGTCACAGTCGTTGTCCAGCCCGTCACACAGGCGCAGCGCAGCGCAGGCGGGATCGCCTCCCTCCAGGCCGCCGCAGGAGTCGGTAATCCCTGGGAAGACGCCCGCGTTCGTGTCATCGCAGTCGGGCTCCTGCCCCGGGGGGTAGCTCGGCCCGGGGCAGCCGTTGGCGGGGTCGTCGCGCTCGAATCCGTCCCCATCCAGGTCACAGGGGGTGCAGCCTTCGTCGATCTGGCCGTCGCAGTTGTCGTCCCGGCCGTTGCCGCACTGCTCCGTGCCACCGGGACGAACGGTCGGGTCGTTGTCATCGCAGTCCACGTCGGCCGGGGCGCCGTCGCAGTCCTGGTCGACGACGCACTCGACGTCTTGGCCGTCACAATCTTGATCGATTCCGTCACTGCACCGCGGATCGGAGAGTCCTTCCGGGTGCTCCGCGGTGGGGCAGGAGTTCGGGGCCTCCGGATTGCCGGGGAACCGGTCTGGATCGTTGTCGTCACAGTCCTGCGACGCGGGCGACCCGTCCCCGTCAGCGTCTTGCTGGCCGTTGAGATTCCCGTTGTTGAGGTTGTCGTTGCCGACGGCGTCGTCATCACCGCAGCCGTTCTGCAGGAGCATCATCACGAGCGGAAGCAAATAGGAATAACGCATGTCCACCTCTGCACCGCCCGGGTCCCGAGTCTGTCTGAGGGGCGGGACGGCGGTCCTAATACGACTCTTCAATTATCAGTCGGGGGCCCGCAACGGGTCAAGGAGGAAACTTCTCGGTATGTGTTCACGGGGGGGCTATTTGCAGCACCTCCCGAGCGCAGCGAGGTTCCCCCGGAGGGGGCGGAGGGGGAGAGCTGAGCCGCGAAGCGGCGGATTGATCTCCGGCAGGTGCCAGCCTTCGCACCGCGCCGAAACCAGCCCGACAGCTCCGCCGCTCCGCGGCGGGGTACACCCCTGTCGTCCCCTCAAGAGGAAGCCCGCGCGGCGCAGGGGGCGCAGTGCCGTCTCCCACGTGAACGGTTACACTTCTCGAAGGGCTCTACAACGGAATGTTGCCATGGCGGCGCGGCTCGCGGCGCTCGCGCTTGTGCTCCAGCGCGGTCAGGGCAGCGAGGATCCGCTCCCGGGTTTCCGAGGGCTGGATGACCTCGTCAATGTAGCCCCGGGAGGCGCCCACGTAGGGGGAAGCGAAGCGGTTCTGATAGTCTGTCACGAGCCGCTCGTGCTCGGCGTCCTTGTCTTGGGCGGCGGCCAGATCCTTGCGGAAGACGATGTTCACCGCCCCCTCGGGGCCCATCACGGCCAGCTCGGCGGTGGGCCAGGCATAGTTTACGTCCGCGCCGAGATGCTTGGACGCCATGGCGATGTAGGCGCCGCCATAGGCTTTGCGGATGATTGTGGTCACCAGCGGGACCGTGGCCTCTGAGTAGGCGTAGAGCATTTTGGCGCCGTGCCGGATGATCCCGCCGTACTCCTGCTGCACCCCGGGCAGAAAGCCGGGCACGTCCACAAAGGTCACGATGGGGACGTTGAACGCGTCGCAGAAACGCACGAAACGGGCGCCCTTGTCCGAGGCGTTGATGTCGAGGCAGCCGGCGTAGAACTGCGGGTTGTTGGCGACCACACCCACGACCTTGCCGCCGATGCGGGCGAAGGCGGTGATGATGTTCGGCGCGTATTTGGCCGCCACGGGCATCACGGTGTCGGGGTCCATGACCATCTTGACCAGGGGCAGCATGTTGTACACGCGGCGGACGTTGTCGGGCAGGTGGTTGGTCAGCTTCTCGCTGAAATCCTCCACCTCCGCCGGCGGATCGATGGAGGGCGGCTTCTCGTCGCAGTTGCTGGGCAGATACGACAAGAGCTTGCGGATCTGCTCGATGCAGTCCTCGTCGTTCTTGGTGGAGAAGTGAGCGACCCCGGACTTGCCGCACTGCGGCTTCACCCCGCCGAGGTCGTCCATGGACACCTCCTCGCCGGTGACGGTCTTGATCACCTGTGGGCCGGTGATGAACATGTGGCTGGTCTTGTCCACCATGAAGATGAAGTCCATCAGGGCCGGCGAATACACGGCCCCGCCCGCGCAGGGGCCCATGATGGCGGCAATCTGCGGCACGCGGCCCGACGCCTGGGTGTTCCGGTAGAAGATGTCTCCGTAGCCCTGCAGCGCGCCTGCGCCCTCCTGGATCCTCGCGCCCCCGGAGTCGTTCAGGGCGATGATCGGCGCGCCCACCTTGGTGGCCATGTCCAGCACCTTGCAGATCTTCTGGGCCACGGTTTCGCTCAGCGTGCCCGCGTAGACGGTGAAGTCCTGGGCGAACACGAAGACGGTCCGGCCGTGCACCTCCCCGTAGCCCGTGACCGCGCCGTCACCGGGCAGGTGACTCTTGTCCTGGCCGAAGTCGGTACAGCGGTGCACTTTGAACGCATCCACCTCGTGGAAGGTCCCCGGGTCGAGCAGCTTGGCCAGGCGCTCTCGGGCCGTCAGTACACCCTTGGCGTGCTGCTTCTCGACGCGGTCCTCGCCGCCGCCGGCCAGGGCTTCGGCGCGTTTGTCCTGTAGCTGGTTGACGAGCTCTTCCATCTTCATTGGGCACTCCTTGCGTGGTCGATTTGGCGCGGCCGTGGGCTGCACTCGGGTGGCCTGTCTGTAGCACGAACCGGCCGGGGAATTAAGCACTAGAGCGCTGATCGGTCTGGGGCCTTGACGGCGCACCCGCGATTGTCTACCGTGCGGCCGTTTCCACCAGGTGGATGGAGTGAGCCAGGACCATGAAACAGATTGCACTTTTCTTCGTTGGTATCTTCTTCGCAGCGCTGCTGACGACGGGCTGCGAGCCCGAGACCTGCCGCGACTTCCGGGACCTCATCTGCAAGCACTGCGGCCCGAAATCCCAGGCCTGTAAAGAGGTCAAGAAACGCAGAGGGCGCGACGAGAAGAAGTGCAAGGCCGGCGTGGCTCACGTGAAGGCCCGGGTCAAGACCAAGCAGGGCAAACGAACCCTGTGTACCCTGCTCAACTCCGACCTCAAGAAGAAGAAGTAGAAGAGCTCTCCGCTTCCTCCCTCAAGCACGGCCCGGGTGGGGTCCGGCGGCCCCCTCGAGCGCCGCGCCTCACGACGTCCCCTCCCTACGCGCACCTGGAGCGTTGAGACCGGGTCCGGTATCTGGACAGCGCGCCGCGGGCCGCGTATTGTGCTCGCGTGACCGAAACGCAGGCTAACGCACCGAAAAAACGACGTCCTCGCACGTGGTGGGGGAGGATCTCGTTGCCCACCCGCATCCTGATCGGCATGGCTGTCGGGGTGGTGGTGGGATTGCTGCTGGGCCCGCGATCAACGCTGCTCGAGCGGGACACCCTGGTGATCCGGGAGCGGGGCGAGACGCTGAAGACGGCGCCCGATCCCAGGGCGGAGCCGGTCAATCCCGAGGGTGAAGGGACGCTGCTGCTCGAGGTGCTGGGGCGGGTGCAGGGCGTCGATGGGCAGCCGTACTACAAAGTTCGGTTCCGGCAGGAGGCACGGGAGGTCGAGATGGAGCCGGGGAAGGCGCGGACCCCGGGCAGGAAGATCGCCGCGCGGACCGTGGTGGCCTACCTCGCGGTGGCCGGGGCGCCCCCCCCGGTGAGCCGCTTCGGCCACGCTCTGCTCGAGATATTGAATCCCTTTGGGCGGTTGTTCTTGCGGCTGATCAAGATGGTCATCGTGCCCCTGGTGTTTGTCTCCCTGCTCCTCGGTGTTGCGTCCCTGGGCTCGCTGGGCAAGCTCGGGCGGATGGGCGGGGTGACCTTTACCTACTTCCTGGCCACCACGGCGCTGGCAATCACCATCGGACTGACCCTGGCCAACGTGGTGAAGCCGGGGAAGTACGTAAAGCCAGAGGACCGGGACAAGCTGAGCCGCGCCTACGCGGAGAAGGCGCAGGAGAAGACCAAGTCCGAGGAGGCGAAGCAGGGCACGCTGAACCGGCTCGTGGACATGGTGCCCGACGTGCCGCTGTGGTCGGCCACCAAGCGGCACCCCAACATGCTCCAGCTCATTGTGTTCGCTTTCATCATGGGCATCGGGTTCCTGCTGATCCCGGCGGCCCGGGCGGCGCCGGCCCTGGCCGTTTTCGAGTCCATCAACGACGTGATGGTCAAGATCGTGGAGCTCGTCATGGAGCTGGCACCCTTCGGCGTGCTGGCGCTGCTGGCCGGCGTGGCGGGCACCGCCGGCGTCGGGGTGCTGGGCGCCCTCGCGGCCTACAGCGGTGTGGTGCTTGCGGCGCTCGCGATCCACACCGCGGTCACCTACAGCCTGGCGGTGCGGTTCCTGGCGCGCTACCCGCTGCGCCGCTTCTACACCGGGATCCGCAAAGCCCAGCTCATCGCCTTTTCCACCTCCTCCAGCTCGGCCACGCTGCCGGTGTCCATCCAGGTGGCCCGGGAGAACCTGGGTGTGTCAAACCGGGCGGCCGGGTTCGTGCTGCCCCTCGGCGCCACGGTGAACATGGACGGCACCGCGCTGTACCAGGGCGTGGCCGCCGTGTTCATCGCGCAGGTCTTCGGCATGAACCTGACCGTTGTCCAGCAGATGGAGGTGCTCTTTACGGCGACCCTGGCCTCGGTGGGCGCGGCGGGCGTGCCCGGGGCGGGGATCATCACCCTGGCCATGGTGCTCACCGCCATCGGCGTGCCCACCGCGGGCATCGCCTTGATCCTCGGTGTGGACCGGCTGCTGGACATGTTCCGCACGGGCGTCAACGTCACCGGAGATCTCTCCGCCACGGTGCTGGTGGCCCGGATGACGGGGGAGTTCGACAACGGCGTGCCGCCGGCTGACGCCCGGGATGGGGAAGGGGAAACCGGTTAGTTCTTGGTGCAGGTCACGCTCAGCTCGTAGCCGGACTCCTCCGGGGCGCCTCGCGACGCTGTGGGTGCTGCAAATATCACCCCCGTGAACACATACCATGTATGATATTGGGCGTTACACCACGTTGTCTGGGAGGTGTGCCCAATGTGGCCGAAAACCGCTCGTTATGTCTCCATCGTTACACTTCTGGTGTGGGTCGGCGGCTGCGGAGGCTCTACGGGGGGCGACGTCGACGCGACAGCCGACGCGTCCGGGTTGGGCGACGCGGAGCCGGACGGCTCGACAGTGACGTGGGAGGGAGCGGTCGGGGACGTCACCTTTGTCGGCCCCTGGGGCGGTGCGACGACAGTAATCGTGGAGGATCCGACCCAGGCCGGGCGTGTCTACGCCGTCGTGGGAGATCGGCCCTTCCGATCGGACGACGACGGGGCCACCTGGCAGCGGCTCGCAGACCCCCCGGCGGGCCGCGCGTTGAGCCTGTTGGTGCTTCCTGACGGGCGCGTGGCCATGGGCAGCGACGTCGACGTGCTGATCTCCGCGGACCAGGGCGACAGCTGGCAGGACATTACCGGGAACATGGAGGCCGGCCTTGGATACGGCATCATGGCCCATGGGCTCGCCTACGAAACCGGCAACGCCACGCGGCTCTGGGCCGCTTTGAACACGTACTCCACGGCCCCGCTGTGGTTTCTGCCCGAGGGGGACACCACCTGGCAGCCTTGGAACGCGCCCGCCGGTTGGGACACCAACCCGCTCAACGGTGCGGCCCTGTTCCGGTCCATCGATGCCCGGGTCGACAGCGGCAGCGGACAGACCTTCATCTTTACCACCTACGAGGAGAGCTTCGGCAGCGGGGGCGGTGTGTTCTGCTCCGTGGACTCCGGAGCGACGTGGAACGACTGCTCGGGCAGCCTGCCCGCGGTGCCCTACAACCGGGTCCGCATCTTCGACGGGCAGATTGTGCTCGCCGGGGGTCAGATGTTCGGCAGCGCCTACGCGGGGGTCTACTACTCCGAGGACGACGGGGCGTCCTGGACCCAGGCGGTGGGCGGGTGGAGCGAGCCCGTCGGCAACGACTTCATCCGGCTGCAGTCGGGTGAATTCGTGGTGGCGACCTACGGGAACGGGATCCTGCGATCGGCCGATTTGACGGCGCCCTGGACCGCCTTCCCCGGCTTCGACGGCATGGAGGTGCATACCCTGATCGAGCTCGCGAGCGGGGAGCTCCTGGCCGGGCCGGAACAGCTCGGAGTCGCCCGGAACGCCGACGACGGCACGCCGTGGAGCTTCTCCTCCGAGGGGCTCGAACTGGCGGCGGTGGACAGCGTGGCCGTGGATCCCGCGGAGCCGATGTCGCTGCTGGCGGCCATGTCCTCGCTCAACTCGGGGCTCGTTCTGCACACCACGGAGGGGCTCGCAGGCTGGCACGTCATCGACACCTTGCCGTTCCCGCGCTACTCGCTGGTGCACATCTCGGGCAGCGGCCGCTGGTACGTCGTCTCCGACGGCCCCACGGGACAGGCGAACGACGGCATCTACCGCTCCGTTGACGGGGGCGGCACCTGGGAGTTCCTCGGGCCCGAGCAGGGCAGCATGATGGACCACGATCTCATCGGGATCCTGGAGCTCGAACAGCCCCAGCGCCTCGTCACCGCGGGCCAGTACTGGGCCGGGGGAGAGCGGCGGCCCTTCCTGTTGGAAACCACCGACGGCGGCGCCACCTGGAGCCAGCTCTGGCTGGGGGAACCGGATCACGCGTCGTCGGCCCTCGTGCGCTCCCCGGAGGGCTCCTACCTCATAGCGGTGCAGAACGAGTCCATCGTGCGCGTCTCGGCCACTGGTGACACCAGCGAAACGCTCACCATCCCGGCCGTGGTGGATGGCCAGGTCACGGCGTTGGCAGGCTGTGAGGCGAGCGCGGACCGCCTCGCGGCCGTCGGCCTCGTGGATGACCAGACCTACGACTTCGGGGTCTTCTACTCGGCGGACGGCGGCACTACCTGGTCGACCCTCGACTTCGCGCCAAATCCGAACGAGCGGCCCCGCTTCGTTGCGCTGCACCCCCACGACTGCTCCCTGGTGTTCCTGTCGACGTCCGAAGGGCGGCTCCTCCACTCCTCGGATGCCGGCCTGAGCTGGACCGACCTGGATCTCGGCGCGACCCTGGGGATCACCGGACTGCGCGTCGTCCCCGTGGCGGCGAACCACGAGGCCGTGCTCCTGGTGTACGGCACCGGCGGCGCGGTGGCCGTGCGGCTCACGAGCACGCCGGTCGACTGAGCCCGAGCAGCGACCGAACGCGGGCAGGGCGTGGCTGGGGCTTGACGCCGCGCGACCACCGCCGGCACACTGGAAGGACTCGACCCCCGGGAGATCGACATGGGACGTGTGATCGGTTCTACAGCGCTCGGCTTGGTCGTCTTGCTCTGTCTGGGCGGGACGGCATGCGTCGCCGAGCAGCCGTCGCAGACGCGGCGGGCCATCCTGGATGGCGAGAGGACACTGCCGGGGCAGTATCCCGCCACGGGGGGGCTCGTGTTGGACGGAGAGATTTTCTGCACCGGGACCCTGGTGGCGTCGAACGCGGTGCTCACGGCGGCGCACTGCATCGACCCCGTGGACCTGGGAACGACGCTGCCGAAGTTCACGCTGGTGCACGACGAGGCGGACATCACCCTGTTTAACGTCTACCAGGGCAGGGCCGTGCGGATCCACCCGGGCTACGTGCGGGACAGCGGCGTGACCTCGCCGGGGCTGGTGAACGACATCGGGATCCTGCTGCTGGTGATGGACGTGGAAGACGTGACGCCGGAGCTGATCGCCACACCGGAGGAGGCCGCGGAGGCCCTGACGGCCTTTACCGACATGGAAATCGTGGGCTACGGATGGACGAGCATGGACGAGGCGGAGGCGGGAGTGAAGCACCACGGCGTCACGCCGCTGCGGGTGGTGGGCGCCTGGGAGCTGCAGCTCGGTTGGCCCGGTGGGCCGCAGCCGTGCTACGGGGACTCGGGCGGCCCCATCTTCTACTCGCTGCCGGGCGGGGATAGACGCATCGTGGGGGTGGTGTCGCGCGGCCCGGGTGAGGAGCCCGGGTGTGACGACGGCGCCATCGCCACCCGCGCCGACTCCTACGGCGATTGGGTGGAGTCGGTGGCCGGGGAGGGAACGGGCTGCGCGGTGGCCGGTCGCTCGCCCGCGCCCCTCGGCACGGTCCTCGTGCTCCTGTTCGGCGCGGCGGCCCTCGGGTGGGGGCGACGGCGGCGCTACTCCGGCAAGCCGTAGATCTCCACCGGCCGCGCTCTTCTTATTACCTCACCGCGAAGCCGATGGTCTGGAGGGCTGGAGAAATGGGGCCCTGCGCCAGGGGGGCGATGCGAGGGGCTTGGAACCGGCTCCTGCCGCCCACGTGGGGAACCAGGTTGAGCAGCAGCCGGCGGTCGGCCCGGTGGCGTGGCAGATGGAGGCTCAGGACCCTTCCTCGGAGCTGAACCCGGTAGGCGCCGCTGTCGCGGCGGAGACGCGCGAGGGCGCCCTTGACCGGCCGGACATTCGTGGGCAACCCAAGGGCGATGACGGTGCCGCCGTGGCCGAGGGTCGCCGCGACCTCCAGGATCGCGAAGAACGGCCGGCCGAGGGTCGCCGTGCGCGGCGCGAGGAGTCGAACCCGGGGGCGGCGCGCGGGGGGTCCGGGTTTTGTCGACGGTCTGCGAGCCCCCTTGCTCCAGCGGCGCTCCTCGAGACGTACCGCCACCTTCAGGCGCCCGGAGTAGCGCACCTCCACGCGGTTGCGTTTGCGGGCGAGCAGGCCGGACAGGCGCAGGTGTCGGAGGTTGATCGCGGAGCCGTAGGGATCCCGTGGATCGATCTCGATTTTACGGACCACCTTGCCGTTCACCAGCACGCTGACCCGAGCGCTGGCCACCTCCCGGCGGGATCCGGCGCCCAGCTCCAGCAGGGCGCGGATCGTGGCCGCGGTGCCCCGTTCGTTGTGCCAGGCGCCCCAGCTGTGGCGGCGCTCGAGCAGGTAGCGGAGGCCGCTCCGGATGTGCGACCGAAAGGCCGGGCGATCCAGGCGCGCCAGCATCGTGAGGGCCGTGGCCGTGGCTTCGAGGGTGCCTCCGTAGGCGCTGAACCAGCTCGGCTCCCAGTAGCGGCGCCCCTTGAGCTGGAGCAGCCGCTTTGCCCCGCGCACCAGCCAGCGTCGGTGCGCAGCGCTGAGCTTCCGTTGGACCACCACGGTGGACATGAACTTCTTTGCGCCCCGGTGGTAGATGTGCTGTCGCCTCTGCGTGAGGCAGCGCGAATACAAGGCGTGCAGTCCCTCGAGGGCCGCAGCCACGGTGCGCGGATCTCTGCTCTTTCCATCCACGAAGGCGCGCATCTGCTTGGCCACCGCCACGAGCCGGGAGTTGGGTCGGAACCGGCACTTCAGGTGGGAGGCCCGGGCCGCGGCGCGGAAGATCTCCGCCGACAGCCCGTTACGAACGTCGCGGCTCTTGCCCTCCCAGAAGGCGGCCCGCGAGGTGTCCCACAGTCCGTCCGCCGCGCGGTACGTGAGCAGATACCATGCGGCCTCACGGATTGCTTTCGCTGGAACATCGATGCCGACTCGACGCAGATCGAGCAGTGTCTCCAGCACGTAGGCCGTGTGATGGGCGTCGTCCTGGCCGTGGCGCCAGTAGGAAAAGGCCCCGCTGGAGCTCTGCTGCTTGAGCAGCCACCGCGAGCCGCGGATCAGCAGCTCCACGAGCTTGAGGTCCTGCTCCTTGCCCAGCCCGAAGCGGGCCTTGTAGCGGAGCACCTGGGCCACGCTGCGGAGCACCGACGCCGACGTGTCCCCGCCGAGGCTCGGGTGCTGGATCACCCGTTGGATCGACTGCAGCACCGGGATCACGTTGGGGAAGTCCAGCTTCAGCGTGGCCTGGAGCGCCTGGTCGTTCGGTTTCCGTAGGATGTCCCAAAGGGCCGAGCGTCCTTTCTGTACCACTCCCCGGTGTGTTTTCACCGTGGGCGGGCCGCTCGGCAGCACCTCGAGCGTGCGCTCCAGCACGTCCCCCTGCTTGCCCTGCCAGGCGCCGATCTTGAGCGCCGCGGCGCCGACACCCGTGGCGCGAATGCGGATCCGGATCGGCACCTCCTGGCCCACGGGCACCGTGACCAGCGTCGGCATCTTCAGCACTGTGAGCCGCTGCGTGGAGATACCGATCTTGAGCTGCAGCGGTTTGGCCGTGTAGTTTCGCAGCAGCGCCAGCACCTCGAGCTCGTCCGAATCGACCATCTTCGGAGGCAGGTCCAGGCGGATGGCGAGGGGCTGGACCACCGTGACAGTCTGTCGGAGCACCCCAACGCCGCCGCGCTTGTCCGAGGCGACCAGGATCAGCTCCTGGTTGGAGATGGTGTCCGGGAGCTGGAAGCGACTGGCCAACAGGCCGCCCCGGGCCCGCAGGGACGGCGCCCAGTAGGAGGACGGACGGAAGCGCTTGCGCACGGTGAAGGTGGGAGGGGGCCCGCCGGAGCCGCCGTAGCCCAACCCGCCGATTCCGTAGGCGCCCCCCGACCCCGACCCGCTGCCGCCGAAGGAGCACTCCTCGTCGTCTGTCTCTCCCTTGGCTGTACCGTTCCCACTGCCCTCCTGGAACGGGAAGGGGGGCAGGGCGATGTCGTGTTGGTTACAGCCCCAGGTGCGGGCGACCACCGGCCAGGTCAGGATCTTCGCGCCCGTGGTCGCCATGACCCGGAGTTGGGCGTTGTAGAAGATGGAGCCCGGCGCCACCTTTTTCAGGGAGTCGCCCAGGGCGAGGATGTTCTTGTCCACGAGCATCGCCCCCACCAGGGCGTCCCGGAGCTTTCCGTCGGGTCCCCGGACCGACACGCCGTACCGGACGGGTGTGCCGGGTTTGGCTTGCCGGGGGACCCCGGTGAGCGTCAGCTTCAGCGCCTGGTTCGGATGCACCGTCACCTGCTGGCCCTCCAGGAGCAGCCCCGCGATCCAGGACGACGTGGGCTTCCGCTTCCGGCGGAAGTACTGAAGGTGGCTCTCCCGGGCGCCCACGGTGAACATCGTCAGCAGCATGGAGCCCCAGGAGGGCGCGCGAAATCTCCCTTTGGCCACCCACCGGCTGCCCTGGCGGCGGATGGGAATGGTCACGGCGGCCACGATGGCGCCGGAGAAGTCGGTGACGTCACAGTGGAGCACCTTCTCCAGGGGGCGGAAGCCCTTCCGGAGGGTGACTGTGATCGGCACCCAGCCGCCCTGCACGACCTGGGCTTTGCCGAGCACGGAGTCCATGGAGCCCCGCTCCTTGATGTCCATGTTGGCGTTCGCAAGGGAGTCCTTCACGTCGGGCACGTAGGCGTTCAGCTCGAGCTCTGTGTCGGGATGGTCCGGAGCCTGGAACCGGAACGTCGCGATGCCGTAGCGGTTGGTGCGGGACCAGATTCGCTTGGTCTTGGTGACGTGCAGGGCCACGCGTTTCCGCGGAACCGGGTTCTCGTCCAGGTCCAGGAGCTTCACCAGCGCCACGACCTCCTGGCCCACGCGGTAGGTGTCCCGGTCGAGCTCGAGCACGGCCTTGTAGGGGTTGTCCACGAAGGCGAGCTCGTGCTCCAGGTTGGACTCGGCGCCGCTGGGCTGCGTCACGTCGATCTGCAGCGTGAGGTTCTGGTCCACCTTGAGCGTCCGGGCGAAGCGCTGGACCTCACGGCGCGTGAAGGCAACGGCGTAGCCCTTGCGCCCGTCGAGCTTGACCGTGCGCGTGGCCAGCGCCCTGTCGTCACCCTTCATCTCGACCTTCATCGTGCCGCCCTTGGGGGACTGCCCCAGCAGGGTCTTGAGGCGAATGGTGCCCACCAGCCGGCGGGTCCTCGCGGTGAAGTAGCTCGGGAAGCTCTGGTCAATCTCCAGCTCCGGCCGCTTGAACCAGGCGAGCTTGATCTTGCGCTCGTGGCTCGCCTTGCCCACCTCGGCAGTGAGCTGATACTCCACCGGCTCCAGATCCGTAAGATCGAAGACCACGTGTCCCGTGCCGAAGCTGTCGAGGGTGACTGTCTTCGAGGCCACGTCCCCGGAGCTGTTGCGCAGCGTGATCTTGGCGGTGCGTCCGGCAGAGGGACGGTAGCGCTGCCGGAGGGTCCAGCCGATGACCCGCGCGCGGAGCTTGCCCCTGGGCCGGTACATCGTCCGGTCGGTGTACAGGTAGACGCGTTGTTTCTCGAATGAGGCGGTACGCCGGTAGGCCTCGAACTTGATCGACCGCTCTACCGGGACCCCGCGGAGGGTCTTTCGGACCACGATCCGGCCGCCCCGCCAGCCCTTGCGCGAGCGGAAGTGAAAGACCAGGGTGCCGTGCCTGTCGGTGCGTCCCAGCCGCCGCGCGCCGAGTTTGGCCACGGCCCCCTGCACCGGGCGGAAGCGCCCGTCGAACACCACCAGGTGAACCTTCGTCCCGGCCCGGTTCCACATCTGGTACGGGTAGTCGATGACGAGCTGGAGATTGGGCTTTCGGGCCTTGGCCGCGGCCGTGTCGGACGTCGAGGCCGCGAGGAGCGCGGCGGCCATGGGCAACAAGACGAGCCTGGGCTCTCGGACGATGGATCTCCACACGGTTCACCCCCGCGGTGCGTTGAAAGGCGCCGCGACGCGCGGCACGGGGAGGTAGACACCCCCGGGTGTTGAAAGTTCCCCCTTCGGGGGCAAGCCTAGGCATTGTCCAAACCGAACGCTTGCCAGACCGATCTCCGGGAGGTGCCCCATTGCTCGGTGCCGAAACCAGAGTGACAGATCCGCCGCTCCGCGGCTCACCACACCCCTCCCGTCCCCTCAAGGGGGAGCCCGCGCTGCGCGCGGGGGCGCTGTGCCGTCTGCCACGTACACGGTTACGCCTAGGCGCTGTCCAAACCGAACGCTTGCCAGACCAGCGCGTCCAGGCGAGCCTCCCGTTGCGTGGCCTCCCGTTGCGCGGCCTCCCGGCCCAGGTCGCGGTGGAGCCGCCGCGCCCTGCCGATGATCCGCTGCGCGACGGGGGTGTCTGGGCACGGCAGCGGGAACTCCCGCACGTACTGGGTCATGAAGCGACGGCGGCCCGCGTAGAGACGATTGTTGAACCGGAGATCATAGAACCGCTCGATGAAAGTCGAGTTGGCCACCGCCAGGGCGAGCCAGAGCAGCCGTTGTCGGCCCTGTTCCAGGGACAGCCAGTAGCAGTCGCCCTGGACCACTGAACCGGTCAAGTCCAGCCAGAAGGTCGGGCGCTCGGCGATGTCGCGAAATACGAGCTTCGGGCGCGCCCAGGCGTCGGGATCGTGCGGCACCCACAGCTCGTACCAGCGTCGCCCGGCCGCGCTCACGTAGTCGCGGGACTCCAGTCGGTCACGGTGTCGCCGCAGGTAGCGGGCCGTGCGCGGGAAGTCAGCGAGCGCCACCGGTCGCCGAGTTCCGTCCAGGACTTCGTGTGGATAGAGGATCCTCCAGGCCGGTTGGGGCTCCAGCGCCCGATACCTCCGGGCGGCGTGGTGGTTGGTGAGGGGCCTGAGCAGCTCGGGGCGTTCCCGGAGGGGGAGCTCGTCCCAATCGGCGCTGACGAAGACCGGGTCCGCGGTGGACTTCACGCCCACCCGAATCTCGCCGAGCTCTCCGAAGGTGCAGTGGGTGCGCTGCTCCACGCGCCGTAGCCAACGCTCCGAGGCGGGCGTGGCGAGCCGCCAGACATCGCCGGCCTCGTCTCCACGGTGCAGCGTACCTCGTCGCACCTCGAAACAGCCGTTCCCGGGGAGCCGAACGAGTCCCGACTTTCCCGACACCGCGGCGACGGCGTCTGCGCACGGCGTGGCCTTCTCGTTGGACTGGACGGCGTAGATCGAGACGAAGCCGGCGCCTCGATCCGATTCCACGGTGGGCCGGCGCTGGAGCAGCAGCACGGCCGGCAGCACGGCCGCCGGAAACAACCGGGTGTCTCCGAAGTCCCAGACGGCCCGGATCGCAAATCGCTCGGCCATGTGGCGCCGAAGCGCGGTCCCGGCCTTCACGGTCATGAACCGGTTGGACACGATGATCCCGGCCAGCCCGCCGGGGCGCAGCACCCGCGAGATCAGCTCCACAAAGGCGTAGTAGAGGTCCACCCGGCCGGTGAGGCCGAACTTCTGCGCGAGGTTTCTGGCCGACCCCGACCCCAGCACCTGCGTGCGCACATAGGGGGGATTGGCGATGACCAGGTCAAAGCGATCCAACAGGCCGTCTGGGGCGGGCTCGGCGAGCTCGAGGAAGTCCTGTCTCCGAAGCGTGACCGAGCACCGTCGCGGCACGTCCTTCAGCCGGTGTCGCGCGGCGCGGATCGCCTGCGGATCTGTGTCGTAGCCGAACAGCTCCAGCTGCGGGCCTCGCGCGGGCAGCCGTCCGATCAGCGACCTCAGGAGCTGCCCGTTGCCCACCGCGGGATCCAGGATCCGCCGCGCCCCGCCCAGCTCACGGTCTGCCTCCACGAGCCGGTCGGCCACAAAGTCTGCCAGTACCTCGGGGGTGTAGTGGGCCCCGGTGCGCTTCCGCCGTCCCGGCCTCTCGAATCGCTGCACCATGGTCAGGCAGTATACACCTGGTCGCAGATTTCTTTCCGGCGGACTTGACAACTTACTTAGCAGTAAGTATATAAACCAACATGCCTCGTCTTACGAACACCCGGTCCAAGATCCTCGAGCTGGCCCAGCGGCTGCTTCAGCATCGAGGTTTCCATGGGTTCAGCTATCGGCACCTCGCTGAGGCGTTGGGGGTCAAGACGGCGGCAATTCATTATCATTTCAAGACGAAGGGTGAGCTGGGCATCGAGCTGGTGTCTCACATCAGAGGATGGTTCCAGCAGTGGGCGGCTGACGCCGACTCGCGCATCGCGAGCCCGATGGCGAGGCTGGACGCCTTCTACGAGATGCATGCGAAGTTCCTGGACAAGGATTCGGCGTCGCCCTACGGCGTTCTGGAGGCCGAGTACGCCACCTTGCCAGACAGCATGCGCGGTGAGGTCAGGGTTTTGGCGAGCGAGATCCACGGCTGGATCGCCCGCACCCTGCGTCAAGGGGCCGACGCGGGCGTTTTGTCCTTCCGGGGGGATGCCGACGATCAGGCGTTGGCGGTCGGGGCCGCGGTCCAGGGCGCGCTGCTCATTTCCCGGGCCTTTGGCGCGGAGCGCTATCGCGCCGTCATCGCCCAGCTCAAGCGGTCCATGGAAGCACAAGAGTAATTTCACCGGCCGGCCGGTTTTTTTTGCCTTCAATACTTACCTATAGATAAGTAAGTACTGAAGGTTCAAGGGAGGTGGAGAATGGCAAAACGATGGAACAACGGAAACATGGCACTCAGCGCAACCAAGATGTCCCGCCTGCGATCCACGCATCAGCTGCGCGCGGTCGAGCCCCTCGAGGCGCTCTTCTCAGGGCTGCGCTCCAGCCTGCCCAGCGACGGGATGGCAGACAATCAGCCAGACAATCAGCCCGAGGTGTTGAGCTCCGGCCACCGGTGGGACGGCCCCCAGACACTTTGGCGCGACCGCTGGCTGGGTCCCGGGCTCTTCCCAGGGGCGACGCAGCCCACTCACGGCTTCACCACCCTTGTCGATTCAGAGGCCCACGAGCTGCACGTGCTCTTCGTGACGGGCGATCAGGTCGCGACCAAGCTCGAGGTCCGATTGGCGTCGCGGGAAGGATCCGACGCGGAGGTAGACGTCACTCTCGAGCTCACCGCATCGGCGCTTCGTGCCGCGGGCAACGAGCTCTTCGACGAGTCGCTGCCCGGCCGAATGCAGGAGCAGCTGAAGCGCTTTGGAGAGCAGCTTCGTCGGCTCGACTCCGAGTCCTTGCACGGAACGCTTTCCACGGCTCGGCCGTCTGCAACGCCGCGCGCCTCGAGCGACCAGTCCTGCACAAAGCGCGCCGAGCACGTGATCGAGCTCGATCAGCGAAACCTCGTGTTCGACCTCAATGACGTGTTCCCCCTGGCGTGCCCGGTGGCCGAGCTGGACTGGATCGACAACTGGTTCTTCGACCTGCGGCACTCGGACAGCGGTCGCAACGAGGAGCACTGCGTCTTTGTCGAGGCCTTGTCCTCACCGCTCGTCATGGCCGACAGGGCTCGGACCACCTGGTACACCACGCTGTTCGATCCCCAGACCCGCCGCTTCGAGGCGGTGCTCATCGTCGGAGACCACATCCTGGGGAAGTTCGACTTCGCGGCCGAGGACCTGGGCGGCGGCCGCGCGCGGCTGGGCTGGAGCCTGAGCTTCACCGGCCGGAACGACGGCGGGAACCGGCTCGTCGCCGAGCCGGGCTTCCGTAGGCGTACAGGCCAGATGCTCGAGCTTCTGGCCCGTTCCATCGAGCGCTACCTCACCACCGGCAAGGTCTACCGCCCCTCCCTGCACCAGAAAGCCTCGTTCGTTGCCTCGCGCCTGCACACCCGCCTGCGAAGACTCGGCTCGCCCGCGCCCGCCGCTCGGTCTTGACCCGTGGCCGTACCGACCAATACTGAGTCCATGGCAACGCCGCACCCGAGCACGCCCTCGCCCCCGCCCGCGCCCCAGTCCCAGGCCCCCGGGCTTCCCGAAGATCTCGAGCACACCCGGATCCGCACGAATGGTGTGGAGCTCCACGCGGTGCTCGCCGGGCCGGTGGACGGGCCCCTCGTGCTGCTGCTGCATGGGTTTCCCGAATTCTGGTACGGCTGGCGATACCAGCTCGGCGCCCTCGCCCAGGCCGGGTACCGGGTCGTCGCTCCGGATCAGCGCGGCTACAACACCAGCGACAAGCCCGACGGTCTGTCCGCCTACACTCTCCGGGAGCTCGGCCGGGATGTGGTAGGCGTCCTGGATCACTTCGGCGTCGGTCGGGGGCTCTTGGTGGGCCACGACTGGGGGGGCGCTGTGGCGTGGTCGACCGCGCTGCAGCACCCGGATCGCGTGGCGCGCCTCGCCGTGCTGAACCTGCCGCATCCGATCGTGTTCGCGCGGGCCGTGCGCTCCTACCGGCAGCTGCGCCGGAGCTGGTACATCCTGGCCTTTCAGGTGCCCTGGTTGCCCGAGTGGTTCCTCCGTCGAAACGACTTCGGCGCCCTGACCACCACGCTGCGCCACTCCATCGCCCCGGGGCGGATAACCGCCCAGGATCTCGACGTCTACCGGCAGGCCTATGGCCAGCCCGGCGCCCTGACCGCGATGCTCGCCTGGTATCGCGCCGCGGTGCGACGACCCGACGCGCCGCTCCGGCAGCGGCGCGTCGCCGTGCCCACTTGCCTCATCTGGGGCAAGCGCGACACCGCCCTCGGCTGGGAGATGGCCGCGCCCTCCCTGGACTACTGCGACAACGGGCGGCTGCACCTGCTCGAGCAGGCCGGCCACTTCGTCCAGCACGACGCCTGGGACGAGGTGAATCGCCTCCTGCTCGCGCACCTCGGACCGGCCGTCGAGCACGGCGCGGAGGCCCGCGTCCAGGGGGCGCGCAGGGACGGTCCGGACCGCCATGGCGCCTGAAGAGGTCGTCCTCGAGCGCACCGTGGAGGTGCCGCGAACAGACGCGTGCATCGCCGTGGTGTCGGACACCCACAGCCGGCCCCACAGCGCCCTCGTCGCCCAGCTCGAGGCCGTGGCACCGGTGCTCGTCCTCCATGCGGGGGACGTGGGCCGGCTCACGGTGCTCGATGAGCTCGCGTCCGTCGCCCCGGTGCTCGTCGTGCGCGGCAATGTGGATGAGCGGAGCTCCGCGCTGCCGGATCACATCGCGCTGACGCTCACTCGCGAGGCCCACCCGGTGCTGCGGGTGCTGCTCACCCACTACGCCATTCAGCGAATGCGCCTAACGGCCGCGGCGCGAGCCCGAGCCTTCGAGCACGGGGCCCAGCTCGTCGTCTGCGGCCACTCCCACGTCCCCTTCGTCGGCAAGGACGGCGCGCTCGCGCTCTTCAATCCCGGCGCGGCCGGGCCGCGTCGTTTTCGTCTGCCGATCACCTTCGGGATCCTGACCCTGTCCGACCGCGGCGTCGCCCTTGGGCACCGGAACCTCGAGACGGGCGCGCAGTGGCGACCGTAGCCGTCGCCAGTACGGAGCGGCCGACCTTCCGCCCACCGTCGGCGGCCTGACACCCATGCTACTGCTGGGTGATCACGAAGAGGGTGTCGGTGTCGTCGAAGTAGAAGGCGCCGCGGATTTCACCCGGCGAGGGCGCGTTGGCAACGCCCGGGCCAAAGGGAGGGAAGCTCGTGGTGGGCATGTCGTCGTAGAAGTCGAAGCAGTAGCCGGCGTCCTGCAGGTGCAGCGTGCTGCTGGTGAGGGACACCCCATGGGGCCCGATGGTGACCGAGGGACCCGCGCCGCAGGCCGCGTAGACGGTGGTCTGGGTCCACTGGTGGCCGTTGCTCAGGTCGATCCACATCGCCGTGACCTGACCGGGGGCAGGCGCTTCCGGCGTGGACCAGTCCTGGTTGGTGTCGATGTCATTGATTAGGTCGAGCGCGAAGCTGTGGGTGGTGTGGTTGTAGACGTAGCCGTAGGCGTAATGGTCCACCAGCAGCGTGACGTACTCCTGCGCGGAGCCCTGCGCGAGCCCGTACCCTGCGTTCGGCCCGCTCGCGGGCAACGAGGGGAGGTCGCTCGTGGGGCCGGAGATGATCCAAATCTGTTGGGTCACGTTGAGCACGTGGTAGGTGCTCTGGGTGAAGATGATCGCCCGGTGGAGTGACTCGATGGCCACCGCGGCGGTCACGGTGCTCACCGGCGCGTACGGCTGGTTTGCGTAGGTCATGACCCAGGGCTGCGACCAGCCCTGGGAGACGTTGGTGAGCCATCGGAGGCCCGGGAGGCTCTCCACGGTGCAGCCCTGGCTGCAGCCGTCACCGTTGGTCTGGTTTCCGTCGTCGCACTCCTCCTGACCGCTCCAGACCACTCCGTCGCCGCAGGTGGCGAGCACGCACGAGATTCGACACGCATCGGTGTCCGTGTTGTTTCCGTCGTCGCACTGCTCTCCGGTGTCATTGACCCCGTCGCCGCAGCGGGCGTTCACGCAGCTCGTTCGGCAGGCGTTGGGGAGGATGTCGCTGTTGCTCGGCCCGTTGTCGCATTGCTCTCCGGTGTCAATGACTCCGTCGCCGCACCACGGCAGCCGGCAGTTGTTTCGGCACGCGTCAACGGCGGTGTCGCTGTTGTTGATGCCGTCGTCGCACTGCTCACCGGGGTTCACCACGCCGTCACCGCAGGTCAGAGCCGCGTCCTGCCACCCCACGTCGGGTGGAGCCCCGTCCGTCATGGACGCGTCGTGCAGCGCCGCATCCGGCGCCGCCGCGTCTTGCGCTGCATCGGTCACCGCCCCGTCTCCGCCCCCGGCCGTGTGACCGAAAGACACGAGGCAGCCTGCGCACAGCAGCAACGCCACTGCCGACAGGAGCCTCGGGAAGGTCGCAATGGCGTAGGTTCTGGTCGCTGGATACATGTGTCAGTCTCAGCTGGGGCCTGAAACAGTAGCTTATCGCGGATGTCGTGCCGTGTGAAGGAGGCATTCAGTGAAGTACCTACGGAGATGGTCGCTGTTGCACTGCCGCACCAATCGTGGTTCCGTGGAAGTGACCAATCAAGTGGGGACGAATGAGGGAAATGCACTGGAAATTTGAGCTGGGAAGTCACGCCGTGAGCTGGGTTGCTTGGGTTACACTCGTCCTCGCCGCGCTCTGCGCCGGCTCCTGCGGCTGGAAGGCCGTGGCGCCGCGGACGGTGGGCCCGAAGCAGGGGAAGCTCAGGGTGCTCATCGCGACGCGCCGCACCGAGTTCAAGAGCCGGGTCGTGTCCAGGATCTCCGAGGCGGTCGGCCGGCAGAACGTCACGGTCGACATCATCGACACCCGGGACCTCGGGAAGGTGTCGAAGGAGCGCTACCAGGTGATGGTGGTGGTGGACGAATATCGATATTGGAGCCTGTCCGGGGCGGTCAAGCGGTTCGTCCGGGATCTGGGCGACGCCGACAAGAAGAAGCTCATCCTGCTCTCCACGGCGGGCAGCCCAAAAAAGATGGGCACCATGCCCGGCGTGGACGCCATTACGTGCGCGTCCACACGCAAGGATGTTCCGGCGATCTCGGACCGCGTTCTCGCGAAGATCACAAAGCGCCTCGCCCCCCGGTGACCGTGTGTCTTTCCGCTACTTCAGCCAATACCCCAGCGCGACGCCGATGAAGGTGGCCACGGCGTAGCCGAGGGTGCCGCACAGGATGGCGGGGATGACCAGGGACTGCCAGCGCCGGGCCACGGCCATGGCGGCGGCGGTGGTGGGGCCGCCCATGTTGGCGTTGGAGGCGATGACGAGCTCGGGGAGGCTGAGGCGGAAGAGCCGGCCGACCAGGAGCAGGACGATGAGGTGGACGAAGAGAATCAGGGCGGCGAAGGCGAAGAGGATTGGGCCGACGCGGAGGACCACCGCGATGTTGGCGCTGGCGCCGATGGCGGCGAAGAAGATCTGCATCAGGAACACGCCCACGCGCTCGGCCGGGGCCAGGCGGGCGAGGGCCTGGGGCCAGAGGGTCGCGCCGGTGACCATGAGGGCGGTGACGATGAGGATGCCGACGCCGCGGATGCCGATCCAGGCCGCCAGGCTGAAGCCGATGGCGCAGAGACCGGCGCTGAGGGTGAGGGCGTAGCCAAAGGTCGGGAGGGACAGCTCGGTGTCGGGCTCCGGCTCCGACCCCGGCTCTGGCTCCGGCTCCGACCCCGGCTCTGACTCGGTGTCTCCGCCAAAGGAACGCTGAGGGTATCGCCTGGAGAGCCAGCCGATGCCGGGCAGGGCGAAGAGCACCAGGAAGTACAGCGTCATGACCAGATTGTCGGCGGCGACGCCGGCGGTGAGCAGCTCGGAGGAGCGCAGGCCCACGGCTTCGGCTGCGGAGACGTAGTTGAGCGCTCCGCCGATGTAGGTGGAGCTGAAGATGGCGGCGAGCTTCCAGCCCTCTTCGCCGAGGGGCAGCAGGTGGAAGGCGATGATCGTGCCGGCGATGGTGCCCAGCCCGCCGATGACGAAGGCGATCAGCGTGGCACCGGCCTCCCGGAGGATCTTGCGCAGGTTCGCGCGGAAGAGCAGGAGCGGGATCGCCAGGGGCACCAGATACTTCCACACGACGTCGTAGACCGGGGCCTTGGCCGGGATGAGGGAGAGGTTGGAGAGCAGGAAGGTGGCGCCGATGGCCACGACCACCGCCGAGAGGCGGGCGCCCCAGCGGGTGGTTTCGGCCCACAGCCCGAAGGCGGCCGCGGCCACGAGCACGGCGATCAGGATCCAGTGCTGTCCGGAGGACACGAGCGGAGAGTCGAACACCTGCGGAGTATAAACCACGAAGTCGCTAAGGAAAGAGCCTATCTCCGGCGCTGGCCAGCGCCTGTTCGAAGCTGTCGCGCGTAGGAGCTCTGCGTCTACGCGAACAGGAAGCTGTGGATCATGTCCGCGAGGGCGTCGATGATCCGCTCATCCTCCATGGGGGCCTCGAACATCTTGAGCGAGTGCACCACCGCCTCCACCGCGCTCACCACCACCAGCGAGGCGGCCTGCAGGTCGTCCACGCGCAGGGATTCCCGGTGCGGCTCCAGGAGGCTGGCGAGGCCCTCGACAACGCGCTGCTCTTGTTGGGCGGCCAGCGCCTGGATGTCCGGGTCGGAGTACCGGAGCATCTCGATCTCTTTGTGGAAGTCTGCCGAGAGGGTGTGCAGCCGGACCGCGTGATCGATGATCAGGCGCGTCAGCTCGCTTCCGCTGGCGGCCGGATTGCCGAAGTCGGCGGCTGAGAGAGTGTCGAGCACCATGCCGTGCACCTTTGTCACGTGCTGCTGGTACACCTCGATGAGCAGGGCCTTCTTGTCCGGAAAATAGTTGTAGTAGCTGCCTACCGAGGTTCCCGCCTCCCGTGCGATCTTCTTGGTGCTCGTGGCGTGATAGCCGTCCCTGGAGAAGAGTCGCTCTCCGGCGTCCAGGATGGCGGCCCTAGTCTGTATTCCACGTTTTTGTTTAGGAATATGAGTGCTTGTATTGTCCGTCGGCATGGCTGGGCAGCTCCTGATTCCCAGATGATAGCACCGAAGGAGTGAGCATGTGAAGAAAACTGAACCATGGTTCAGTTTTTAATTGACAAAACTGAACCATGGTTCACATTATGATCCTTAGCGGAGGCAATCTCCGCGGAGGCAATCATGGCAGATCATGTGTGTCCCCCCTGGATCGGTTATTTCATGGCGAGCCCCATTCGGAAGCTGTTCCAGCATCCGACCAAGATCCTGGCCCCCTACGTCCGGCCCGGCATGACCGCGCTGGACATCGGGTGCGCCATGGGCTTTTTCAGCGTGCCCCTCGCCGAGCTGGTCGGGCCCACCGGTCGGGTGGTGTGCCTCGACGTTCAAGAGCGCATGTTGAAGTCCCTGCAAAAGCGCGTGCGAAAGGCCGGCGTGGCCGGCCGCGTCGAGTCCCGCCTGGTGCCCAAAGATGGCTTGGGCTGCGGGGACCTACGCGGCGCCGTGGACTTCACCCTCGCCTTTGCCATGGTGCACGAGGTGCCGGATCAGCGGCAGTTCCTCGCTGACGTGTACGACTGCCTGGTGCCCGGCGGCAAGCTGCTCGTGTCCGAGCCCCGCGGTCACGTGACCGAGAAGAAGTTCGAGGAGACCCTCCGGACTGCCCAGGAGGCCGGATTCTCGATCGTCGACCGCCCTCGCATCCGCGGCGATCACTCCGCGGTGCTCGTGAAGGCGGCCAACTGAGCGCCCCTCAGCCGACCGATTGACAGCCCCTGGGTTGGGCGCTACGCTTACGCCGTAGTTATTGTGGTTTTGTTAGTAATAATCTGAGGGGTTCATCATGTTTCATCGAATGGCTTTCGGGGCGCTGGCACTGCTTGGCGCGACGACGGTGCTCTGTTCTTGTTCGTCCCGCAGCGTGGGCAGCGATCCCAGCGATCCCGTCGATCCCGTCGATCCCGTGCCGGAGTGCACGGTGCTTTCCTACACCTTTGACATCCACTACCTGAACAACGAGCTGGTGAATCTCGAGCCCATGCCGCTGGAGGCGTCGGGCTCCTGGGTGTACTACACCGACACGGGCACCGGGGGCTCCAACTCTCCGGACGATCCGGAGATCTTCGTGGTCAACACCGACACCGAAGCGGTGTCCCAGGTCACGGCCGACGACCGTCAGACCCGGCTGCTGGACGCGGACGGTCGGGCCGTGTTGTGGGCCGACAGCGCCGGCGTGTACGGTGAGCCGTCCACGCTGTACTTTCAGCCCGACGCGGAACAGCTCGTCGAGCTGGGCCAATACTCGCTTCACTATCCCATCGACTCCATGGGGTTCTACACCGAGGCGCCCCACCGGCTGGTGGACGGCCGCACCGCGGCCTGGTCCTCGGACACCGGGGTCTACTATTACGACGGTGCCCAGGTGATCGAGATCCTGCGCACCGAGAGTCCCAACTGGGCGCTGCCCTACCTGCGGGACGGGACCGTGGTGTTCGCGCTCTGGGACGGCAACGACAACGAGATCCACCGCTGGCGAGACGGCACGCTGGAGCAGCTCACGGACAACAACCTGCCGGATGACCGGCCCGGGGTGAGCGACGGACGCGTCTTCTGGGCCTGTAACGCGTCCATCTGCGTTTGGGACGAGGCGGACCCGGAGGTCCGCGTGCTGGACACCGGCGACTGGTGTCACGAGCCGGACGCAGACCAGGGACAGGCCGTGTGGATCTGCGACGACCAGGTGAAGGTGTACGACGGGGAGACCGTGTCGCAGCTCACTTCCACGGATCAGATCCGCTCCGGGCCGCGGATCCAGAACGGCCGGATCGTCTGGCTCGAGATCCAGCGGGAGGATCCGCCGGACTACTACACCGAGCGCGGCCGGATCCAGTTCTCGGACGGGACCGACATCTACGAGGTGGCCACCATCGGCCTGCCGTGCATCTACTGCGGCGCCTACTGGCCCCCGGTCGGGTTCTCCTTCACGGGCGAGCTCATCGCCTGGACCTACGCCCTGCAACCCGACGACCCGGATTCCCCGGACCACTACGGGGTCGGCTTCAGCGCCTACGCCAAGGTGCAGGAAATCACCGACTGCGAGTAGACCGGGACTTTCGCCTAGCTGCGCAGCGCCTCCAGGGCGAGTCGGGTTCCCTCCACGCGAGCGCGGATCTTGGCGAAGGCGGTGTCGCGGGCGGTGGAGACGTCGTCCCCAAAGGGTGAGAAGCCGCAGTCGTCGGTGGTGCCGAGCCGCTCCACCGGGATGTACTCCGCGGCCTCGAGGACGCGGTCCCGCACCTCTTCCACCGTCTCGACCCGCGGATTGAGGGGATCGATGACGCCCACGAAGATGCGCTGGTCGTTCTTGGAGTGGTCGCGGATGACCCGCAGCACGCGGCGGCGGTCGGTCTCGCTTGCGAGCTGGATGTAGAAGCTGCCGGCGTGGAGCTCGAAGAGCTGCGGGAGCAGCTCGGCGTAGTCCACGTCGGCGCTGTGGGTCGAGTCGTGATCACCGCCGGGGCAGGTGTGGATGCCGATGCGCTGCCGCTCCCGGGCTGTGAACCGATCCAGCACCTGGTTGTTCAGGGCCACGAACTGCTGCAGCAATCCACCGCTGGGATCCAGCTTCAGGGAGAGCCGCCCTTCGGTGAAGTCGATCTGCACGTTGTGAGCCCCGGCGTCGAGGCAACGTCGGATGTCGGCCTCCACCTCGTTGACCAGGTCCGCCAGGAAGCGGTCCCGGGTGTAGCCGGCGATTCCGCCGGCCGGGTAGAGCAGCGAGAGGGCCGACGCGGAGATGACCGCCTGCTTCACCGGCGCATTGGACAGGCGGCGTGCCTCGGTGAGGTAGGAGTCGGCGTGGTTGCGATACCGGAAGGGCCCGGCGCTGAGCAGGGGGAGCTGCCGCTCGTGGCCGTCCTTGAAGGAGATGGTCGCCCCGCCGGGAGCGAGGTTCGTGAGTCCCTCCAGGGGGTAGCCGACAAAGCTGGACTTGGTCTGCTCGCCGTCGGTGATCACCGGGGAGCCGGTCTCCTCGAAGCGCCTGATGGTGTCGATGAGCGCCTCCTGGTACAGGTCGTTCAGCGTCTCCTGGGTGATGCGCCCCTGCTCGAAGTCGCGCACTCCGTCGATGACGTTCTGGGGCCGGGGGATGGAGCCGATGGGCTCGGTCGGAATGGTGTGGGTGTTGGTCTGGGTCATGTCGTACTCCTCGTGGATCCCGCAGCGCCGTGGCGCTTCGAAGGTCTTCAGGGCTGCAAGCAATGGGAAACGGTTGTTCGGGAAAGTGTCCGTTGCCTGCGTTGGCCTCATGGGTCCCTTGCGGGCTGGAATTGGCACCTTGCGGAGCAGGTTGCCGGGCGGTCAACAGGCCAGGTCCCTCGCGCCTCTCTACATGTTCGGGCCCGGTGCATCCGGGCAATCCCTACATGATGGGTCGGCTTTATCCGTTGTCAACAGACAGGGGAACAGACAGGGGAGAAGAACAGAAAACCTCTTTGAATTTATTTGCGAAACACGCAAGATGATCAGGTCTGCCCCCGCATGTTTGTTGCAAGAGGACGGAGATCCCAATGAAGAAGATCGAGCCGCTCAGGTTGTACCAGGCGGACCGTGGGTACCCGGCCACGTCCGAGGTGCGCAGATCCAAGCGCGCCGATCGGCGGGGGTTTCTCAAGGCGTTCGCCGCGGGGGCGGTGGTCGTGGCCGGTGAGCTGCTGTACCAGTCAAAGGCACAGGCGCAGCCCAAGCTCCCTCCGCCCGGTACGCCACCTTTGCCCAGAAAGAAGCCCCGCCCCGGGATCGGCGCCGGCAGCACGGTGGATCGCTCGCGCATCCCGGGCGGCGGTCCGATGCCGACGCCGACGCCGACGCCGAAACCCACGTCCCGGCCCTGCAACACGACCGACCCGGTCGCAGTGACCCTGGAGCCCCCGTACCGGTTCTGCAGCGGGGTCACGGGCAAGCTGGTGGTGTGGTCGGTGAATCCTCAGGTCGTGGCGCTGCTGCGAAAGCCGGGGGAGGGGAAGCGGCTCGCGCCGATGATCCTCCCTGTCCTGAGCAAGGAGATGAGCTGCGCCTGGCTCGAGGATCAGAAACAGGTCGCGCGCGTCACGGCGGTCTTGAGTCAGGTGCTCACCGATGGCTACGCGCAGCTGCTGGGGATCGCCGTTACGCCGCTCAAGGTCGGCCTCGTCGCGTCGGGCCGGAAGCACACACCGCTATACCCCGACCGTGTGAATCTCCCCCTGCCGCCCGGCGTTCCCCGCCGTCCCCGCCACCGTCGTGGCGGTTGCGCGAGCTGCTCCACCGGCGCCGCCCTGGAAGACGTGCTAGTCCCGGCAGGCCTCGTGGCCCTGGCCCTGGCGTGGCTGAAGAATCGAACGGGGTAGCTCAACCAACCAGGTCTCCGATGTATCCGGGGCGATTCACTTGGCGTCAGCCTCGATGCTCACAGTGCGCATGGGTGTAGGGGTGCCGGTGGGGAGGTCAGAGCTTGCCGAACTCGGTGCGGGAGATGATCTCGTCTTGCAGGGGCTTGCCGAGGTCGGTGAAGTAGGCGGAGTAGCCGGACACCCGGACCACCAGGTCGCGGTACTGGTCGGGGTGTTGCTGGGCATTGCGCAGGGTCTCGTTGGACACGACGTTGGGCTGCATTTCCATGCCGCCCTGGGCGAAGAAGCCCTTTACCAGGGCGACCATCTTGTCCAGGCGCTCGTTTCCGTCGAACAGGCTTGGGAGGAACTTCACGTTCAGGGCGCAGCCGTTGGAGATGAGACTGTGATCGATCTTGGCCACCGAGCGGAGCATCGCGGTGGGCCCCTCGCGCTCGGAGCCGTTGGACGGGGAGAAGCTGTTGGAGACGGGCTCGCCGGCGCGCCGGCCGTTGGGGGTGGCGCCCAGGAACATGCCCTCGATGACGTGCATGCCGTAGGAGAAGAAGCTCGGCCGGTAGGGACCGCCGCGGATGGTCTGTCGGCTCGCCACCTCGCGGCAGAAGAAGGCGGTGACGTCTCGGGCGATGGCGTCGGCGTAGTCGTCGTCACAGCCGTACTTGGGCCCGCGATTGGCCAGGCGGACTCGCGTGGGCTCGGCGCCGGCGAAGTTGGTTTCGAGCAGGGCGATGAGCTGATCCATGCTCAGCGCGCCGGTGTCGTAGACGAAGTGCTTGATCGCGGCGAGGGAGTCCACGGCCGTGCCGAGCCCGCGGCCGCTGATGGAGCTGAAGTTGTAGTCGGCGCCGCCCTGGGTCATGTCCCGGGCCCGGTCGACGCAGCCGCGGAGGGTAAGCGAGACGTAGGGGTTGGGGAAGCCCTCCCAGTACGCGCGGTCCTTGAGGTCCACGGCCTTGACCACGGTATCGATCATGAAGATCACCTGGCGTCGGAAGGCGGCCAGGAATTCTTCGAAGGACCGGAAGTGGCGGGGGTCTCCCGTACGGGGGCCGATGTGTCGGCCCATGATGCGCAGGTAACCGTCGAGCAGGGTCATCTCGAGGGCCGCGGCAAAGGAGATGTCGTTGCCCGAGGTGCAGCCGAAGGTGTCGCCG
>JBDRSE010000200.1:0-40565 GCA_043825095.1 bacterium
CGCGGGCACGCCCGGGCCTTCGCGACCTCGCCTGATGTCCGCGCCGGCCAGGAGTGTATGCTGTCTGGGTGGCAGGGCGCGCACCACGCGCCGATGTTTCACTTCTGCGTCAGACGATTCATCTCAGGCAGTTCTGAAACAAAAACAGCCGCACTTTGTTTCACTTCTGCGTCAGACGATTTATCTCAAGCAGTTCTGAAACAAATATTGGCTTGGCGGAACCCAGCGCGGCGCCGGACGCACCGGTTTTCTCGGCCAGAAAGAAGGCGGGCATAGGCGAGCGCTCGCCATCGCCTGACGTCTGCGCGGCCAAGCGCCTACGGGCACAGGGATGAAAATTTTACACCGACGGCCGGCGCTGCCAGGGAAAACCCAAACGATTCAGCCGTCGGGCAGACGGAATGCGCACCCCGCTGGGTATGCGCCCGCGCGGAGGGTGAGCTGCCTGCGGCCTTCGTCTCGGGGTACCGCGCCCCGAATGGTGTGACCGAATTGCGAGCACCGGTGGGCCTGTGCTAAAACGGCGCGTCATGCTGGTTCAGCTCTCCGATTTGCACTTCCGCTATCCGGGCGTGGAGATCTTCGCCGGGATCACCTGGCAGATCGATCCCGGCTGTCGCGTCGGGCTCGTGGGACCCAACGGCTGCGGCAAATCCACCCTCCTCCGGCTCATCGCCGGCTCCCAGGCACCCGACGCCGGTGCAGTGTCGAGGGCAAGGGACGTGGAGATCGGGTATTTGCGCCAGTCCAGCGAGAGCCACTCCGAAGGGGACCTGCTCGGCGCGCTGCTGGCCCCATTCGCCCGCATCGTCCAGCTACGGAGCGAGCGCGCCCGGGTGCTGCAGGCGCTGGAGAACGCGCCCGACGACGAGGCCGCGCTCAAGGCCTACGGCCAGGTGCAGCATGAGTACGAGCTGGTGGGCGGCGACTCCCTCGAGGGGCGGGTGCGGGAAATCGTCGCTGACCTGGGCTTCGCCGAGTCCGACCTGGGGCGCCCCCTCACCTCTTTCTCCGGCGGCGAGCAGGGGCGGATCGAGCTCGCCCGGGTGCTGGTCCGCGATCCGGACCTGCTGCTGCTCGACGAGCCCACGAACCACCTGGACATCGAGGCCACGGAGCGCCTCGAGGCGCGCCTCAAGGCCTCCCGCCGCGCGTTGGTCCTGGTGTCCCACGATCGCGCCTTTCTCAACGCGGTGTGCACCGAGATCATCGAGATCGCAGGGAAACGCCTGGAGCGATATCGCGGTAACTTCGACCGCTACAACGTCGAGCGGAAGCAGCGCATGGCGCTGGTGCACGCCGAAATCGAGAAGCAGCGGAGCGAGATCGCCAAGCTCGAGGACTTCGTCGCGCGAAACCACGCCGGCCAGAAGGCGCGCCAGGCCACCAGCCGGAAGCGCACCCTGGAGCGAATCGAGCGGATCGACGTGCCGGAGGACCCCTGGGCCCGCTCCGAAGGGATGCGCCTGAAGTTCACCATGGCCGAGCACCGCGGGGCTCGGCAGATGCTGCGGGCCGAAGAGCTCACGCTCGCGCACGGGGGGACGGAGCCGCTGGTCACCGCCTTGAACCTGACCATCGAGCGGGGCGATCGGCTGGGGATCGTGGGCCCGAACGGCTGCGGGAAGACCACGCTGCTCAAGGCGTTGGTGAGCCTCACCGCGCCGACCGGCGGCGCAGTCCATCAGGCGAAGCAGGTCAGCCTCGGACACTTCGACCAGCAACGCAGCGACCTCGACGACACCCGCAATCTCCTCGAGGAGATCCAGTCCGTGCGGGGTGATCTCACCACCGAAGCCGTCCGCGGGATCCTGGGACGACTCCGGTTCGGGAACGACGAGGTGTTCCGCCCGGTGAGCAGTTTGTCGGGCGGGGAACGCAGTCGCCTGGCGCTGGGGAAGCTCGCGATGATGCCGTACAACCTGCTCGCCCTCGACGAGCCCACCAATCACCTGGACATTCCGGCCCGGGAAGCCCTCGAGGAGGCCCTCGCGGCCTATCCAGGCACCCTGATCGTGGTGAGCCACGACCGTTACTTCCTCGATCGCATCGTCACCAAGCTGCTGTACTTTGACGCGGCGGGGGTGGGACAGCACTGGGGCAACTACTCGGAGCTGCGTCAGCGGCAGGCGCGCCAGGGCGCACCGGAGGCGCCGGCATCCACCCCGGTCCAGGCGGCGCGCCAGAAGGACAAGGCCGACCGCGCGGCGCAGCGCGAGCAGCAGCGACTGCAGAGACGTCAGCGGGAACGCGCAGAGCGCCGGTTCCAGGAGCTGGAGGAGCGCATCGGCTCACTGGAGGAGGAGCTCGCCGCGATCCAGGTCCGACTGGAGCGGGCGGGCGACGACTGGGAGACCCTGGAGCAGGAGGCCGCGCTCCGGCAGGCTCGGGAGGCAGAGCTGGCGCGGACACTCGAAGAGTGGGAGCAGCTGGGCACCGCGCTCGAAGGGGAACAGGAGTCGGACTGAGAGCCGTTGCTATCTGTCGAGCTGCTGCACTCGGGCCTTCACCTGGTCTGCGTACTTGCCGTTGGGATCCGCCGTCAGGTAGCGCCTGTAGGACGCCACGGCCTCGGCCCGTCGCCGCAACCCCTCCAGCGCCGCCCCCTTGAGGAAGTGGATCGCCGCCGGGGCATCCTTGAAGCGCTTGAGGGCCCCGTCGGCGATGCGCAGCGTCGCCTGGTAGTCCCGCCGCTGCAGCATCATCCGCGCCCGCATCAGGCGCCCGTTCTTCGTGGCCGCCCCTTCGACCTGTTCCTTGGCCGCGATCACCTGCCGGTAGAGTCTTCGGAACTCGTTGGGGAAGTAGTCTTCCCGCCTGCGCTGATAGAGCAGATTGGCCAGTTGCGCTGCACCCTGGGCGAGCTTTTTCGCCTGCTGATCATCGCCGCTGTCGATCAGCTCGGCGATGTGATAGCCGATGATCTTCATGTACAGCTCACGCTGAGCCAGGGCGCGTTCCACGATCTGGTGCAGCACTCGCCGGTGCATCGCCGCGGCGCTCCTCGAGTCCGCACTTGCCACCTCCAGCATCCGCTTGATGTCGGACTGGATTCGCCCGATGGCGGTGACGAGCTCCACCACCGTATCGATAAAATTCTCCGGCAGCTTCGCCCGGTGGTACTCCCTGAGGAGCCGCAGGGCCACACGGCTGTCGCCGACCAGCACCGCTTGGAGCCCCCGGAGATATCTCAGGTCCTGACTTGGGACCGATTTCAGTCCCCTCGCCTTGGCGAGGCGGAGCAGCGCGACGCCGGCCTCCTTCAGCTTCCCCGACACCAGAATCTGGGACACCTGGAACAGGCGGCGGTAGTGATCCTCCTCCGAGAGCCAGGCCAGGGCCGAGAGGTACATCGGCCCCTCGTACAAGCTCCTACGGATCCACATCCATAGCCGCTTCCTCGCCTTGTCCGCCTTCTCCTCGTCCCCCTTGCGCATCGCGCGGTACAGCTCCACGGCCGCGGTGTGGGCGTTGAACCAGTGCTTCTGCTCGGTGATGTCGAGGCTCCGGTTCATCTCCTTCAGCGCCTCGTCGATGTGACCGCTCTGCAGGTGGAGCAGCGCCATCATCCGATGGGTGTCGTAGTAGAACTTGTCGTAGTTGATGGACCGCGCCAGCGCCCGTTTCGCGTTGGCCAGGTTATTCTTCTTGAGGGCGTAGGCCACTTTGTATTGCTGCTCCGTGACGCCCTGCAGATCGATGTTCCCGCAGGCCAGGTACACCACCGAGAGGTGCGACCAGGCGCTCTCCGGGTTCGTGTTGTTCCGCACGCTCCGCTGCGCGTGCCGAAGCGAGGTCAGCACGATCTTGTTGTAGTCGGGCAGCGCGCTCCGCGCCCTGAGGAACGGGTGCAACGCCTTGGAATACTGGAAGTGATAGTACCCGAGGGAGTGGACCGCCCGGGCGCCCCGGCTGCCGTGCTCCTGCACCTTCTTGAGCAGGCGCTGAACCATCCGGCCCACGCCGGCCTGCTGGTACTCGAGGCGGCGACGGCTCTGGGCCAGTCGATCCGCCTCGCCCCCGCCGTCCCCCTGCCGCTGCAGTCTCCGCTCCGCGTCGGCGATCTGACGGAGCTGTTGATCGATCTGCTGCAGCTTCGGGATCAGCTGACTCCCGGCTCCCTTGGAGTAGGCGAGCGCCCGGAACATATTCCAGTCGGCCTTGAGCTGCTGGCCGGACCACCACACGCCGAGCCCGACGCTGAGCGCCAACAGGGGCGCCAGGGCGAACCAGGTGTGCGACGGCAGAAGGACATCCTCCCCGTCGTCCGAATCGTCCCGGGTTCGGAACGGCGAGGGGCTGAACAGCGCGATGGTCCACAGCCCCACCCAGGACAGCATCAGGATCCAGGGCAGGACGTCAGTCTTCTCCTCTGACTGCAGCTCCGAGACGGCGAACTTGAACAGGCCTCCCACGCTGTCGAGCCCGTAAAAGAGGATCGCCATCACGCCGATGCCGCTCAGACCGGCGCCGAGGCAGAAGATCCGCCAGCGGCCGTCCTGTTGTTGCTGCTCCGCCTCCCGAAGGGCAGCCCGCCGGGTGCGACCGGTGGGGGCGGCGCTCCCCTGCTTGCGGCGCTTTTTCCGTTTGCCCCTGGCGGGCTCCGCCGCCGGCGTCTGTTCGGGCTCGGCCGCCTCGGGCTCCGCCGCCTCGGGCACGCTCACGCCGGCCGACTGCCGCAGCACCACCGCCACGGCCAGGAACACATAGAACAGGAGCCCGGTGGGGATCACGTCGTAGTTGAAGTAATTGTGCACCAGGTACGCCGCGAGGGTCGCCAGGAGCCCCCCCGCCAGCAGCGCCCAGGGCGAGTCCGGCTCCTTCCGCCGGGCGAGCAGCAGCGACCAGATCCCGACGATGATGAGACCCAAGTAGGTCAGCATGCCCAGCAGTCCGTTCGCGGTCCACTCGTACAGGAGCATGTTGTGCGGGTTCCGGTAGTTGACCCGCGGATCTCCGCGCGCCACGCGCTCGGACTTGAACTCCAGGAAGGCCACGCGAAAGTTCTCGATGCCGCACCCGAACAGCCAGTGCTTCTTGAGCATCGACACCGTATCATCCCGCACGATTCCCCGGGTGCTCGGCTTGGTGAGACGCAGCGCAATGCCCACCTCATGCGGTACGATGGACGACTGCGTGGTGAGCGCCCAGCCCGAGAACGCGGCCAACACAACAATGGTCACGAGCAACGCGTGGCGGAGATACCGGATGGATGGCAAGACCCACGGCAGCGTGAGGAATCCCATTCCCAGCACCGGCAGGAATGGCAGCAGGACGTGGAACCCGATGGGTTTGATCGCCTTGGCAACTCCGTACAGGGCCACCGCCACTGCCACGCCGACGGCAGTAGCGCAGAGCAGGAGCAACCGCTTCCGCGTTTCGGCCACGAGCTCCGCCGGGCGCTGCCAGGGATAGACCAGCAGGATGAACACCGCAACGCCGGCGCCAAAGCCCAGCCAGGCGCCGCGGGTCCGGAGCACCGACATGCCGACCGCGCTGATCGAGGCCGTGAGCATCGCCATCACGACCCAACCCTTCCGCCGCTCCACGAGCAGCAGGCCCAGGGAGCCGAGGGAGCCGAACAGCAGGTAGTTGGACAAGAACTCCGCGTTGCCCACCAGGCCCGGGGGCCGGAAGTGAAAGTGGGTGGGCCACTCGTAGATCGCGTTCGCGGCGACCGCCGCGCCGGTCACACCGATGACGCGCAGGAGCAGCAGCAGGTTCTCACGTCGCCTCCCCACGCCGACGACGACGGCCACCGCCGCCACGACGAAGCACGCGATGGTGATCGAGCCCATGAGCCGCGGCATGGACCCCAGCAGACTGACCATGGGCTGCCCCGAGAAGGCGATGGACACCACGAGGGCCCCCAGCTCGGCCACCAGCAGGTAGAAGAAGGGATCCCGCAGCTCTTTCCAGCGTTTCCCAGTGCCGAGCACATAGCCGCAGAGCGCCAGCAGCCCGGTCGCGCCGATGAGCAGGGCGGCGAACTTGACCACCACGTAGCCCCGCTGCAGCACGCTGGAGTACGACACGCTGGCCAACACCAGCACGAGCGACAGGAGCAACAGAATCGCTTGACGTAGCCGTCTGATAGTCATGCGGATCTCACACTTTCGCCTTGGCGTGCCGGGGCGCCCCGGCCCGGCCCAGACTATTGCCATCCCCCCGCTACGACAAGTCCAATGTTTCGCGTAACTGTTCAAGTGGTAGATAGCACAGCGCCCCCGCGCTGGCGGGCTGCCCCTTGAGGGGACGGGAGGGGAGTGTTCCGCCGCGCAGCGGTGGAGTTGTCGCTCTGCGGCAGCGCCCCGTGACCACATCCTGTTTCGCCTTGACTTACAACGGTGCCCATACCCTAATCCCGGGGCGGCCCGAGTGCCGAACACCGACGGACTGCCTCTGAAGATGGATCCCAGCCCTACCGAGCTCGACGCCTTCCGCTGCAAGCTGTGTGGGTCGCGGAGGCTCAGGCGCTCCCACCGCCTGCGGCGCGCCGACGGGACCCCTTTCTGGGGCGGGACCTGCTCGAATTGCGGCCTGTTTCAAGTGGCGTACGACTGGGGCGCAGCGCCCCCGCTTCGTCCGGCCGTGGTGTGGGAGCACGCCATGGCGTACTCGGAAGACGACCTGGAGCCGTCCCGACGCAAGGCCGCGCGCTTCGCCCAGACACTCGCGGCGACAGGGCCCGTGAGCGGGGCGCGTGTGCTGGAGGTGGGCTGTGGGCGCGGATTTCTGCTGAAGGCGCTGCTCGAGGGCGGCGCCTCACACGCCGTGGGCCTGGAGTATCACGGCGGGGACGTGACGTACGCCCGGGGCGTGTTGGGCCTTGAGGACGTGCGCACCGTGGGCTTCGAGGACCAGGGCACCTGGCCGGACGCCGAGTTCGATGCGGTGGTTTCACTCGACGTGCTGGAGCACGTGCACGACCTCCGATCCTTTTTCGAGCAGCTCGTGCGGGTCACACGCCCGGGTGGGATCTGGCTGCACGCCACACCGGGGTCGGACGCCGTGACGCACCGCCTGGGGCGGGCCCTCATCCGCGGCGGAGCGCCCGCCGTCGGGCAGCAGCTCTGCGCGACCATCTCGTATCCGACGCAGCTGGCGGAGCCCGGGCCCCACGTCCAGTTCCTGGGCAGACGTCAGCTGGAGTGGTTGCAGACGCAGCTCCCGTTGGAGCTGCTGTGGTCCCGGTACGAGTCGGCCTACTCCTTCGACGACGGGCACTACGCCCGAAACCTGCCCCTCCTGCGGTGGCTCCCCCACGCTGTCGGCAGGGGGCTGTTCGGCCTGGCCCGACGGGTCGTCCGCAACAAGCTGGTGTTCGCCGCCCGGATCAGCGGTCGAGCTCCGCCCAGATGACCGTGTGATCCGACGCGCCCTTGCCCTTGCGGGCGTCGCGGTCGATGGCCGCCCGCACACAGCGGTCGGCGACGGGCCGGCTGGCCAAGATCAGATCGATGCGCAGGCCGTGATTCCGCGGAAAGGCGAGCTGGCGGTAGTCCCACCACGAGTATTTTCCCCCGCCGCTCTCGTGCAGACGATAGGTGTCGGTGAGCCCCCACGCGCACAGCTCCCGCAGCGCGGCGCGCTCGTCAGGGTGGCAGTGGAGCCGCCCGACCCAGCCCTCCGGGTCGTACACGTCCCGATCGTCCGGCGCGACGTTCCAGTCGCCACAGAGCACCACCTCCGCCGCCGGCGCCGACCGCCGCTCCAGAAACGCCCGGAGCCGGCCCAACCAGGCGAGCTTGTCGTGGAAGTGCGTCGAGTCCACTTCCCGGCCGTTGGGCACGTACACCGACGCCACCAAGACCCCTTCCACCTGCGCCGCGAGAAACCGCGCGCCGAGGTCGTCGTGGCCGTCATCGAATCCACGGGCGAGCTCCACGACCGGCGCGCGCGACAGGATCGCGACCCCGTTGTAGGTCTTCTGCCCGTGGACGAGTGCGTGGTACCCGGCCCCCCGGAAGGGCTCCTCGGGAAAGTCCGCGTCCACCACCTTGGTTTCCTGGAGGCAGAGCACGTCGGGCCGCTCCTGATCCAACCAGCCGAGGACCCGGTCGAGGCGGGCGCGCACGGAGTTCACGTTCCAGCTGGCGATCTTCATGGCGATCCTCCGAAGACAGTGTGCCCCGAAGGCCGAGAAAGGGGAACCGGGATAAAGGACGAGCGCCCGTGGGCGTCCCAGCGATCCGCCCTTGCTAGTGGTGGGGTTGCTGGTATTAATGACCCCAAGTCGAACTCGAGCCCCGAGGAGAGCCCCCCCATGAGCAACACCCTGCGCAGCCCCGGTGAGTCCTTGGACCAAGCCGATCCCCTGATCGCCCGGTTGAACCGCTACGAAGCCGACCGGCAGAATCGCAAGCTGATCATGATCGCGTCGGAGTCGATCTGCCCGCCGCCGGTCCGGGAGGCGCTGTCCAGCGAGCTCGCCAACATCTACGCCGAAGGGTACCCCAGCCCTCGCATGTGGACCCTGGACGAGAGCGCGCTGGAAGCCTTCGACGAGACCTTCGTAGAGTTTCGTCGGTACGGTGACCGCCGGTACTACAAGGGCTGCGACTACGTCAACGTCGTCGAGGCGGTGGCCAAACGACGACTGTCCATGCTCTTCGCCACCGACGCGGTGCCCCACGATCAGCTCTACGCCAACGTGCAGCCGCTCTCCGGTGCCGCGGCGAACAACGCCGTGTACAACGCGTTCTTGCGGCCCGGCGACCGCATCATGGGCATGGATCTCACCTGCGGAGGACACCTCACCCACGGCAGCGAGGTCAACCGATCCGGGCGCACCTATCACATCGGCGCCTATCGCCCCGCCTCGAGCGGGGCGTTGGACTACGCAGCCATGGAGAAACAGGCGCGAGAATTCCGCCCGGCGCTCATCGTCGCCGGGTTCAGCGCCTACCCGTGGGACATCGACTGGCCCGCGCTGCGGACGATCGCCGATCAGGTGGGCGCGATCCTGCACGCGGACATCGCACACACCGCGGGGCTGGTGGCGGCCGGCGTGCTGCGGAGCCCGGTGGGACACGCGCACGTGATCTCCTTCACCACCCACAAGAGCCTGTGCGGACCACGGGGCGCCGCGATCCTGACCACGGACCCGGAGCACGCGGCGCGGGTCGACCTGGGGGTGTTCCCGGGCGAGCAGGGCGGACCGCACATCCATCAGATCGCGGCCAAGGCCGTGGCCTTCGACCTCGCCCGGCAGCCGACCTTCCAGGCCTTGATGCGCGACGTAGTGCGGAACGCCGCCGCCCTCGCCGAGGCCTTCGGGCAGCGCGGCGTGAAGCTCGCCTACGGGGGCACCGACACCCACCTGTGCCTGCTCGATCTCAAGAGCGTGAAGACCGCCTCCGGTCAAATCCTGACCGGGGAGATCGCGTCGCGCGTGCTCGACATGTGCGGGCTCACCTGCAACAAGAACACAATCATGGGCGACACGTCCGCCAACCAGCCGTCGGGCCTACGCTTCGGCACGGTGTGGGTGACCCAGCGGGGGTTTGGGGCCGCGCACATGGACCGCATCGCCGAGGTGGTGGTCAACGCGCTGCGGGGCGCCCACGCCTACGAGTACCACTATGCGGGGGGCCCCGTGGGTCGCGCCAAGCTGGATTGGTCCCTGCTCGAGAAAACCCGGGCCGAGCTCGCCGCGCTGGCTGACGAGGCAACGGACCCCAGCCCCGGGGACGGATCCACCCTGGCCTATCCTCACACGGTCACCGCCCGCGCGACCGCCGCGACCCTCCGGACGACGCCCCTGGGCGAAGCCCATGCGCGCGCTTCGGCCACGATGTACGAGCGCGCCGGCTGGCAGATCCCGCTCCACTTCGGCAGCGCCGACGAGGAGCTGAGCGCGGCTGTGAAGGGGTGCGCGCTCTGGGATCTCGGTGACGCCGAGGCGATCCGCCTGGAGGGCGGCCGGGCGGAGAGCCTGCTGCAGTGCGCGCTGACCGCGGACGTGCGGAAGCTCGAGCAGAACGAGTGCCTGTCGAGTCTGTTGTTGGACCGGGACGGCGCCCCCATCGACCTGGTGACCGTGGCCCGACTGTCGGCGCCGGTCACCGAGCCGGCGACCTTTCTGGTGGTGACCCGAGGCGGCCGCGGGGATGCCGTGACGGCCTGGCTCCGCGCGCTCTCGGACGGCTACGTGATGCAGGACGCAGACCTCCTGCGCAAGGCCGAAGGGCCGGCCGTGGTGCGACCCCTGTCCGAGTCCACGAGCGTCACCACGCTCGCCCTGGCGGGCCCCAAGGCCGCCGACACCGTGGACGCCGCGCTGCCCTCCGTGGCGCTCGTCCCCCCCGGGAAGGTGGGCCGGGCTGAGAACACCCTGGTGGTGCGCCTCCCCGGAGCGGAAGGACACCACGTGATCGTGACCCCGGCCGAGGGGGCACACGAGCTCTGGACGAAGCTCCTCGAGGCCGGCGCCCGGCCCTGCGGCGCCGAGGCGGAGGATCGGCTCGCCCGGTCGCACAACCTGCCGGCCGTGGGCGCGGAGACACCCGCGGGTCGGGAGCTCGCCCGGGTCTACGCCACCGGGAGGGTCGCTCCACACAAGCCGTATTTTGTCGGGCAGGACACGCTGCTCGCGGAGACCACCGCCGCCCAGACACCGCCGCAGCACGACTTCGCCGTGCCCGAACAGGAGCTGCGCCGCACCTGCCTGCACGCGGAGCACCTCAAGCTCACCCAGAAGCGCTTCATGGTGCCCTTCGCCGGCTGGGAGATGCCGGTCTGGTACCAGGGCATCGGCGCGGAGCACCGCGCGGTGCGCCTCGGCGCCGGGCTGTTCGACGTCTCGCACATGGGTGTTTTGGCCGTGCGGGGCCGCCACGCCGAACGATTCCTGGACCTGGTCACCACCAACTACGTCCCGTGGCTGCGCCCGGGCCAATGCCACTACTCCTACCTCCTGGCGCCCGACGGGCGCGTCATCGACGACATCATCATCTACCGCGAGGCCGAAGACCGATTCATGGTGGTGGTGAACGCGGCCAACGCCGAACAGGACGAAGCCTGGCTGCGGGCGGTCAACTCCGGCAAGGTGCTCATCGATGAGCGTCACCCGGTCAAGCGCCCGGACGGCAGCGCGCGCATCGTCAACCTGAAGCTGGACGAGTCCGAGGGGGCGAGCCGCAGGGTGGATCTCGCCTTCCAGGGGCCGGCCTCCCTGCCGACGATGCTCCGGCTGACGCGGGACGCCGACTTCGCTCGTCGACTGCGACAGCTCCGCCGGTTCGAGCTCACCCAGGGGGCGCTGGACTCCATCGGCGTGTTGGTCGCGCGCACCGGCTACACCGGTGAGGACGTCGGCTTCGAGATCTTCCCCCATCCCGACGACGCGCCCGCCCTGTGGAACCTGCTCCTCGACGCGGGGCGCGACCTCGGTGCGGCGCCCACGGGCCTCGGCGCCCGGGACTCCACCCGGTGCGAAGCCGGCCTGCCGCTCCACGGTCACGAGCTCGCCGGTGAATCCCGCATCAACCCCCTCGAGGCGGGCTACGCCCCGTTCGTGCGGATGCACAAGCCGTGGTTCGTCGGGCGGGACGCCTGCGTCGACGCCCTGCGGAGCTGGACCCGGGAGGTCGTCCGGTTCCGGGTCAGCCAGCGGGGCGGGAAGAAGATCCAGCCCGGGAACAAGGTGGTGGACGGCAAGCGCGGCGAGTTCATCGGCCAGGTCACCAGCTGCGTCTCCGTGGGGCGGGTGCAGATCGGGCTCGCCCTGGTCGACAGGCGCTACGCCCGACAGGGCGACCCGCTGATCATTTTCCCCCGGTCGGACCGCGACCGGGATCCGACCCCGAAGGCGCTGTCCGACCTCGGACCGGGCGACAAGGTGCCGCTCACCCTGGACGCCACCGTCCTGCCCCGGTTCGCCCGCCCCGATGACATGCACCGTGACGCCCGCGAGTTGGACGCATAACAGAACCGGCGCCCTGGGCGGCTACTCGGTAAAGATCTTGTGCTGGTCGCGGCCGGCCTGCTTGGCTTCGGCTAGGGCCCGCTTGGCGCCGGTGAGCAGGTCGTCGGCGCTCTTGATTGCCGGGTGGGGAAGGGCCGCCAGACCGAAGCTGACAGTGACGGAGAAGCTGAAGTCGGCGCCGATGAAGGTGTGGCGCGCGATGCGCTGACGGAGCTGCTCGGCCTGCGCAACGGCATCGTCAATGCCCATCCCGATGCTGATGACCGCGAACGTGCCGCCGCTCAAACGAACGCACACATCCTCCGGGCGGGCGCTGTCGCTCATGAGACTGGCCAGCGTCTGAAGGATCTGATCACCGATCCGGTGGCCGTGCTCGTCATTGAGCCGGGTGAAGCCATCGAGGTCCAGCAGGCTCAGGCTCAGCATGGTCTCGTGACGCAGCGCGAAGGCGCACTCGGCGTGCAGCCGGTGCTCCAGGTAGTCGGCGTTGTGCAGCCGTGTGAGCCCGTCCTGCAGGGACGCCTCGCTCAGCTTGAGCCGCGCCTCCGCCTCCACCGGATCCTGGAACGTGAGCTGCAGGAGCGTCGCCGGGCCGAGCCGAATCCGGTCCCCGCCGCTCAGCTCCACGGTGCCCCGGACCGGCTCGTTGTTGACAAAGGTCTCTCCGCCGTCAGGGGCACACTCGAGCCGCACCCCCCCCGCCGGGTCGCCCACCAGCCGGCAGTGCTGCTCCGCAATGCCGTCCCCGGTGAGCCGGACGTCGGCCTCGGCCGTGCAGCCCAGGGAGAGCTCCCGGTCGACACGCACCATCTGCCCCACGGCGCTGCCGGCGAGCACGAACAGATACGCCTGCCTCGGGTGCGACTCGTCGTCCGGCAGCGACACGATTGGCACCTCGTCGGTCTTGGTCTTCTTGTACTGGGTCATGGGTCAATAATATGGCTTTGTGCGGGCGCGCACAACCATCTGGCGGGGGAGGTACTAGAAGCGAACTAACCCCGAGCCTCCCGCTCGGCGAGCCGCAGGTCGTGTTTCACCATGCGCCGGACCAGCTCCCGGAAGGTCACCTTCGGTTCCCAACCGAGCGCCGCTTTGGCCAGGCTCGGGTCCCCCACGAGCTGATCCACCTCGGTGGGGCGGAAGTACCGCGGATCCACGGCCACCCGGACGATTCCGTCCCGGTCGATCCCGCGCCGCTGCTCGCCCTCGCCCTCGAAGGAGAGGGGGAGCTCTGCGACGGCGAAGGCCTCCCGACAAAACTCTTCCACGGAGTGAGGTTCCCCGGTGGCGAGCACGAGGTCGAGGGGGCGCTCGTGCTGCAGCATCCTCCACATCCCTTCGACGAACTCGGGCGCATAGCCCCAGTCCCTCAGCGGGGCCAGGTTCCCCAGGTGCAGCGTCTGCTGGAGTCCATGCTTGATTCGACCCACGGCCCTGGTGATCTTCCGGGTCACGAAGGTTTCACCCCTCCGTTCCGATTCGTGGTTGAACAGGATCCCGTTGCACGCGAAGAGCCCGTAGGCCTCCCGGTAGTTCACCGTGACCCAGTACGCATAGAGCTTGGCCGCGGCGTACGGACTGCGCGGGTAGAACGGCGTCGTTTCCCGCTGCGGGACCTCCTGGACCTTGCCAAAAAGCTCCGACGTGGAGGCCTGATAGAAGCGGGTCTGGATGCGGGAGTCCTTGATCGCGTCCAGCAGCCGGATGGTTCCGACTGCGACCACGTCTGCGGTGTACTCCGGCACCTCGAAGGAAACCTTGACGTGGCTCTGGGCGGCCAGGTTGTAGATCTCGTCCGGCTGCAGCTTCTCGATGAGTCGGGAGATATTGGAGCCGTCGGTGAGATCCCCGTAGTGCAGGTGCAACCGACGGCTGTCCGCGTGCGGGTCTTGATAGATGTGCTCGATCCGCTGCGTGTTGAAGCTGCTGGCACGCCGAATGATGCCGTGGACCTCGTAGCCCTTCGCGAGCAGCAGCTCCGCCAGGTACGAGCCGTCCTGGCCGGTGATGCCGGTGACAAAAGCGGTTTTCGGTCTGCTCACAGGGGTCTCCTATTCGGGGCAAAACACCCAATCATGCACGATTGGCAAGGAACCACGCGTAGGTCTGGCGAATGCCGTCCTCCAGGGCGGTCGACGCCCGCCACCCCAGCCGGCTGAGCTTGCCAACGTCCAGCAGTTTTCGCGGCGTACCGTCCGGCATGTCGCTGTTCCACAGGATCTCGCCGTCGAAACCGACCACCGCCGCCACCTGCGCGGCCAGCTCCGCGACGGACACGTCCCGGCCGACGCCCACATTGCAAAACACCTCACCCGGCGCCGCATCGAAGTGGTGCATCAGGTACAAAAGCCCGTCCGCCAGGTCGTCGACGAACAGAAACTCCCGTCGCGGGCGGCCGGTGCCCCACAGCGTCACCGCCTGTCCGGACAGCCGCGCCTCGTGGAATTTCCGAACCATGGCGGGCAGCACGTGAGACGTCTCCAGATCGAAGTTGTCTCCCGGCCCGTAGAGGTTGGTGGGCATCGCCGCGATGAAGTTCGTCCCGTGCTGCCGGTTGTAGCTCTGGCACATGAGGATGCCGGCGATCTTGGCGATGGCGTAGGCGTCGTTGGTGGGCTCCAACGGGCCGGTGAGCAGGTGCTCTTCCCGCATCGGCTGGGGCGCGTGCTTCGGATAGATGCAGGAGCTGCCGAGAAACAGCAGCTTGGTCGCCCCATATCGGTGCGCCGCATCGATCACGTTCGTCTCGATCTGCAGGTTGATGCGGATGAAGTCCGCCGGAAACGTGTCGTTGGCGTGAATGCCGCCCACCTTGGCCGCGGCCAGAAACACGTACTCGGGCCGGACCTCCGAAAAGAACCCAGCGGTCGCCTGCGCATCCGTGAGATCGAGCTCCTCGTACTCCCTGGTGATCAGCCGCGTGAAGCCGCCCGCCTGGAGCCGCCGCACAATGGCGGATCCGACGAGGCCGGTGTGTCCGGCGATGTAGATCCGGGAGTCGAGCTGCATTCCAACGCCTCTCAAAGTGCATCATCTTTCCCCGGTTTCCGGCGGGAGTCAATGGCTTCGCCGGCCCGGCCCGGCCCGAAACTCAAGCCTCGCCGGTCAGCTCAGTTTCAGCCTCGCCGGTCAGCTCAGCCCGAGGCAGGGGTGCCGGGCCTTCCTACCGCGATCGCAAACGCCACGGGCGTTGATCGCTTTCTCATGTGCGCGCCTGAACATGGCCGAAGCAGACCTGGCGTCTTGTTTTAGGTAGTATAAATATAACCGTATATGATAATATGGTTGCAAGAAGGTAACTTTATGCAACCAACGAAATCACTGAGCGCGCTCCCGCTTCCTGTGCAGCGCACGCTGCGAAAGCTGGGTCGGGACATCTGCGCGGCGCGCAAGCGTCGGCGCGTCACGATGCAGCTCATGGCGGAGCGGGCCATGACCTCGCGGCAGACCATCGGCCGGGTGGAGCGGGGAGACGGACGAGTGTCGATGGGGATTTACGCCACGGTGCTGTTTCTGCTCGGCATGCAGGAGCGCCTCGCCGACCTGTTGGACGCCAGCGCCGATCCATACGTGCTCGACTTGGACGAGGAGCGCCTGCCCCAACGGGTGCGGCTGCCGACTGCGCCGCACGAAGGCTCGGACCCATGAGCGAGCGCGACGTCGAGGTCTTCGTCGATCTGGCGGGCGAGGCGATCCCCGCCGGCCGACTCATCATGCGCGTCCTGCGTGAGCGGGAGAGCGCCACCTTCACCTACCACCAGGGATGGTTGAGCCACCCCCACCGATTCGCGCTCGACCCATCGGCCCTTCCGCTCGGTCGTGGCGCATTTCACACGGGCGGCCCACGCGCGCTGTTCGCCGGTCTGTCCGACTCCGCGCCGGATCGCTGGGGGCGGACCCTCATGGCGCGCCAGGCCCGCTTGGAAGGGCGGCGCGGTGCCCTCTTCGAGCACGACTATCTGCTCACGGTCGACGATCTCGCGCGCCAGGGAGCGCTCCGTTTCCGGGACGCCGGTGGCGGCCCGTTTCTGGCGGCGGCTGAGCCCTCCATCCCACCGTTGGTCCGGCTGGGAGAGCTGCTGGCCGCCTCGGACCGTGTCCAGCAGGAGTCCACGGACCTGGAGGCGCTTCGCCTGCTGTTGGCCCCGGGCTCGAGCCTCGGCGGTGCCCGCCCCAAGGCCTCGGTGGTCGACCCTTCGGGGCGCCTGCTGATCGCCAAGTTTCCGTCGGTGAGCGACGACTGGCCGGTCATCCACTGGGAGCATGTCGTCCACCGGCTGGCTGCAGCGGCCGGAGTCAGGGTGCCGGTCACGCGGCTCGAGCGGGTCGGAGAGCGGGCCGTGCTCCTGGTGGAGCGGTTTGATCGCCAGGGCCCACGACGGATTCCCTACCTGTCAGCCATGGCCATGCTCGGCGCCACGGAAGGGGAGCAGGATCGAAGCTACCTGGAGATCGCCGACGCCATTCGGGTGTACGGCAGTCGCGTAGAGGAGGATCTGCGCGAGCTCTGGCGTCGCATGGTCTTCGGCGTGCTGGTGACGAACACGGACGATCATCTCCGGAACCACGGATTCCTCCGGTCTGCGCGGGGCTGGGTGCTGTCGCCGGCCTTCGATCTCAACCCCATCCCCACCGACGTCCGACCGCGTATTCACGCGTTGGCGCTCGACGATCAGAGCCCGCGGAGCTCGCTGCAAACGTTGCTGGATGTCGCCGGGTATATGGGCCTGGATCCCGCCGATGCTGAGGAAATCGTCGGGCAGGCGGCACGAGCAACGTCAGGTTGGCGACGCGCGGCGCGGGCTGTCGGGTTGGACCGCGCTCAGGTGGAGCGCATGGCCAGCGCCTTCGAGCATGCCGATCTGGATCTCGCGCTCCGCGTCGCTACAGGATTGCCATGAACAGCGTACTGGCGGCCTGGACACGAGCGGAGATCGCGGCGGCCGACGGGCTCTGGGTCCCCGGCCCGGCGCAGACCTTGCGCTTCGCCGAGCTGCCGCCTCCCACCGACGAGGACGTGGCGGCGCTCACGCACAAGATCGCCCGCCGCCTCACCAAGGTCGCCCGCCGCCTCACCAAGGTCGCCCTGCGCTGCCTCGCCGCACACGAAGACGAGTGGCACGACCCCGACGACGAGCAGGCCGCCCGCAGGTCGGACAACGTTGTTTCTGCCGTCGCTTCGGCACAGACCTGTAGACGAGCCGCCGGGAGCCGAGCCGCTTGACCGCCGGGCCCACCGCACCCGATACTCGGGCAAATGAACGCACACCGGCAGAACCTGTTTTCGCGCAGCGCGCGCCGATGCGCCGGGAAATCGCGCCGATGATCCGGCGTTTGCTTTCACTCCCCGCCCAGGCGAAACGCCTTGCCGACCGCCTCACGGCGGCGCGCGAGTACCGTCGGTTTCTCGCCGAGGGGCAGAAACCCTGGACTCCGGGGTACCATCTCCACAAGCAGAATTCGATTCTCGCCGCGGCCACCGATGCGACCTGGGACCCCCATCGACTTCCTCCCCGACACGGCTGGCGCCTGGACGAGCGGATCGTGGAGTATCCGTGGTTCTTCCGTCGGCTTCCCGAATGCGCGGGCGCGCTCCTCGATGCTGGTTCCATTCTCAACTACGCCTACATCCTGGACAACCCGAAGCTCACCAACAAGGAGCTCACCATCTGCACCTTGGCGCCGGAAGGGGAAACCTTCGGGGGGAGACCCATCAGCTACGTCTACGGCGATCTGCGCGACACCTATTTCAAGAACGACGCCTTTGACTGGGTGGTTTGCCTCTCGACATTGGAGCACGTCGGCTTCGACAACACGATGCTCTACACCACCGATGCGTCAAAACAGGAACACGATCCCACGGCCCATCTCGACGTGGTGCGGGAGCTTCGTCGCATTCTCAGAGGCGGCGGCAAGCTGTATCTCAGCGTGCCCTTCGGCAAGTCCGTCAATCACGGGTGGTTTCAGGTGTTCGACAGCGAAGGCATCGACAGGGTCATCGAGGCCTTCTCCCCCGGTGCTCAACTTGAGACCGTCTATCAGTACTTGCCAGACGGCTGGGTGGTCTCCGACCGCGGCGCGGCAGCGGACGCGCTGTTTTTTGATATTCACAAACAGAACACCTATGATCACGACTACGCCGCTGCGTCACGGGCAGTCGTCTGCCTCGAGATGACGAAATAATGCTCCACAGGATCATCCAACGCCTGCTTGGTCAGAAAGAAGTCGAACCGCGGACCGCGCTCCGCACCCTCTGCGTCTGCGATCCGAGCGCGGTGTTCCATGACACCGCCAAGATCGTCCTGAACGGCCGAGCGCCCGAAAGCATCCGTGTGGGCAGGCACACCCACATTCGCGGGGACCTGGTGCTGTTCGGCCACGGCGGACGCATCGACCTCGGCGACTGGTGCTATGTCGGAGAAAATTCACGTCTCTGGTCCGCCGCCCGCATCACCGTCGGCAACCGCGTGCTGATCGCCCACAACGTGACAATCATGGACAGCCTGACCCACCCCCTGTCAGCCGTGGAGCGCCACCGACACTTCCGGGATATCGTGACCACTGGCCATCCCAAAAACCTCCACCTCGGAGAGAAACCAGTCACCCTCGAGGACGACGCCTGGATCGGGTGTCACTGCGTCGTTTTGCGCGGCGTCACCGTCGGCGCGAGGGGGGTCGTCGCAGCGGGCAGCGTCGTGACCCAAGATGTCCCCCCAGGCGTGATCGTGGCCGGAAACCCAGCGAAGGTGATCCGAGAAATCGACGACGATTGATCTCGTCGCGCTCAGCTCAGCTCCTGCGCAGCGCGGAGAAGTGCCGCTCGTTGAGATACACCGCATCGCCCGCGGTGAGCTGGCCGTCCTCCTGGGTCCAGAGCTCGTAGAGGTTGAGCAGCCGAAATCCATGCGCGCGGAGGAACAGGTCGATGTCTGCGAACAGGGGTTGCGTCTCGTAGAGAGGCACGAATTCGACCTCGGTGGTGATCACCTTGATGCGGGGCAGCAGCTCCTCACACCCCCGGAGCGCCTCCAGCTCGTACCCCTGGAGGTCGAGCTTCACCAGGTCGAGGTCGCACTCCAGCACCCGGTCCAGTCGAACCACACTGACCTCGATGTGGCGCTCCACATGCATCAAATCGGGGTGATAGGTCCGGTTGACGGCGCTGGGAGCCAGGAACGAAGAAGACGTGGGTCGCCCGACGACGTTGAAGGTCCGTGTTTCCGCGCGGGCCCCCAAGGCGTTTTGATGCACGCGAACGTTCTCACGGTGGCGGTATTTTTCGCGCATGACATCGGCGGCGTCGGGGCGCGGCTCAAAGGCGTGAATCGTCGGATTCTGGTATTGGCGCAGAAAAAGGTCGGTGACCGTGCCTGTGTTCGCGCCTCCATCGACGATGGTCGGGGCCGGTAGCTGCAGGACATCGCGGATGTCCTCGTACCGGTCACGGACCGCCATCGGCCCGGTGGTGGGACGGGACACCGACGGGGTCGGTTGACGGAATCTCCGCAGCAGGGTCCTGAGGCCGATCATGGCTTGTTCACCCCGACCCGCTCAAAATGCGCGAACACGTCCTCCTCCAGGGCAAGGTCACCGTGAAGGATCCCCAGCGTGCCGACGAGCGGATGATGGGCGGAGGTGTGCTCCGTGTAGGCCGGATAGAACAGCTGATACTCTCTTGCTGGCGCGAGGGCGTTTTCGACGTAGGCAATGTCGCAGTCCACCCCGTTGTAGGAGCAGTACTTGAAGCGGTCGGGCTGCGTGGGAACCCGGGCGTCGTCCACGAGGATGATCGCCCTGTCGAGGGTTTCGGTGAGGTAACGAATTTCATCGTGCAGGGGCCACTCGAAGCCGTAGTCGTGGGCGTCGAGCCAGTAGAAGTTCAGGGAGGAGCGCAACGAGGGCGTGTCGCGATGAAGCTGAACCAGAAACTCCGGGGACAACATGTTGTAGAGCACTACGTTGGGATCCCTGGCCGTCGTCTCCTTCGCCGTGCGGAACGCGGCTTCATCCGGCTCGCCGCTGTAGACCATCAGATGCGGATGCCGGGTTGCCACATAATGCGCGGTGGACCCAACATTGGTTCCGGTCTCGACGAACGCGGTCGATTGGGCCAGGAGGGCGTGCGTCAGCTCCAGCAGGAAGCGGTCTCCATGAAACCCCACGTCATGGACGGGGGAGATCGTACGCGAGGGACTCTCGCGTCGCGTGCGTCGCAACAGTCTGTCGAGGAGGCGTTTCATGGCGCGATCCTTGGGGTCATGGCACCGCTGCTACTTCCGCACGAGGACACTCACCCCGTTGTTGATCGGAAGCGCGAGGTAGTAGTCAGCGACGCCGCGCGCGGGGGGGGCGACCAAAAGGGCGACGAAGCTGTGCACCTTGTTTGTCGGATAGCCGACGGAGGCCTCGCGGCGCAGAAAACGCAGGAGCCAATTGGTCTTCTGTAGGACAGCGTCTGTGCCGGCCGTTCTTTTCGGGAAGAAAGCGTGATCGATGGCGACCGCGCCGCCGGGCTCCGTTTCGGCGAAGAAGGCCTGCCCCACCACCGCCACCGACTGGTTCTGATCCGGGGGGACATCCAGCAGCCGGAGGTCGTCGCGTTGCCGCAGCAGCTGTCGATCCACGTCGACGAAACGGAAGACCGGGCGATCGTCCGGGGTGTGCAGCTCTCCCCACCCGTCGGCGTTGCGTTGGACCGCGTCTTGCCTCGCGTGATAGTGGATCTGCAGGCGGCCCCAGACACCTTCCGGCAAGACTGCGTCGTCGTTGTAGTTCACGTCTGGGTGCCACTGATGATACATGGCTGTTTCCGTGTCCAGCCAGTGCTCCTCCAGACCGGCCAGGCGCAAGCGTGCGCTCAAATCACGGTCCTCCACACCGTAGTACCGATAGTACTCGTCGTAGCCCCGCAGCTCCTGAAACACTGCGCGGGGCAGCAGGCAGATCCCCCGGCCCGCCCGCGTCGCTCGTTTGAACGTCCGGCGGTACGCGGTCAAATGCTCCCAATCATCGAACTCCCGCGGAAGCCAATGGGGAGATACATGGACCTCGCGGTCGGGACGGGCCGCGGCCAGCAGCGCTTCGATGGTATTGTCCGCGAACACCATATCGACATCGTTCGTGAGGAGATAGGCCCCGGTCGCGAGCTTGCCGCCGATGTTCACCGCGTGGGATCGATTCCAGGGATACCCACGTGTCTCGGTGTAGATGTACCGCGCAAAATCGTACCGCTCGACCACGCGTCGCGCGCCACGTGCCAGCTCTGGGCGACTCCCGTAGTCGACAAAGAGCACCTCGAAATCCTGCACGGTCTGTCGCGTCAGGGACGCGAGGCAGCGCTCGACGCGAAGGAGATCGCGATCGCGAAAGCCAAAGACAATCGAGAGGGCTTTCATGGCAGCAGCCTCTTCACCAGTCGCTTGGCCTTGGACGCAGCCCGCCGCACCAGAGAGCGCCTGGGCGGGGTCGCCCGATGTCCCAGAAAGGGAAGCTCAGGCAGTCGATTCCGCCTCCTGGGCGTGACCGGCTGCGTTGACTCGCAGTCCTGTATCAATCCCGTAAGGAAAGGAAAAAGCTGGTGTTTTTCCAAAATCAGCTCGCGGGCATGCGCAATCGCATCGCGGCGCTCGCGCCACAGCTCCGAACCGACGGCCTCTCGGATGATCTCTGCCGCCTCCTCCGGCCGATCGATGTCGATCTTGAGCATGGACTCCGGCGGAAAATACTCATCAATGTTGGTGCAGCCGTAGTAGATCGGCATCGCCCACCCGAGATAACAGTCCATCAGCTTCTCGGTCCAGTAGTAGGGTCCGCTGTGATTCTCGAAAACCAGCGAATAGCGATAGCGCTCGTGAGCATCCCACTTGCTCTCCACACAGGTGTACCCGTCGGCAACGAGCTCCCGACGGATCTCTTCGAGGGGCCGGTCCGGGGCTCGCCGCTTCACATAGTCCGGTGACCGCACCCAATCGTAGTCGACCTGCTTTCGCAACGTGCGCAGGAAGTGTAACCGCTTGCGGTGACCCGCGCGCGAGGCCGCGGCGCTGGTCATGGTGGAGAGGATTTTCGGTTTTTCAGGGACTGGAAAGGACTTCAGAAAATCATAGTCCTTGTCCACGTGCCACGGCGTGGAGGGCTGCGCGTGAACATAGGGTCCGCCCTGCAGGCTGATGTCTTGGGTGTACACGCGGTGGAAGCTGTCGAAACCCTGACGGAGCCAGTGATACTCGGGGACGGGGGGCTCCTGGGTCAGCACCCAGATGTGCTCCGGCGGGCAGGTGACGACCTCCTCCTCCGGAATCCGATTGAACGCGATCACATAGTCGCACTCCTTCACCGCATCCATCGTGAACCGAACCCCACCCCACTCCCCTGAGTGTCCCGGAGTCTGGCGCAGCAAGTCAGGGAAATCCCAGTCCTTGACGATTCGCACGAGGGTCATGCAGGCGACCTCACGGGTGCTGTACGGGCGGTGTCTGGGCAGCACCCTCGAAGAACGGGCGCAGCTGGTTTCGCGCCTTGAAAACGCTCTCCCACACGACTTCGGTGGACCGCTCGCGGAAGGCTTCCCGGCTCGTTTCATAGCCCTGGTCCAGCTGCACGACCTGCCGGTCGTGGGCGGTCTTCGACTTGACCTCCCCCTTGGTCACCTGGGCGGCCGCGCGTTGCAGGCGCTCCGCAGCCAGGGTCTCGCCAAAATGCGCCGTGACCTTGGAAAACTCGCGCTCGAGATTCTCCTTCAGTCCTTCATAGGTGAGGACGGTTTTCACCGTTGTGAACCGCTCCTGCACCAGCCACTTGTCCAGGTGCTTGCCGTAGACCGTGCTCCAGTGGGCGATGCGGTCTTTGTCACTGACCGGCTCGTTGTCGTACCGCAGCTGCGAATACACGGTGGCGACCGGGTCCCGATAGAGATACAGGACATTCCGGCGCTCGACCTCCAGGTCCACATCGTGATGGTGGCAGAGCAGATAGTTTGTTCTCTCCGGAAAGTAAAAATTGCGCACCAGGGTCGGCCGCTCGAAATAGAGCTCGATCATCATCCGCAGCCAGTGACTGCCCGTGCGCGGAAAGCTGATGAGATACGGATTGTCGGGGTTTGCGGCATAGCGCTCGACGAGCGCTTGATCAACGCGCTGCGAGCCCGCCGCGGTCGGGTTTTTTGTGCGGTTGCTGAACAAGCGTCGTATCCTGCGGAGCATCGCCGTGCCAGAGGCAAAATAGTCCAATAGACTTGAGGTTCTTGCCTCCATCCGAAGCCGGTCAACGGTACTGGATCACCACCTGATATGCAAGGTGCGTCAAGCGCTCCGGACCGGCGCGGACTCCCCTGGGCACCGACGCCCAGCGCCCCAGCGCCCCGCTTGACCACCGCCTCCCCTTTCCCGATACTTGTGGCACACTGGGCTTGACGAATGGATTGAATCGGACGTAAGGCTGCCACGTTGCCTGTTGAAATCAAAGACGATCCGTCGGTGAAGGGCTCTGATTCGGAGCTTCCGGTGTATCACATTCGCTCCGAGAGCCGCTGGCGGCTGTTGGATTTCGCTGAGCTGTGGCAGCATCGCGAGCTGCTCTTCTTTCTCTCCTGGCGCGATCTCAAGGTTCGGTACAAACAAACGCTGCTCGGATTCGCGTGGGCCATCATCACTCCGTTGGTGCTCACGGTGGTCTTTACGCTCTTCTTCGGGAGGCTCGGGAAGCTGCCCACCGACGGGCTACCCAAGCCCGTGTTCTACATGGCGGGGCTGGTCATCTGGCGCTATTTCGCCACGGCGCTCCAGTCCATCGCCAACAGCCTCGTGGGGAACGCGCACCTGCTCACCAAGGTCTATTTTCCGAGGCTGCTCATTCCGCTCAGCCTCGCCATGACGGCGCTCGTGGAGCTCGGCATCGCCTTCGGCATGTTGCTGATCCTCATGTTGTACTTCAACACGACCCCGGCACTGACGTCGCTGCTCCTGCCGCTGCTCGTGGTGGCAACCATGCTCACGGCCCTCGGCGTCGGCCTCTTCTTCGCCGCGTTGAACGTCAGATTTCGCGATGTGGGGTCAGTCCTGCCGCTCATGGTCCAGATGTGGATGTACGTCACCGTGATCATCCCCTTCAGCCGGATTCCGCAGAGCCTGGGTGACTGGCGGTACCTCTACGGGCTCAATCCCGTCGCCGGGGTGGTGGAGGGCTGGCGGTGGTGTCTGATGCACAACGTCGAAGGGGGAGCCATTCCGTCCCCCTGGCCCCTGCTCGCGGTCGGTGCGCCTGTGACCATTGTCCTGCTCTTGGTGGGGCTGCTGTACTTTCACCGCGTGGAGCGGCAGTTTGCCGACATCGTGTAGCCGCGACTCGAGTGACAGCCGATGACACACGATACCGCCATCATCACAGAGGACCTCGGCAAACGCTATCTCCTCGGCGAAACCGTGGATCTGGCGCGCGACCTCCGCGAAACCCTGATGGCCCTGCCCCGGCTCCTGGCGCGCCGGGCCGGACGCGTGCTTCAGAGTGGAAAAGGCGAAGGCGAAGGCGGAACCGGATCCCGACAGGAGCTCTGGGCGTTGCGCGGTCTCAACCTGGAGGTCAAACGGGGCGAGGCGGTGGGAATCATCGGGAAAAACGGCTCCGGGAAGTCGACGCTCCTGAAGATCCTCTCGCGCATCACCGCACCGACCACGGGGCGCGCAGAGATCCACGGGCGGGTCGGGTCGCTGCTCGAGGTCGGTACCGGCATGCACCCGGAGCTCACCGGGCGCGAGAACGTCTTCCTCAACGGCGCGATCCTCGGGATGCGCAGGGCCGAGATCACGAGCAAGTTCGACGAAATCGTGGAGTTCGCCGAGATCGCACGCTTCATCGACACGCCGGTGAAGCGCTACTCCAGCGGCATGCGGGTGCGTCTCGCCTTCGCCGTTGCCGCCCATCTGGAGCTGGAGATCCTCATGGTCGACGAGGTGCTCGCCGTGGGGGATGCCGAGTTCCGGAAGAAGTGCCTCGGAAAGATGGAGAACGTCACGAACGTGGGCCGCTCCGTCCTGTTCGTGTCTCACAACATGGATGCGATCTCCACGCTGTGCGATTCCGCGATCCTCCTGGAAAACGGAATGATCACGGCCCGCGGAGAGGCCTCGGAGATCGTCCAACAGTATCTGTCGCGGGTGCAGCAGACGGGCATCAATGCGGACATCTCGCCCCAGATGCATCGCACCTATCCACCGGATCTGGAGATCGACCGGCTCGAGATGCTCAACGAGACGGGGGAGCTGATCGGCGCCGTACAAACGGGGGCGCTGTTCTCGCTGCGGGTGCGCTACAAGGCGCACCAATCGCGGAGGTACCGGATCACGTTCGTGGTCCGCTCGCAGCAGGGAATCGTCGTTTCCCGGACCCACTCCACCGACGGACTCGGCACTATCGAGCCGGAAGCGGGCTGCTCGTACACCCTGGAGGTGCAGCTGAGAAACCTGCTCGTCACGGGGAGCTACACGCTGCAGATCGTTGTCGCCGCCGGGGATCTGGTGGTCGACATCGTGGACGAGCTGCAGTTCGAGGTGGTTCCGAACGCCGGCTCGTCGAGCGAATTCCTGCTCAATCGCGGGCTCGTCCACTGGGTGGGTGACTGGAGCCAAAGGAAGCTGTGATCTGACGGCGGGTGCCACTCCATGAGACGGATCCTCCGAGGCAACACACTCCGGGTCGCGATCCCATGTCGCGGGGCGGACGGATGGATCGCCGGCGAGATCTACCTCCGGAACGTGATTCAGTGCCTGGCTGCGCTTCCTCCCGCCAACCGTCCGGCCGTGCGGATCGTCGGCGACCTCGAGGCGAATACGCAGTTTGTGCGTGACATGCAGCGTCTCGAATTAGTGGAGCTCGAGCCCCTTCGAGCGTGGTGTCGGCGGAGTCGGTTGATCGAAACCCTCTACCACACGACCAACCGGGTGCTGTCGCGCGCGCTGGGTCCCGACCACCGCCTGGAGCTGTGGGGGGTCGACCTGATGTACCCCTCGCTCCAGGTGCAGTCCGGGGCGACGCGGCAGGTCTACTGGATCCCGGACTTCCAGCACCTGCGCCTTCCCGCGATGTTCTCGGCCGCGGAGCGCGAAGAACGAACGCAGAGGCAGCGGGCGATCGCAGACGCCCGCGGGTGGCTCATCCTGAGCAGTGAGGACGCGCTGCGTGATTTTCGGGAGTTTTTCCCCGGGGCGTCGGTGTCCCCGCGCGTCTGGCGGTTTCGATCGGTCGTCTCCGAGCGCGACCGCGGCGACCCCGATCTGCACTCCGCTCGCGGCGTGCCCCAAAAGTACCTGTACATCGCCAATCAGTTCTGGGCGCACAAAGACCACCTGACGGCGTTCCAGGCGCTGCGGCGCCTGAAGGCGGACGGACTCTCGATACCGTGCGTCTGCACCGGCCAGGAGGATGACTACCGGAACAGGGATCACATGCAAACGCTGAAACGGTATCTCCGCGAGCACGGGCTCACGGATCAGGTGTACTTCCTGGGCTTGGTTCCGAGGTCGGACCAGCTCGAGATCTTTCGTCACGCCGCGGGCGTTCTTCAGCCGTCCCGGTTTGAAGGGTGGAGCACCGTGGTCGAAGACGCCCGCGCCCTGGGGTGCTCCATCCTGATGTCGGATATCGAAGTCCACAAAGAGCAGGCGCCGCCCGCGGGCCGCTATTTCAAGGTGGGAGACGACGAGGACCTGGCCCGGGCGCTCAGCGCTTGGTGGCCGACGCTGCCTCCGGGACCGAACCGGAGCGCCGAGGAGCAGGCGCATCGCGAGAGCCAGCGGCTGCAGCGGGAGGCGGGTGAGGCGCTGCTGGCGATCTTGTCAGAGGCAGCCGGGCGCCGCCCCTATCCAACCACCGACGAGGCGCCTCGCGAGGTGTGAGAGCAGGGCGGTGAGCGGGGGATTCCTGCTCCGTAGGAGGTACCACTTCAGGCGCTCGAAGGACTCGTCATCCACGGCGACGAGGCGCGGGAGGCGCTGCACGGAACGCCCCTCGGACCAGTCCGGATCATTGTAGCTCCGGTCACCACCGGTCGTGTGTGTCGCCTGCTCGTCAAAGCCGATATTCACCAGCAGGCTCCGTCGTGGAAAGAGGCACAGGCCGTTGTTGACGAAAAAGGACCACCACCAGCAGATGGCCCAGGAGTCGACGTTGCCCTGGAGCTGGTCCACCAGCATCGACCTGTAGGGATAGGCGCCATCCAGGTCGAACCGCCGCCGAACCGCCGGCTCGTAAAACAGGCGCTCCCAACCGGTGATCTCCGGGTCGAAGAGCGCCCAGGCGCGTGCCCAGGTGGACCAGCCTTGCGACGTGGACAGCGGCATGAAAAAGGCGTCTTCCGCGCTGGAGACCGGAGGAAAGGGAAAGACATGTCCGGAGATCTGCAACACCCTCTCCGACTCGGCGTATCGGCGCAGCGCGTTGTTGTGGTACTCGAGGAATCCGCTCGACAAGAGCATGTCGTCTTCGAGCACGATGACCCTTCCCTCCGCCGCGCACAGCTCCGTGACGCCATCGATGACCGAGCGCGCGAGCCCCCTGTTACGGGCCCGTTTCACCACGGTCACCTCACCGCACCACGCGCTGCCCTCGACGACGCGGTGCACCCCCTGGACCGCCTCGGAGTCGGCCGCGGATTGGGGCCCATCGCAGTACACGAACAGCCTGCTCTGCGGCGCGAGGGTGCACCGAGACAACGACTCCAGGGTTCTTCTGACGTGCTCTGGTCGCTTGTACGCGAACAGTGCGATGGGTGCCAGGGACATACTCGTCACGCTCGTGCCGCAGCCGACCCGCGAGGTGTTCGCGCACCCGGCCCGCGGCAAGGCCAACGTAGCGCCCAACCCGCCTAATCTCAACATCCATGTGGGGGGGAACCCGCGCTACGCGCGGAGGTTGAGCTGCCCGCTGCCCCGATTGCAGGGAACCGCGCCCCTGGTGGGAGCAGCTGGTAGACGGTACGGACGACCATCTGATACGGTGCGGCGGTGAGGCAACGGGCGCATGACAGACGACAGTAGCTTCCCCGCCATGACCTGGGAGGAGGCCGTGCGGTGGCTGCGCGAACAGCCGGACCAGCAGGAGCTCGTCTGGGCGTGCTTCTTCGACGATCCGCTGGCCGCCGCCGCCGAGCGTTTCTATCAGGGCCCCGAGTGGCGCGCGGTGCGGCGCCTGCTCCCACCGCGACCGACGGAGGCACTGGATCTCGGGGCCGGCCGCGGCATCTCCTCCTACGCCCTGGCGCGGGAAGGTTGGGACGTGGTTGCGTTGGAACCGGACTCGAGCGCGCTCGTCGGCGCGGGCGCGATACGAAGCCTATCAGCCGAGACGGGCCTGGCGATCCGCGTGGTCCAGGAGTGGGGGGAGCAGTTGCCCTTCGACGACGGCAGCTTTGAACTGGTCTACGGGCGCCAGGTCCTGCACCACGCCCGGGACCTACGCCATCTCTGCGCCGAAGCCAGCAGAGTCCTCCGGCCCGGTGGGCTGCTCATCGCAACGCGGGAGCACGTGATCTCGCGGCCGGAAGATCTCCCGGCTTTCCTGCGGAGTCACCCCCTGCATCACCTCTACGGCGGAGAGCACGCCTACCTCCTGGCCGAGTATCGGCGCGCCCTGGAAAGCAGCGGATTGAAGATCCTACAGACCTTGAATCCCTACGAGAGTGACATTAACTTGTTTCCCACGCGCAAGGCCGACCTCCGGAGCCAACTCGCCAAACGGTTTCATTGGCCCTTCGCTGCGTGGATTCCAGACGGAGTGCTCCGGTGGTTCGGTCGCCGCGTCAGGGCGCCGGGGTGCCTGTACAGCTTCGTCGCCCGAAAGACGACGTAGAGGAATCGAGCGCAACGCGAGAGGACAGCTGGCAATGAGCGAAAAACGCATCTGGGTGAGTGGGGCCGCCGGATTTCTCGGACGGCATGTCGCGGCCGCGTTCCGCGAAGCGGGTTGGACGGTGTCTGGGATCGATGTGGCCCCTCAGGACCCGGCGGACGCGCTTGCCGTTGCGCACTGGTACGCGGAGGGAACGGGCGAGGCTGCGCTCGAATACCTGGCGACTCACGGCCTCCCCGATTGCATCTTTCACGCGGCGGGCGGCGGCACGGTGGCATACTCCTATGACCAGCCGCACGAGGACTTCGACCTCTCGGTCCGGGCCACCGCGCAGATGCTGGAGTTCCTCCGGAAGAATGCACCGGGGGCGACCTTGGTCGTTCCTTCCAGTGCGGCGGTGTATGGCACCTGTCCGGCCGAGCCCCTGGCCGAACACCGCGCGCCCGCCCCGATGTCGCCCTACGGCAGGCACAAGCTGATGGCGGAGCAGCTGTGTGCCCGGGCGAGTGAGACCTTCGGGCTGCGAACCATTGCGATTCGGTACTTCTCGCTCTACGGCGCCGCGCTGCGCAAGCAGCTGCTCTGGGACCTGGGAGGCAAGGCCACGGGCGCGGATGGAGCGGTGGAGCTCTACGGCACGGGGGAGGAGACGCGCGACCTGCTCCACGTGGAGGACGCCGCGCGCCTGGCCCTGCTTCTCGTGCAACGGCAGGACGGCGCCTCGATGGTGGTCAACGGCGGCACCGGCCGCGCGCTCACAATCCACAGGATCGCCACGGGCCTGCTGGAAGCGCTCGGACTCGCGCTGGACGTTCGATTCAACGGCGTCGAGCGTGCCGGCGATCCGAAGCACTACCAGGCAGACGTCAGCCTGGCCGAGTCCCTGGGGTTTTGCCCCGCAATCTCCTTCGAGGAGGGGATCCGCGAGTACGCGCGCTGGTTTCGCTCCATCCAATGACAGCCGGACTCCGGAGCTGTGATATATTGCATGCGCCTCCGTCCTGCAGCCGGCCAGACGGCCCCGGGATTCGAGCCGCCGAAACGGACGGGGAATCTACGATGATGGATAGAGCGATTTTCAGGCGCCCCGGGGGCGCTCCCCGGGCAGCACCGGCGCGTGGGTGGTAGTCCGATGCGGTTGCTCGTCGGCACGATGGTGACCATCGAGAACGAGTTCGAGGCGTGTCAGGCGTCAATCCGGCGACAAACCTATCAGGACTTCGAACAGCTGGTAATTCGCGATCTCCCGAACCGCGAGGCGCATGAGGCCCTGTACGGCACCTTCCGCGACCGGCGTGACGAGTTCGAGCTGCTCGTGAAGGTGGACGCCGACATGGTCGTGTCCTCCCCCACGCTCTTTGCCGACGTCGTGGAGAGATTCCAGTGTAATCCCGAGCTGCAAGTCCTCTCCATCGCGGTGCATGACTACTATTCGGACCGACTGGTGTTCGGCCTGAACACGTATCGCAACACCATCCCTTGGCAGCGCACCGGAGATTTGGTGTTCACTGATCAGTTTCCCCGCCTGGTGAACCTGGTGACCTTCGACCGCCGCGAGCTCGCCCCCGCGGCCGCCCACTGCCCCGACCCCAGCCCGTTTCAGGCCTTTCACTTTGGGCTGCACCGGGGAGTCAAGGCGCACGTGGCTGCCGCCCGCCGAATGCACGGCGATCACTACGCCCGGTTCCAGGACATCCACCTCACCGGTCAGCATTTTCTGAGAACGCGTGATCCCCGGCTGGGCCTGGCGATGATCGGCGCCGAGCTGGCCCTGGGAGGGCGTTTCGACGAAACCCACCTCAGCTACGGAAACGACGAGGTGGAGGCGGTCTTCAACGACTACCGGGAGCTCGACGCAGCGGCGCTGGAGCGCGAAATCAAGCGGCTCGCGCGCGCCAATTGGGGCCTGCTCCCTGCGCCCTGGCGCCGAGAGGTCCTGCGGCGCGACTACCTGACGCTTCCCGTCCGGCTCGTGGTCCCGTACGCGGTGCGGCAGCGATCCGCGCACATCTTCGGCAAGCTCACCCAGCGACTCCTGCGCCGTGAGGCGTCGCGATGACGGCGCTGCAACAGCGCCCCAGGAGCACCGATGCGTGCCGCCCTCGCTGACTTTCCACCGCCTCCGGAAGGCCGGACCGGATGGCCGTGGTCACCCCCATCGACCCGGCGGCCGTCCCAGACATCGGCGGCGCACCTCTGGCCCAAGATCAGCATCGTCACCCCTTCGTTCAACCAGGGCGCGTACCTCGAGGAGACCATTCGATCCGTGCTCCTGCAGGGGTACCCGAACCTGGAGTATTTTGTCATCGACGGCGGCTCGAACGACTCCTCGGTCGACATCCTTCGAAAGTACGACCGGTTCCTGACGGCCTGGGTGAGCGAGCCCGACGCGGGGCAGTCTGATGCCATCAACAAGGGGCTGCGTCTGTGCACAGGCGAGCTGTTCAACTGGCTGAACAGCGATGACACCTACGAGCCGGAGGCGCTGTTCCGGGTGGCGCGCACCGCCCGCGCCTACCCGGAGAAGACCCTGGTTTGCGCCGTGGAGCGGGGGATGAACCACGTGGGCGAGGAATCCACCGGGATCTCCTCAGGGACCACCCTCGCCGACACCCTCGAGGAAACCCTGCTCGCCGCGCACATCGATCAGCCCGCGACCTTCTTCCGGCGGGAGGCCCTGGAGCGGATCGGCCCGCTGGACGCCGCGCTGCACTACAAGATGGACTCGGACCTCTGGCTCCGATACCTGCTGTTGTTCGGGATGAGCGGCATCGCGAAGACCAACGACATCCTGGTGAACTTCCGCTATCACGAGCACTCCAAGTCCGTTGCCTTCCAGGAGCGATTCGACCGCGAGCGGATTCTCCTACAGCGTCGACTGGCGCGGAGTTTCCACCTGACCTTCGTCCAGGAGAACCTGGCGCTCCTGCACGGGGGCGAGCCGGACGATGATCAGCTCGCGTATGAGTGTCGTGTGGCCGTCGACAGGCGCCGCCTGGCGCTGCTCTTTCGCAAGAAATTCGCCTCGGAGTTTTTCCAGCGCAATCTCCTGGATCTTTCGCGGCGCGAGATCCGAGCCTCGCCCCGGAGTCTGATCGACATGTCGGATCTGCCATACCTCCGGTTCGCCTGGGCAATGACGCTCCTGCCGAACCCAGCGATCGCGCTGCTACGCAGAGTGCGGTCGCGACAGAGCTTCATCGGAGGCAAATAACCCGCATCATCAAGAAGCTCTGACTCACTTCGCGAGACGGGGGAAGCGCACCGCCTGGACCAGCTGGGTCACCGGGCCGGTGAGCGCTTTGGTCCGCGCATCCGTGAGTCCCAGGTAGAGCATGTGGCGGCCGCGACGGATGACGTAGAACACCTGGTCCTCGTCGTCCTCGGGGCAGGTGTACCGCTGCGCCGCGACGGCGCCGAGGCGGACGCTCTGGGGCGTGGGGAACCACGGCTCCTTCTGACACCACACCGCGCCCCGGGGGCCCAGGACGCGCAGACCGGCCCGGGTGCCCTCCGGGCCCGCGAGCTCCAGCGCGGCGCCCGGGCCGTAGCGTTTCAGGCGCCAGCGGTCGGGGAGAATGATCTGGGCCAGATCCCCGGCCAGCCGCAGGGCGCCCCGCTGCGCGTGGGGCCGGGTGGTCCAGGGCGGGAGATACCGCACCGCTCCCTCCAGCTCCCGGAAGGCGCGCTTCGCCTCCGGGTCCTCCCAGGAGGCCCCGTCCAGGGCGAAGGTCAGGATGAGCGAACCACGCCCCCGGGGGACGACCACCCAGCGGCGGGAGGCCTGCCCGGTGAGCTGCGGCCCCTGCAGCAGCAGGCACGGCAGCCCGGCGAACTGGCTCCAGTGGCTCGAGACCATGAACTTGACCCGGAGATCCTGCTGCAGAATCGAGGCGACGTACGGGCGGTCGTCCCCGCGCAGCTCGGCCCGGCCCTGCAGCACGAAGACCAACATCCGGATGCGCTGACCGAAGCGTCGCTCAAGCTCGTAGCTGTCGTCGGTAATGGTGATTCCCCAGCCCGGTGTCCGCTCCAGCCGGAACCCGAGCGCGGGCTCGTGCAGGAGCGGGGCGCCCGCCGGGGGAGCCGGCCGCTGCGGCACCCGCAGCCAGCCGGGGCGCAGGCGCTGCCGGATCAGGCGGCGGTCACGCAGCCGCCAGGGAGACCGCGCCACGAGGCGCTCCAGCGACCCAGCCGACAACCGCGCCTGGGGGATGACCCGAATCGTGGCCGTCCGTCGCTTGCCATCGATGGTCACGACCCGGTCGGCCCCGGCGCTGATGGCGGCGCCGCCCCCTTCGTCGAAGCGGGCGATGGGTTTGCCGGTGCGTGTGTCCCAAAGGGCCGCCCGCCCGCCGGAGCTGGTCAGTACCAGCGCCCCCCCCGCCGCGAGAGACGCCCGCGTGAAGTCCCCGGACTGACCCTCCACTGAGCTGAGCATCGCCCCGTCCCGGGTGCGCCAGGTGAGGATGCTGAGCGTGTCGGACACGGTCACCAAACGACGACTGTCCGCGCTGAACTCCCCCGCCACCAGCTTGGAGCCGGTGACCCCCACGGTGGCCATCAAGGTGCCGCGGCGCGCGCTGAAGATCCGCGCCAGACCATCGGAGCAGGTGGTGGCCACCCGCCTCCCGTCAGGGCTCCAGGCCACCTGGGTCACCTCCCCCCGGTGCCCCTCCAGCCGGAGGAGCTGCCGTCCCGTGGCCGCGTCCCAGATCCGCGCCGTTTCGTCCCAGCTCGCCGTCGCGAGGCGCTTTCCCCGGGGCCCGAACACCACGGCGTCCACGCGCTCGGTGTGACCCTTGAGGACGCGCAAAGGTCGCCCTCCCCGGCGAGACCAGAGCTCCACGGTGCCATCGATCCGCGCGACCAGCACCCGGTCGCCGCGCGGCCCGAAGGCCGCGGCGGTCACCTCGGCGCCTGCCCCACCGAGCGGGTCGAGCGCCGCGCCCGGCTTGGACCCGCCGAGCCAGAGCTCCCCCTGCGCCCCCACGAGCAGCACCCGGGAGCCGTCGCGACTCAGCGCCGCCAGACGCACGGACCGTCCGGCGGAATGGTGCGCCACGTCCAGCGCCGCGTTCCACAGGCGCAGCCGGTGGTCGTGGGACACGCTGGCCACCCGCTGCCCGCGGGGGCTGAAGGCCGCGGCCGAGATGTGATCGAGGTGCCCCTCGAAAGAGGCGATGAAGGCTCCACTGGCGGCGTCCCACAGCCGCAGCGTCCGATCGTCGCTGAGGCTGAGGAGGCGCCGGTCGTCAGCGCTCCACACCAGCCCTTTGACCGCGTTGCCGTGGCCCTTGAGCAGGGCGACCAGCGCCCCGGTCCTGGTGTCCCAAAGCCTGACCGTACGATCCAGGCTGGCCGTGGCCACCCGCCCGCCAAGGCGATCGAACACCACCTGGGTGAGCCCGCGCCGATGTCCCTTCAGCTCGTGCTGCAGCGTCCCCTTCTCAGCGTCCCAGACCCGCGCCGTCCCGTCCTGACTCGCGGTGGCGAGCAGCTTACCGCTGGCGCTGAAGTCCATCTCGACGATCTTGCCGCTGTGCCCCGCGGCCAGGGTCACCACGCGCTTGCCCGTGTCGACGTCCCAGAGCTCCGCCGTGTTTGCCGGTGTGGCCAAGGCAAGCCGCCGCCCCCCGGGTCCAAAAGACCGGGCGAACAAACGACGCAGCTCGGGCTCCTGCTCCGGCTTGGCAGTCGGCTCGAGCTCGAGGGTGGACAGGACGCGGCACGCCTTGGTGTCCCAAACCATCACCGGGCCGCCGGGCACCCACGCGGCGACCCGGGCTCCGTCCGGGCTGTAGACGGCTCGCAGCACGCCGACCTTCTTCAAGCCGCGCAACGTGCAACGAATCTTCCCCCGGAGGTCGACCAGGGCCAGGGTGGAGTGGGTCCGCTGGGAAACGAGCAGCTCCCGGGAGTCGGGGCTGAACCGGATGGGATAGCCCACCAGGGGGAACCGCTCCAACAGCTGCAGATCTCCCGGGGACCACCACTTCAACATCCGATCATACCCGGCCGTCAGCAGCACCTTTCCGGACGCGTCGTAGGCGACCAGCTCGATGGCGGCCCGGTGGGCCTCCACCGCGGCGAGCAGCGGCTCGGCCAACCGGGCCGCGTGGGCGAGCAGGATCCGATGCGCCAGGCCCCCGTGTCCGAGCCGACGCGCCTCGGCCAGGTAGGCGAGGGCGCGCTGAGGGTGACCCGCCAGCAGCTCCCGGCGCCCCTCGTCCGCGTAGAAGCTGGCCAGCCGCTCCGTGGCCGCGGCCGCGTTCCGGCGGGCCTCCAGGGCGCTGCGTTTCGCCTCCCCGGAGGCCCGAACGGCACGTCGACGCTCGGCCTCCGCGCGATTCCGCGCGCTCACGACGCGCTGGATGGAAACCGCCCCGAGGACCGCCAGCACGAGGAGAAACACCGAGGTGATGGAAACGGCGAGCCGGTTTCGGCGCGCCCAGCGCCGCAGGAGCGCTGCGCCGCCGTAGTGGTGCGCACCCACCAGCTGGCCGGTCTGGTAGCGCCGCAGATCCGCAGCCAGGGCGTCCGCGGTCGGGTACCGATCCTCTGCCGCGGGCTCCATGGCCTTGTCCACGATGCTGAGCAGGTCCGGCGGCAGGTCCGGCTGGCGCTCCCGCAGCGACGGCGGGGGGCCGGCGAGCAGCTCGCCGAGCACCTGATCCGAGGTCTTCCCGCAGTAAGGCGGCGCCCCGCCGAGGCAGTTGTACAGAATCGCGCCCAGGGCGTAGACGTCTGCGCGCTCGTCCACGGCCTCCCCCCGCGCCTGCTCCGGGGGCATGTAGGCGGGTGTGCCCATGACCGAGCCGGCAACGGTCAGCCCTTCGCCCGCACCTCCACCATCACCCTCATCCTCTCCGCCTCCGGCCCCTTCCTCGGCGTCCTCGGCCAGCTCTTCCACATCGAGCTCCTTGGCAAGGCCCCAGTCGATGACCACGGTTTCACCGAAGTCGCCCACCAGCACGTTCTGCGGCTTCAGGTCGCGATGGATGACCCGGCGGCTGTGGGCATAGGCAATGGCCTCGGCGACCGCGGTGACCTTGGGCAGCAGCGCCAGCCGCTCCGCCGCGCCGCGGGTCTCCTGGATCAGATCCGACAGGGGGCGCCCCTTGATGTGCTTCATCGCGTAGAAGGGCTCGCCCGAGGGCCAGCGGCCACACTCGTAGATCGGCACGATGGACGGGTGCTGCAGCCGCCCGGTGATCCGCGCCTCCTGCTCGAACCGCCGCCGAAGATCCGGACGGGCCACGAGCAGCTCCTTGAGCGCGACCGCCCGCCCGAGCCGCCGATCCCGCGCCGCCACGATACGTCCCATTCCGCCCCGCGCAAACTCCGCTCCGTCGCTATAGTGGTCCCGCGGCACGGTGAGCAGCTCGCCCAGATCCCCCTCCTCGCCCAGCGGACGCGCCGCCCCGGGGCGGCTCCCCACGGGCAGGGTCTCCTCGACCCCCGACGCCCCGATGTCCGGCGTGATCGCCACCGTGGCCTCGGTCCCCGAGACAGGCTCCGCATTCCCCGGTGCAACCGTGGCCTCGAGCCCGGAGAGGGGCTCGGCCTCCCCGGGCGCCACCGTAACCTCGATGCCGGAGACGGGCTCCGCCGAGGTGTCCACCTCGGTGCGCGCACCCTCGGCAGCTTTCGGACGGTCCGATTTCGGGTCTTGAACCATGGCGGAGCCTAAAACGGCAGGCTGAGCTGGTCCCTTGGCGTCCGCTCAGGCTCAGACTTGGACTCAGGCTCAGACTTGGCCCCAGGCTCGGGCTCAGGCTCGGGCTCAGGCCCGGGCTCAGGCGCAGCCTTCGCCAGCGGACGCGGCGCGAGCTGATGAACCAGGCTCGACTCGCGGCGAAAGAAGCCTTCCGTATGGAAGGTGGCGTCGAGGCCGTGCAGCTCGTAGTCCAGGTGGTGGCAGAGCTCGTGGATCAACGTCCGCAGGAACGTGCGATACGCCACCACCTGTCCCCGCGCCGCGGTGCGCATCCACACCTCCACCAGGGGCAGCTCCCCCTGCTCCTCCCCGTCCCAGGAGCAACGCCCGTGCAGCTCGGAGCCGTCCGCTTCCGTGGGCCGGCGCCGGCCCACCCGCACCCGCACCCGGCCGATCTCGAGGTCTTCGGTCACCAGGTCGGCGAGCTGCGCCGCGACGCGCTGCACCGTGCGCCGGTCCCCCTCGACCAGCGCCTCCCGCAGCCGCGCCACCACCGGCAGCATGCGGTCCAGCCCGGGCAGCGCCACGCGCACGATCTCATCGCTCTCGCGGTAGGTCTTCCGCTGCTTCGCTGACAGGTCCTGATAGTAATCGAAGGGCACGCGATTGCCTCGCACCGTTTCCGGGAACCCACTGTACCGGCAGGACCACCCCGAGGTCCAGCCCCCAAACAACCGCGGCTCGTCGCTCAGAGGTCTGACACGCGCCTGGCGCGAAGGACGATGTAGTCGTCGCAGGGCTTGCCCTTGGCCTGCTCCTTCACCAGCTTGGTGGAGCAGTAGCCCCGCTCGTCGGCCGGGTAGCTGACCGTGACGCCCCGGAGCTCGAACACCACGCCGTCGCCCTTTTGCACCAGGGTCAGCTTGGACAGCCGACCTCCTGTACAGGTCTTCTTGCCCCTGGAAAACCCGGTGAAGGCCTCCATGCCGGTGAGGGTCTTCCCCTGGTGGTCGCCAAAGGAGTAGATGAAGTCCGCCGCGGCGGGCTTGGCCGCCCGCCGCTTGCAGTTCGCGACGTCCTTGCAGGAGGTCAGGGAAACCATCTTGCCCGTAAACCCGTTGGCGAGGTTCATGGCGATGAAGCCCTCGGAGTCCTTGTCGAGGAGCGACTTGCCCTCGGCGGCGCAGCTCCCCTGGTTGCGGGTCCGGCTGGTGATCCGGTACACCCCCAGAAACGGCTTGGCCGCCGCCTGGAACTTCTTGTCCGAGGCGTCGGACATCTTCTTCTCCTTGCAGCCCCCGAGGGTTCCGAGGGCCGGCGTCAGCAGACACAGGGCAGTAGCTGCGTGAATCGTCTTCATCGTCGACTCCTTTGACTCCGTGCCGGTCGCGCATTCATACCACAGCGGCCCGGCTTCTCCACGCACGACAACACCGTCCACGACCTCCTGAGCTCGACCGCGGACTCGACTACTCGACCGGGTTGATGGCCTCGAGATCCAGCCCGGCGGGGTAGCCGTAGGAGACGTTCTGGGAGACTCCCTGGCCGCCGGGGCCGCCGTAGGCGTACACCATCACCCCGATGTTGTTCGAGGCCTCGAGGACGTGGACGCCGTCGGCGATGACAAAGGAGCTGAGGGAATAGCCGCTGCCGCCGATGGGCGTGTTCGAAAGCGTCAGGGGGTTGTTGTCCAGCCACACCGACGTGCCGACGGGCGCCATGATGTCCATGAAGTCAGTGTCGTAGGTGGTGGGGGTGAGGAACACGTAGTCGGGCCGATATTGATCCACGGGCACCTGGAGCATGAAGGCGGGATCGCCCTCGTCCGAGCACGCGCCGCCACCCGAGGAGCGGATGAACTGGCCCACCAGCACCGGATTGGTCGCCGTGATCTCCACCGGATCGTCGATGGTGGTCTCCTGCCACTGCCCGGCCATCAGGTTCCACGGACCGGCCACGGGGGGATTGAACGTGACCGTCGTGTTGTCGGCGTCCGCCAGCACCCGGATGTAGTCCGGCGGATCGCAGTAGGTGCGGGCATGGGTCTTGCCCACGATGTAGTAGCCGCCGATGGCCTGCCGCGGGAAGATCTGCTGCTCGACGTGATCGCAGTAGGACATCCCATAGGGCACGTTGGTGCACTGGTTCCCGCCAAACACGGCCACGGGCTTGTCCGCCTCGACCCGGGTGCCGGTCAGGCTCACGTTGCCGCTGGTGGCCGTGACCACCATCACGTCGTAGGGGTTGAGGGTCGCGGTGGTCCCGCCGTTGACCGTCGCCGCGGGGAAGAGCGTCACCTGGGTGTTGGCCTCCGTCCCCACCACGGCCACGAAGCTGTCGCCGGCCGTCCGCGACGTGTAGTCCATGGCGTAGTACCGCTTGGCCAGGGAATGCGTCGCAAAGAGCAGCGAGGCATCCGTGGACGCGGCGCCGATGGTGTCGATGGAGTTGAACTGGTAGGCCGCCACGGGTAGGTCACTCGAGATCCGGAAGGCCCGGTTAAACACCCCGGCGCTGCCGATGTTCTGGGCGCGGGCGATGTCCTCGTAGGTCTGCAGGCCGTTGGGCGGAATCGACCAGGTCGCCACGGTGCCGTTCACGGTGGTGATCGTCACGTTGGCGGTCTGCGTGTTGGACGGGTTGGACACGATAATGCCGAACTTCTTCGACGTGTTGAACTGCGGCAGATCCACGGCGTAGAACTCACAGCCGAGGTAGGACTGGGTGAGCGCGGCCAGCTCGCAGGGGGACAGACAGCCCTGGTCCACGATGCCGTCGCAGTTGTTGTCCACACCGTCGGAGCAGTCCTCGGGCACCGAGGGATTGATGTTGGGGTTGTTGTCGTCGCAGTCGCCGTTGGCGGTCGTCCAGCCGTCCCCGTCGATATCCTCGTCCACCAGGTTGTCGCAGTTGTTGTCGATGCCGTCCCCGGGCACCTCCGGCTCAAAGGGCCCGATCGTGGGGTCCCCCTCGGCGCAGTCCCCGCTGCAGGGCCCGGCGCCGTCCCCGTCCAGGTCCGGCTCATCCAGGTCGATGAAGCCGTTGCAGTCGTTGTCGATACCGTCGTAGCAGTGCTCCACCGCGGCGGGATTCACCGCCGGATCGTTGTCGTCACAGTCGCCCCCGGCTTCGGTGAAGCCGTCACCATCGAAGTCGGCGTCGATCACCCCGTCGCAGTTGTTGTCCACGCCGTCGACGACCTCCACGGCGGCGGGGTGCACCGCCGGGTTGGTGTCGTCACAGTCTCCGGCGCAGGGTCCGAACCCGTCGCCGTCCGCGTCGGGCTCGTACTCGTCCACCGCGCCGTTGCAGTTGTTGTCGATGCCGTCGGAGCACAGCTCCACGGCGAACGGGTGGATCGCCGGGTTGTTGTCGTCGCAGTCGCCCTGATTCTCGGTATAGCCGTCCCCGTCGTCGTCGACAAAGGGGTTGGAGTAGAACGCATCGGCCTGCGCCGCATCCGTCACCCCGCCGTCCCCGCCGCCATCCTCACCCACGACGGCGGTGGCCGGCCCGCAGGCCGACAGCAGCGCCGCTGTACAAAACAGAAGAATAGACGCATTCTTTCGCATGGCCAGCCTCCGCTACTCGACCACACAGGCGAAGGTCGCCGTGAGGGTGTGCTCGTCGCCGTTCTGGAGCGTGTCACAGGCGTCCCCGTACAGCGCGATGGTGGTGTTGCTCCCGTCGGTGTAGTCCCACCCGTTCTGCTGGCCCTGGTCCCGCGTCACCTCGATGCCGTCCATGTAGATGCGCACCAGATCCGGCATGTCCGGGGGCTCCTCCAGCACGATCTCGCAGGAGATCATCGTCACGGCGATGGTCTGCAGCGCCTGGAGGATCTCGGCCTGGTTGCCGGCCGGATAGTAGTCCGTGGATCCCCCCACCTGGGGCCGCCCGCCCGCCACGGCCATGGCGTTGAGCAACGCCTCGTATTCCGCGGTGCCCGCGAGGCCGATCACCACGGTGTCGATGCCGGCCGCGCGGAGATCGTCGATCACCGTCAAGGTCTGGTCGTCGTCCAGGCACGTGAACCCGAACATGCACGTGGCCGGGTGGTTCGTGCAGCAATGCTCCGGCGCGGCCTGGGTGCACAGGCACTCCGGGTCGGCACTGAGGAAGTAGTTGCAGTTGGGG
>JBDRSE010000201.1:0-25440 GCA_043825095.1 bacterium
TGCGGTGCGTGCTCACGTACGTCAAGTACGCTGCGCGCGCTCCTCACTCGCGCCTTGCCTGGCGGGCGCCTCGTGGCCACTGTGACGCTGTTTGACTCAGTGTCCATGAGATCCTGGTTAGCGTTCGCTACGCAAACAGCAACCACAGGGCCCAGAGGGCCGAGGCCATGGTCATGAGGCCGACTGCGATGAGCAGGCCTCTGCCCAGGGACGAAGTCTCCCGACGCGGTGCCGCCGCCGCTGGGTGGGCCGCCGCCGGGGACGGCGCGGGCGCGGGCTCGTCCAGCCGATCCAGGTCCCCAAGGAGCTGCTCCGCCGGATCTTCCAGCCTGCCCTCCGAGCCTCCGAGTCGCACCACGGAGCCGTGGCCGAGGAGGCGTTCTCCCGCCACGGGGACGTTGTCCACTGTTACGCCGTTCTTGCTGTCCAGGTCCCGCAGCGTCACGCCCAGCACGTCCACCACGAGCACCGCGTGCTCCCGGGAGAGATCCGGGTCGGCGAGACAGAGCTCGCAGCGGGGATCCCGGCCCAGGCGAAGCCGCTGACCGGGCACCAGGGGCACGGACCGGCTGGAGCCATCGGGGAGGGTGACCGTGAACCGGGCCTGTCCGGCCGCGCCGTCTCCGGAGAGCAGCTCCCGCACCAGCTGCGCGGCCAGGGTGGTCGTTCCCGCCTCCCCGGTGAGGGGAGGGAGCGCGTCGCCGACGGTAGAGGATCTGTCCACCCAGAGCGTGAAATCGGCGATGAGGACCGGGTCGTCCGGCTGGAGCACCACCTTCTGCCCCGGCCTCAGCTCACGGCCCCGCACGCGGGTGCCGTTGGCACTGTCCAGGTCCTCGATGGCCACGCCCCCGGGGTCCGTGGTCAGGCGCGCGTGACTGCCGCTGACCTCCCCGTCCGGCAGCCGCAAGTGCGCGGCGCGGCTCCGCCCCACCACCACGAGCTCACTGTCGAGCAGGAGGGTGTGGGTGGGGGAGGAAGCTCCGCGACCGCGGACCCGGATCCGCAAGGGCTTGCCGACCATCGTTGCCAGGCGTCTGGGTTCAGAAGCGAAGGGTGGCCGAGACGCCGCCGCCGTTGACCCAGATCTGCGGCGTGACCATGACCTTGGCGCGGGTGGGATCCTGAAACGCCGGATTGTCCGCGTTGGCGCGCTCGGCGCTGCTCTTCTTGATATAGGCGTAGTAGAGGAACACGGCCGAGGTGCCCACCAAGGCGGCGCCCAGGCCGATCAGCACGTTGGTGATGACGGCCATATTCGTGCCCTTGTTGCAGATGTCCACCAGCTCCGGGCTGTTGGCGTTGCCCTTGCACGCGTTTTCCTCGTCCGGGTAGCGGGGGGGATTTTCCGCGTGTAGCCGGTCGATCTGATCGAGCTTGTCCTGCTCGTACTTCTTGACCTGCAGCCCGGTGAAAATCGAGCTCACCAGCAGGGCGGCACCCACGCTCAAGGTGGTGTAGAACAGTACCTTGTAGGTGAGCCGCGGATCCTTCTTTTTTTCGCCCTTGGGCGGCGTAACGCCTTCGCCGCCGTCCCGCCGGGGGGGGATCCGATCCACGACCGGACGATCCGTCTTGGTCATCTCGATGGTCAGTCGCGACGTGCGCCCCGCCGCGATGGTCACCATGCGGGTGGTGGTCTGGAATCCGTTCTTGCTGAAGACCACCCTGTGCGTGCCGGGCTTGGCCGTGATGCGCGATCCGGCCATGCCGCAGGTGCCTGCCGGTCGTTCGCCCACCGTGACCGCCACACCTTCGCGGTTGCAGGTCACCGCGAGGGTGCCTTCGCGGTCCAGGCCGAACAGCCGGTTGAACCAGGTGCGGGTGTGGCCCGCCAGCGCGGCCTCGGTGACGGAGTGCAGGGAGATGCGCTCCGAGACGGTGTTCGGCCGCAGCGGGCGCTGGACGTCCAGAAGCGTCAGGACGACCTTGTATGCGCCGCCCACGACCCGCACCTTCCCGACGATGACGCGGTTCGCCATCATGGAGATGCCGACCTTGGCCAGGCAGCGGTGGTAGGCGCGACGGGGTCGCTCGACACATCCGAAGATGAGCTTGATCTCAGCCAGCGTCTTGGTGCTGGCCAAGCTCATGCCGGTGGTGTTGGCAACCTGCCGCCGCAAGGTCGAGGTGATCCGTTGGGCCACCTTGGCCGCCCCGGGCCCGGCCTCAAGATCCAGCACCGACACCTTGAGCTCGGCGCGGGCCGGGCTCGAGATACCAACCCCCAGGATCACCAGTCCGACCATCAAGGAACGTCTCATGGGTTCTCCTCCAGTGAACGCCACATTATATGAGTGGATTCCCGGAACTTCAACAAGGAGTGGGACGGTCCGAACAATTCAACCTTTTGGCTGCCAAAAGGTTGAGTATCTGTTCACGGGGGGATGTTTGCAGCACCTCCCGAGCGCAGCGAGGTTCCCCCGGAGGGGGCGCTCGCTGTGCCGTCTTCCACGTGAACGGTTACGCTGATTCGAGGGCGCTACAGCTCCACCGCGGCGGGGCGATATTTCGCGGGGTCGAGGGATCGGGGGACGAGGGGGGAGCGCTTGGGACGGACGGGGGCTCCGGTTGCCGGTTCGTCGCCCTCGGTCGGTTCCTTGGCGTAGCGCCTCTTGACGGTCGCCAGGGCGGAGTGCAGCCGTTTGACCCACTTGTTCTTGGCGCCGATCCGCTCGGCCGTGACGATGGCCTTCTGATAGACGGTGATCGCGTGACGCAGCAGGATGCGCGTCTTGGCCCGGAGCTTCTGGAAGTAGGCGGCCCGCTGCTCGGCGGCGTTGATTGTCTCGTACCGCTTGAGGACCTTGTCGAAGTAGCGCACGTGGACGAAGTGGGGAACGGGCGCCGCGATCAACGCCTTCCGGAACTCCCAGTACAGGGTCCCGACCTGGTACACCGCCGCCATGGCCCAGAAGTGGTTCTTGTACTGCACCACGTCCCAGTAGCCGCGCTGGGCCTTGTACATCCACGTGGCCATGGCCTCGACGTCCTGGCTCATCTGCTCCTCCGGGAGTCGCAGGGGCGTGGCCTTGAAGAGCTCGTGGTAGATCATCGCCTTGTGGTAGACGGCCATGGCGACGTAGAAGGTGGTCGGCAGTCGCTCGGCGGTGCGGGTCTTGCGATAGAGCGCCAGGGCCGCATCAAAGGACTTGCTCGCCTTGGAGAAGTTCTGCGACTTCAGCCACGCGAGCCCGTGCCGGGCGAGGGCCTCGATGCGCTGATGGGTGGACAGGTCTGTACGGCCGAGCAGGGCCTCGAAGCAGCGCTGGGAATCGGACCAGCTCCCCGCCTCTGCGTAGTTCACTCCCGCCGCGCCGAGGGCCTGAACGACCTCCTCCGATTTTTTGACCCCGCGGCTGGCCGTCTCGAAATGCCGAGCCGCGTCGCGCCAGCGCTTGAGCACCTGGAAGCACAGGGCCGCGTTGTAGTGGGACGGCGGCCCATAGGGCGAGCGACCGAAGTATTTCAGCAGCTTGCGGTACGTCGCCGTGGCTTCGGCGCACCGCCCCTTGCGCTGCGCGGCCAGCGCCTTGCCGAACAGCTCGTCCGCGGAGAACGCCTCCGAGCGGTAGCCGACCCCCGAGCGCTCGGCCACGATCATGATCGGCTCCATGGTGAGCCGTTGGGTGGCATGGGCGCGCGGGCGGGCCGTGGACGCGCCGGGCTTGGGGCATCCGGCCAGGGCGACGACACCGAGCGTCGACAGCAGGGCAGCGGTGTATCTGAAGATGCGTTGCATCGGGACCTCCTGAGTTATGGGCTATTTTCGAGACAACGCCAATGCCCAAAGGTTCCCGAGCCGAGCGGCCATGTCCAAGTTTCACTTCAGCCGGCGCGCCTGCAGGATGACCACCGTGGTGGACGGCAGGTGGGTGAACTGCATGGAGCGCCTCTCCACCGGGGTGTTCCGGATCTTGTCCACCACGTCCATGCCTTTGATCACGCGGCCGAACACGCAGTACCCAAAGCCTGGACCCGGCCCGGCGTGATCCAGCCGCTGGTTTTCCACCACGTTGACGAAGAACTGCGCCGTTGCCGAATCCACCATCCGGGTGCGCGCCATGGCGACGGTCCCCCGGCTGTTGCCGAGCCCGTTGTCGGCCTCGTTCTTGATGGGAGCGCGGGTCGGCTTCTTTTGCAGGTCCGGGGTGAAGCCGCCCCCCTGGATCATGAAGTCCGACATCACCCGGTGGAAGATCGTGCCGTCGTAGAACTTGTCGTCCACGTACTGTAGGAAGTTCTTCACCGTGACGGGGGCTTTATCGGCGAAGAGCTCGAGGTGGATGTTGCCCACGGACGTCTTGAGCGTCACCTTGGGGTTCTTGCCGGACGGGGCGCCGGTCGAGGTGCCCCCCGACTCGGACGACGTGACCACGGGCGGATCGTCGGCCTTCTTCTTGCAGGCCGTGAGCGCGAAGGCCCCGGCGAATAGCAGCGGGAGCAGAGAGCTGATTCTTTGCATCTGTTTCCTCGTGGGTCTGAAAGGGATCCGTGGGTCGGTGTGGGTCCGGCGCCGGGCCGCATGGCAGGCCGCAGGACCGCGTGATGGACCGCAGGACTGCGTGACGGACGGACCGCCTGACGGGCCGCAGGACGCGTTGGCGTTCCTTCTACTAGCCCTACGGCTTGCCGCCCGTGCCCGTACCCGTGCCCGTGCCCGTGCCCGTGCCCGTGCCCGTGCTGGTGGGCGTGGGGGCGGCCGGCTTGCACGACATGCTGGGCGCCCACTCCGGCTTGATCTCCGCCTCGAGGGTCTTGATGGAAGTCAGCCCCTTTTCCACCTCGGACATGGCCTCGGCCACCTTGATCTTCTGCTCCGCCGCCTGCTTGATGAACTCGCTCTTCTTGTACTTCTCGGCCAGCTTCGAGTCCCCCTGGGCGTGGATCACGTTGACCACCTTCTCATAGTAGTTGGCCCGCTGCAGGTGATAGTTGAGCATCAGGTGCTTGACCCTTTTTGAGTGCAGCTCGAAGAGCAGCTGGCGGTACTCCAGGTTCTTCTTGGCCAGCGCGGCCTCATTGACTGCCTTTTCCAGGGCTCCGGCCGGGACGTCCATCTTCACGCCCTTGTTTTGCAGCGCGATCTTTTCCCGGGTCGCCTGGACCTGATACTCGGCCGCCGTGGAGTAGCGGCGCCCCGCCTCCAGCTCCAGCTCGTAGTACTTCAGCTTCAGCTTGGCCACGTCCAGCGCCCCCTTGGCGGTTTCAAAGTCCGACTTGAACTTGTTGGCCTCGGTCATCTTGTCGGCCGGTAGGGCCTCGATGTTCTTCGCGTCCACCAGATGGCTGAGCGGGTCCGAGCTGCAGCCGACCGCGTAAACAGCTAGAATCATGGCGCAAACAGTAGTTATCCTCATTGTGTTCCTCCAGGTTGAACCCACCTAAGATACGGCATCCCTGCCGTCAAGTCCATGTGGGAAAAGAGGGGTTGGAGGGTCGGGGAAAGGAGGGGAGAAGCCCGAGTGCCTAAAAGCGCCAGGAGAAGTTGACCACCGGGAAGGGGACCTTCAGGTCGCCGATGCCGAGCACGCCCAGCGCCAGGTCCGCGGCGAAGACCGTGTTGTGAAAGCGCACGCCCGGGACCACCGCCCAGAGCAGCATCTCGGTGTCGCCCCTGCCAGACGTGGCCACGAAGGCGTCCACGACGAACTTGCCGTACTTCCAGAAGCGTGCCTCGAAGCCGGCGTTCGCCGTCATCATCGTGAAGGGCTTCACCGGCTCCGAGCCGCCGCCACAGTCGGAGCTCGAATCGTACGCCACCGGCCCGCCGCAGGTGTCGGCAGCCTCGGCGTCGACGAAGAGCATGGCCATGCCCAAGCCGGCATGGAACGCCAGCTTGTCGTTCCCGATCTTCATGGAGGCGCCGGTCTTGATCCCGTGCATGCCCATTACGTGGAAGTAGGTGAAGTCTCCGGTGAGCTTGAACAGGCTGGTCTTCACCACCTGGGCCCGGACCTCTGCGGCCCAGAGACTGTGCTTGAACCCAACCCCCGGAATCGCCCAGAAGATGGGGGTCATCTTCACGCCGATCTGGAACCGGCCGCCCAGGCCCACGCTCACCTCGAACAGCCCCCCGAGCTCTCGCGCGGCGATCTCCCAATCGCCGTGGCCGAGCACCTCGGCCGTGTTCGACACCGACAGCCGGGTCCGGGCCGGGTCCAGCACCGGGGGCGGCGTCGTCGGCTTCGCTACGGGCTGCGCACACATTGCCGGGGCCCCGTAGGGATGCCGGTACACGTACGGACCATAGGCGGCAGAGGGCGGCGGCGGCGGCGCGGCCGAGGGCGCGGGCGCGGCCGGAGGAGGCGGGGGCGCCGGAGCGGGCGTCGCCGCCGGCGGGGCCGGAACCGGCGCCGGAGCCACACCCGGGCAGACCTGCACCGTCACGCAGCCCTTGGAGCGGGTCACCGTCACCGAGGAGGACCGCTCAGTCTGCTTCTGGGGCGCCCTGGAAGGCAGATCGATGTGCTCGTAGGTCGGTACCGAAGGAGACGCCTGACCGTAAGCAACCGGGGAGCCCGACAGCGCGATGACCGTCACTGAGAGGGCGATGAGAGTCTTCATGGTGGGCCTCCTTTCGGCTCCGTCCGCATTCGGAAGCCCTACACTGCAACCCTCTTGCCAACCCGGACACAAGCCGCAAACAACCTGATTTAATAGGACAAAACCACTAGAATTAGCCTGGATCACCCTTCAGACCGCAAATCGCGATCGCCGGCTCGGACCGAAACCATGACATCGCTGTCACGATCCGACGGATCCGCTCCGCCGGCAGGTTATTCGGGGAATGTAACCCCTCACGTGGTAGACGGCACAGCGCCCCCGCGCGCAGCGCGGGCTACCCCTTGAGGGGACGGGAGGGGTGACTTGAGCCGCGTAGCGGCGGATCTGTCGCTCTGGTAACGGCACCGAGCAAAGGGGCCCCTCCCGAAGATCGATCCGACGGATTTGCTCCGGCAGGTTAAACGGGGGAAGCGCCGGGTGTGTTGCCGGCGTACCGTAGTGAGGAAGGTCCTGACATTCGGATGCTTTTGCCTCTTACATCCCAAACTGGAATCTTGGGGCGAATCGCCTATACTTCCGTTTCTATGAACAGATTGCTGTCGATGAAGTTGGTGGTCGCTCTGGCGTTGGTGCTGGCGTTGGTGTTGCCGTTGGGATCCGGGTGTAAGCGCGGGGCGGAGACGAAGCAGAATCAGGCGGGCGGGGGTGCGGGGAAACTGACGAACGACAACGCGGCGCTGGCGGGGGGACGCGGCCGGGAGAAGCCGCGGAAGAGCCGGCGGAAGGCGCGGGAGTGCTTTGCGCCGAAGGGGGAGCAGGTGGTGCCCGAGCCGGGGGATCTGCCGAACGTGAAGGAGCGGCTGCCGCGGTCGGCGCGGACGCTGAAGGTGATGCGGAAGCTGGTGGTGCGGAGGAAGCCGTCCACCCAGGCGGAGGCGGAGGGGGAGATCAAGCGTCACTCGCGGCTGCCCCTGCGGGCGTTCGTGACGGGGCGGGACGGGTGCCGGTCGTACTGGATGCGGGTTCATCCGCGGGGGTGGGCGTGTGGTGATTATCTGACGCCGGATCGGCGGGGGGTGCTGATGCGGCGGCAGCCCATCCTGAAGCAGGGCCAGTTCCTCCCCGGGCGGTATGCCTGGGTGCGGAAGGGCGGGGCGAAGCTCTATCCCAACCGGGCGGCGGCCGAGGCCGACAAACCCGCAGGCAAGATCGACCCGGGCTTCATCGTGCGCTGGAAAAAATCTCTCAGCATCAAGGGGCAGCCGTTCTGGCAGAACTCCAAGAACTACCTGATTCCGTCCAACCGGCTGCTGCGGCACAACCCGAGCGCGTTCCAGGGGGGGGACCTGCGGGCCTCGGGCTTCGACCTGCCGGTGGCCATCGTGCGGGCGAAGAGCAAGGGGGCCGCCGTGCTGGATTCGCCCGGGGGCAAGGAGATCGACCGGGTCGCTCACCACACGGTCCATGAGATCCTCGAGACGCGCCGGATCCAGGAGCCGAAAAAAAAGCTGCGCACCAAGTTCTATCGCATCGGCGACGGGCGCTGGATCCGGGCGCGGCGGGTGATCTCGGCCTGGCCCACCCCGAAGCTGCCGCCGGGGCTGAAAAAGTGTGAGAAGTGGATCGAGATCGTCGTGGAGCACCAGTCCCTGGTGGCCTACGAAGGGACCGAGCCGGTGTACGTCACCATGATCTCCTCAGGGGATAAGCGCCACCCCACCAAGTACGGCATCTTTCGAATGTGGTGGAAGAAAGCGCAGACCGACATGACGTCCTCCATGGCCGGCTCGGAGCGGTACCGCGTGGACGACGTGCCCTGGGCGCAGTTCTTCTATCTGGGCCAGGCGCTGCACGGCGCGTACTGGCACTCGGAGTGGGGCAACCGGCGGAGCCACGGGTGCGTCAACCTGGCGCCCAAGGACGCCAAGTGGCTGTACGACTGGACAGTGCCCCAGGTGCCGGACGGCTGGCTCAGCCGCTACGCCGACGAGGTCTTTCCCGGCACGATCGTGCGCGTGCGCCACAAGATAGATCACGAGGTTCCGTTTCTGCGGTACTCCCGCAAGCTGGCGCCGCCCGAGGCAGTCAAGCGCCTCGACGAGGCCTACAAGGAGCGGATGCGGCAGAAGACGATCAAGATGATCGAGGAGCGCGGCGACAAGCGCGGCGACAAGAGCGGCGACAAGAGCGGCGACAAGAAGTAGCGCGGGCAGGAGACGACCATGGACCTGGGCTTACGGGGCAAGACCGTCTGGATTGCGGCGGGCACGAGGGGCATCGGATTCGCGTGCGCAGAGGCATACCTGGCCGAGGGGGCCCGGGTGGCGCTCTGCGGCCGGAGCGCGGACGGCGTGAGCGCCGCGGCGGAGGCCTTGGAGGAAGCCTCTGGCGGCGCCGCGGGGAAAGCAGCCGGGGAGAGTTCGGGGCGGGTCGTTGCCCTGCGGGCCGACGTGTCCACCGCCGAGGGGGTGGACACCTTCGTGGAGGGAGCGGACGCAAGGCTCGGACCGCCGGACGTGCTGGTGGTCAACGCCGGGGGGCCGCCCTCGTTGCCCTTCGACCAGGTGAGCGACGAGCAGTGGCGCCAGGCCTTCGAGCTGACCTTGATGTCAGCCGTGCGGCTCTGCCGCGCCGTGCTGCCTGGAATGCGGGAGCGGAAGCTCGGGCGCGTGGTGTTCATCACGTCCCTCACGGTCAAGCAGCCCCTGGAGCGCATGGTGCTCTCCAACAGCCTGCGGGCCGGGGTTACAGCCTTGGGCAAGACCCTGGTGTCAGAGGCGGCGGCGGACGGGGTCACCTTCAACTGCGTGGCGCCCGGCTACACGCTCACCGGGCGGCTGCAGTCCCTGGCCGACACCCTCGCCGCGTCCCGGGGCTGCCCCGCCGACGAGGTCCTGGCGGGGTGGGAGCAGTCCATCCCCGCGGGACGCCTGGGCAGGCCCCGGGAGGTGGCCGAGGCGGTGGTCTTCCTCGGCTCCCCGGCCGCCGGATACATCAACGGCATGACCCTGGTGGTAGACGGCGGCTGGACCAAGGGCCTGCTGTAGTCCCCCCTCCCCGCGCTCGTCGCCGATGCAGAAAACGGGTCCGAGAGCCGGCCTCGCTGATCACCGCTTTGGGCCGTGCTTTGGCCCGTGCTATCATGGGTCAGGCTCGCCTCTGACGCTGGCGTACCCCAGGGAGTGGGGGGCCGTCGGGGAGCTGTAGGAGGAAGGATCATGCACGTACGTTATTTTTGGAGGTCCGGGTTTGCGATGGTTGCCGCGGTCGCGCTGTGTGGCTGCGAGGAGGTCGGGGCGAACTATCAGCAGCTCGGGGAGTCCTGCGTGGGGACCTACGAGTGCGTCCCCCCGCTGGTGTGTGCCCACGACGGAACCTGTCAGCACGAGGGAGAGTATCCGGGCACCGGTGACCGCAACGACGAGTGCGAGTCCACGGCTGACTGCCGAATCGAGTGGGTCTGCGGGGCCGGCGCTTTTTGCACCGCTCCCGGAGACCGGATTCTGGGAGAGGTCTGTCACGGATCCGAGGACTGTTCGATTCCACTCATCTGCACGGGGGAGGGGCGGTGCGCCAACGAAGGGGATCCCGGTACGGGTGGGGATGGTGACTCCTGTATTGAAACCACGGATTGCGAGTTCGGGCTCTTCTGCGGAACGGACGAGATCTGCCATCGGCTCGGTGGCTCCGGCGACGCCTGCGAGGGCCACGAGCAGTGCCGGGCGACGTACTTCTGCGACACGGACGGCACGTGCACGGCGCGGGGCGAGGTCGGCACGGAGTGCACCGAGGCGGCGCAGTGCAGCCCCGGGCTCACGTGCTTCGCAGAGGTGTGCGAGGCGATCCCGCTGTACAACGGGCTCAACTGCCAGGAACCGACCACTGACACGGGCTCCTTCCGCTCCTACTTCGAGGTGCCCCGGGGAGAGGTCGCGGGCACCATCGAGTTCTACCGACTCCCGTTCCCCAACGACATTCGGGTCAAGGGCGGCCGCGTGGATCTGTCGGGCCATGCCGATCCGGGGACGCTGGTGCCCGGGGAGGTTGTCACGAAGTACATCGCGGCCATCGAGGACGAGATGGACGGCTTCGGCCTCAACACCACGAGCTACTTCCGCTTCAGCGCGGCGGTGGATTTCGGCTCGCTCGCCCTGTCCGGGGACGATCCGAACATCCGGTTCGTCAACATCGACCCCGGCTCGCCGGGGTACGGAAATCGGCACTCGGGGATCGCCTTCTCGGCGTCCACCGGGCAGACCAAGTACATCTGCTACAACTGGCTGGCCGTGCACCCCATGCAGGGCTATCCGCTGGCCCACGGCACCACCTACGCCGTGATCCTGCTCGATTCCATCGTGAGCGCCGACGCCAGCGAGCCCCTTGCCCGAGATGACGACTTCGAGGCCCTGCTAGCGGACACCGCGCCGGCGGACGCCGACATGCAGGCGGCCTGGCTGAAGTACGCCCCCCTCCGCGATTTCCTCGCCGACACGACGCTGCCCCCGGAGTCGCAGATCGCCGCGTCCGAGGTGGCGGTGGCCGCGGTGTTCACCACCATGGATCCCGACCGGCACCTGCCGGCCTTCCGGCAGGTGATCCGCGCTGATCCGACCATGCCCGCCACCGCGCTGGCCGACGTGACGCTCTGCGACGCTCAAGCGGTGTCGCCCTGCGACGACGGACTGACCGGCGTCGAGCACCTGCGGGGCTGCATGGGCGAGGACCCGGACATCCACGAGATCCACGGCCGGTACACCACACCGATCTTCCAGACGGGCCAGGCGCCCTACGAGACCGAAGGGGGCCTCATCGAGTTCACCGGGGACGGCTCGCCGATCCCGCAGGGGGAGCAGGACGTGTGCTTCGGCCTCTCGGTGCCCAAGAACGCGGTCATGCCGGCGGGCGGCTGGCCGGTGGTGATCTACCTGCACGGCACGGGAGGCTCCTTCCGCAGCCACATCAACAATGGCGTCGCGGTGAACCTCGCCGACATCGACCTCGGCGGCGGGGTCACCACGCAGATGGCGGTGATCGGCATCGACCAGGTGGTGCACGGCGCTCGACGGGAGGGCAGCGCGGTCCACCCCAACCAGCTGTTCTTCAACGTCCTCAATCCCCACGCGGCGAAGTACAACCCCATGCAGGGCGCGGCGGACCTCTTCGGGCTCGTGCGGGTGGTGGAGAGCTTCGTGGAGCAGGTCAACGGGGTCGGGGAGGTGCGGCTCGACCCCACCCGGATCTACTTCTTCGGCCACTCCCAGGGCGTGATCAGTGGGCCGCTGGCGATCCCCTTCGAGCCGGCGATCCGGGGCGTGGTCTACTCCGGGGGCGGGGCGCTCCTCATCGAGTCGCTGCTCAACAAGACGAGCCCGGTGGACATCACCGGCGCCACGCAGTTCATCCTGGCCGACGGCGAGCTGGGCTACACGCACCCCGTGCTGAACCTGATCCAGCTCTACTTCGAGCCGGTGGACGCCATCAACTACATGGCCCAGCACTTCCTGAACCCGGTGGTGGGCGCCGAGGCCCGCCACACCCTGATCTCCTACGGGATCGGCGACACCTACTCACCCAACGCCACCGGGCGGGCGCTGATTCGCTCCGCGGGCGCGCACCTGATCACCCCGGTGCTGGATCCCATCTCGTACGTCGGGGAGCTGGACCCGCCGGTGGTCGGGAACCGCTGGGGTGGACTCCTCACCGAGGGTGCGGTCCAGCTCGACACCGACGGCACCTACGACGGCCACTTCGTGCTGATCAACAATCCCGACGGGGTGATGATCTACACGACCTTCCTGGGCACCATGGACACCGACCCGGCCGGCATCCCGACCATCCCCGCCTGGTAATCACGGACGACTAGCCAGGGTCTCCTGGACACAGAGTCAAACAGGGTCTCATGGACACTGAGTCAAACAGCGTCACAGTGGCCACGCTGTTTAATGCGTGGCGGGGGTCCCGTCCGGATGCACGATGGGGAGCGGCTGGGACAGCGTCGTTGACAGTCGTTCGGCGAGCTGCCGGCCGATGTAGGCCAGCGCGTTCACCTCTTCGGTGGTGTAGCCCCCCCCGGCCTGGCGGTTGAGCAGCTCCAGGACACCGTAGAGCCGGCCCTGATACTGAATGGGCACGCCGGCGATGGACTCCCCCGGCAGCCCGAGGAGCTGGGAGAGCGCGGATTGAAGGCGCATGTCCTGGTCCACGTGGGTCAGTGACAGGGGCAGCCCCTGGGTGGCGCAGAAACCTGCCAGGCCGTCGGCCACGGCGACGCGGTAGGGGGCCGGCTGGTGCCCCCCCGGCCCGCGAATGACCGTGCTGAACAGATCCCGGGCCGAGTAGTCGTACAGCAGGATCACGCCAGCGGCAGAGGGCACGAGGTAGAGCGCGGTGTCGATGCAATAGGCAAAGGCCTGCTGACGGTCGGTGACGTAGAAGAGCGCCTGGAGGCGTCCGAAGGCCGCGTTCAGCAGATTGCCTGGCGCTGTCTCCAGGGCGGCCGGAGCGACCGGGGCGACCGGAGCGACCGGGGCGCCGGCGGGCTCTTGTCGGTAGAAGGGGTCCAGCGTGCCCGAGGGCGGCTCCGGAGTCGGCGCCGGGAAGTGCGATTCGTACACGCTGTGCTGCAGCTCGGCCGGATAGTGCACGGGCGCGGGCGCCTCGGTGTAGTGCGCAGCCGGTGGAGGCGAGGTCGGCGGGGGCGCCGTGGGCGGGGGCGCCGCCGCGGGCGGTGGTGAGGCCGCGGGCGGGGCCGGAGCCACGGGCGGGGCGAGCGGCGTCACGACCTCGGTGTCGGCCTGCGACCGGGGTAGAGCACCGACCCCGGGAGCCGCGGCGGTGGAGGGATCCAGCGCGGGCACCATCATGGGCGATTTTCCGCTGCCGGTGGACGGGCTCGGGGGGCTCCAGAGCGCGGCCGCCGCGTCGTCGTAGACAAAGGACGCCGGCGGAATCTGCTCGTTCGAGGTGGCCCAGGTGCAGATCCCCAGCGGAGGCCGCAGGGGAATCCTCTCGAAGGCGTGGTCAAAGGCCGCGATCAGGATGCGGCGGGCGCTCGCCGTGGCCTCCAGCTCGCTCAGCACCTGGGAGAACTGGATCTGCAGCACCTCCTCGAGGGCCTCCCGCGGGGGATTGGGCCACACCGACACGTAGCGGCGGCGAACCGTCTCGTTGCGCGGCCCCTCGGGTGCCTCTGCGATGACCTTGAACACTTTGTGTGGAATGGGGCGCATGGCCGGCGGGGTCATGGCCGCCTCCCGGGCCTTGCGCAGGGTTTCCAGCTGCTCGATCTCTGCCTGTAGGACGTCGTCGATGATGATCGCGGGCTCGGTGATCTTCCGGCGGCTGCCGGTGGTGATGCCGACGAACTCCCCGGAGGACCGCACCGACTCCTCGGTCAGCTTGCTCGGGGCCTCCAGGGTCGGGGGCGGGGCCTGGGGTGGAGTGGCCGAAGGAGGTGCCGCGTAGCCGGCGTGATCACTGCCCACGATGGCCGAGGCCGTGGCGGTCAGCTCCCGTGTCTGTCGCCGGCGGATCTTGCCGTCTGTCGGCGAGGCGGCCTGGCCCCCCAGGGCCGGCAGTCCGACCGCGGTCGCTCCGGTCTTGTCGCCTGCGACAGTTGGATCCGGCGGGGGCACGGAGGGCGGCGCGTCCACCGGCGGAGCGGCGGGGTCCGGTGTGACCGGTGCGTAGGGCGACTGCTGTGCCGCCGCCCGGGCAGTGAGCTGGGCCTCCAGCGCCTCTGGTGAGAGCTCCCGAATGGTGATCGTCCGCCCACTCTTGGAGTCGACGATCTCGAGGGAGCCGGGGTGCAGGATGTTGCACGCCAGGCTGGAGAGGTGCGCCGGATCAGAGAGCTGCCGCAACCCTTCGCTGAGGGCCAGCATCCAGGTCTGGGCCTCGATGATCAAGGTCTGAAGGGTGCCGCCGCCGGCGGGCGGAATGATGACTTCCCAGGTTTTCACGGAGCTAAGTACGCCGCTGTTTTCTTTGTCAGCCCGCCTTGTCCAGCGGGTAGGAACACCTGAGACTATCAAGTCGGCACGCCGCGGGCAATACCTCGCGGGTATGTGTTCACGGGGCGGTGCTATTTGCGGCACCCAGAGCGCAGCGAGGGTACCCCGGAGGGGGCGGAGGAGGCGAACTGAGCCAAGAAGTGGCGGATCGACCTCCGGAAGGTACGCCCCTTTGCTCGGTGCCGCAGAGCGACAAATCCGCCGCTCCGCAGCTCAAGACACCCCTGTCGTCCCCTCAAGGGGTAGCCCGCGCTGCGCGCGGGGGAGCTGTGCCGTCTACCACGTGAACGGCTACCCTCGCGGTTTTTGTCGTCTGCGGTACAATACTCTGATGATCGCTCTGCTTTTCGTCACCGGAATTGCGCTCTTGGCCTTGGGATATTTCCTGTACGGGGGCCTGGTGGAGCGCTGGCTGGGAGTGGACGACAGCCGACCGACTCCCGCGCACGTCGTGACCGAGGATCCGGACGCCGCGGCGGATGCGAAGTACGACTACTCGCCGGCGCGGGCGCCGGTGCTCTTTGGACACCACTTCTCGTCCATCGCCGGGGCGGGACCCATCGCCGGCCCCATTTTCGCGGCCGCGCTGTTCGGCTGGCTGCCGGTGGCGCTGTGGATCGTGCTCGGGGCCGTGCTCATCGGTGGCGTGCAGGACTTCTCGGCCCTGGTCGCCTCGCTTCGTCATCAGGCTCGTTCCATCGGCGAGATCTCCCGGCAGTTCCTGAGCCCCCTTGGGTTCCATCTGCTGTTGATCTTCATCTACCTGACGCTGCTGTACGTGACCGTGGTGTTTCTCGACCTCACGTCGCGCACCTTTGTCGCGTCCGGCGGGGTGGCGTCCTCCTCGGTGCTGTACATCGTGCTCGCAGCAGCCTTCGGGCTCCTCGTGCTGCGCTGCGGCATGTCGCTCTGGCTCGGGAGCCTCATCTTCGTGCCCCTGGTCTTCCTCGGCATCTGGGGTGGGCAGGAGCTGCCCCTCGTGGTGGGGCGAACGGCGGTGGGGGACGCCGGGACCTTCTGGGATCTCGTGCTGATCGGCTACTGCTTCGTGGCGTCCGTCCTGCCGGTCTGGCTGCTCCTGCAGCCCCGGGACTACCTGTCGTCCTATCTGCTCTTCGGGTGCCTGGCCGGGGGGCTGGTGGGGATCGTCGTGGGAGCGATCACCGGCGACCTGGGCGCGGCGCGCGTAGACGCCTTCACCGGGTTCAACCATCCCGCCGTGGGCAGCCTCATCCCGGTGCTGTTCATCACCGTGGCATGCGGCGCCAGCTCCGGCTTCCACACCCTGGTGGCGTCGGGCACGACGGCCAAGCAGCTCGATCGCGAGCGCCACGCCCGGCCCATCGCCTTTGGCGGCATGCTGCTGGAGGGGGTGCTGGCCCTGGTGGCGCTCACGGCCATCGTGGTGGTGGGCAGCGGCAGCGGCAAGGTGTCTCCCACCGTGGTCTTTGCCAACGGGATGGGACGGTTCCTCGGTGCGCTCGGGATCGATCCCAAGCTCGGCGCGGCGTTTGGGCTGCTCGCCGTATCCACGTTCCTGTTGACCACGCTGGACACCTGCACCCGGCTCGGGCGGTACGTGTTCGAGGAGCTGACCCGCATGCAGGGTTGGACGGCGCGCTATCTGGCCACCGCCGTGACGGTCGGCATCCCGGCGGTGTTCGTGCTCGTCCCGTTCCAGGACGCACAGGGCCGACCGATCGTGCCCTGGAAGGTGATCTGGCCGGTGTTCGGCGCCACCAACCAGCTCCTCGGGGGGCTGGCCATGCTCGTGGTGATCCTGTGGCTGCGCAGCCGGGGGCGGCGGGCCTGGTTCGTGATCCTGCCCTGCGCCTTCATGGTCACGGTGACCATTTGGAGCCTCGCGCAGATGGTTTTCGGCGCCAAGGCGGCGCCCGTGATCCGGATCGTGGCGGGGATCCTGCTCCTGCTCGCCCTCGCCCTCGTGGCCGAAGCGGCGCTGGCCTTCCGGCGCGGGATGCGTAAGGATGTGGCGCTGGAGAATGACCGATGAAGACTGTTTCGAGAGTGCATCTGATGGTTGTGGCCGGACTTCTGGGCGGCCTCGCCTGGAGCTGCGCCACGGGCGATGACCCCTGTGATCCAAACCCCTGCGTCACCCCCCCCCGGGGACAGCTGCCAGGGGTCGGTGGCGCTGATCTATCCCGCGTCCGGCGCCTGTCACGCCGTCGGTGACCTGGCGGAGTGCACCTACGAGCCCGCCCAAACCGACTGCAACGAGGCTGGGCTTTTCTGCGCCGGGGGCCAGTGCCAGGCCGACCCCTGCGATCCGAATCCCTGCACCAACCCCACCCTCGACGGCTGCGACGGCAACGTCCGGGTGAGCTACGAGGCCGTGGGCCTCTGTGAGGCCAGCGGGGCCACGGTGGACTGCTCCTACCCCGAGGCCGGCCGGGTGGACTGCACTCTGGCCGGTGAGGTGTGCGAGCTGGGCGCGTGCGTCTCCGCAGATCCTTGTTCGCCGAATCCGTGTACCACACCCCCTCAAGACACCTGTATCGGCCAGACAGCAAACCAACACCCGGCGCTGGGTGTCTGCGCGGACGTTGGTGGAACAGCTGACTGCACGTACTCTGCGAATCAGGTGGATTGCACTGCGAACAGCCAGGTTTGTGAAAATGGGCTCTGTGTAGACCCTTCACCGTGTAACCCAAATCCGTGCACGAATCCCCCGGTTGACAGTTGTCAGGGTAACACTGCCTACACGTACGTCAGTCCGGGTAGTTGCACTGACAGTGGGGGCACGCCTTCTTGCGATTATCCTCCAGCGACGGAAGATTGCAGCCTCTCGAGTTTGGCTTGTTTAGGCGGTGCTTGCGTTACGCCGGGTAGCGGCACGTTGATGATCTCCGAGTACGTGGAGGGATCGAGCTTCAACAAATACATTGAGCTTTACAATCCCAGCAGTAGCGCAGCGAATCTCGGGGAGTACCAGATTGACTTCTATTTCAACGGCTCTGTCACTAGTTCTTCGACGCTGACGCTTGCTTCGACTGTATTGCAGCCCGGGCAGGTGTACGTCATCGCCGACGACGCGCACACATTGTGGACGACGCCCGGGCCGGACGAGGTGTTCGGGGCCTCCTTCTTCAACGGCAACGACGCGGTCGTGCTGGCGAACTCTACCACTAGCGCCCGGGTCGACATCGTGGGGGTGATCGGCGATGCGGCCGTCTTCGGCCAGGACACGACCTTTGTGCGCAACGCCGGGGTGGTGAACGGGGTCACGGGCCCGAGCTGGAACCCGGCGGAGTGGACCGCGCTGCCCAACACCGACGACCATCAGCTCGGCAGCCACACGCCGTAACTCACCAGCGCGGGGATCACCTGTGAACGCCGCCACCAAATTCCTCTACCACAAGACCATCGATCGGAAGACCAGGTGGTATCCGATGCTGTCGGTGTACTACCTCAACTACGCCTGCAGCTTCCGCTGCCCCTACTGCAGCGACGGCGCCGGGCGGCCCTACTATGCGTTGCCCCGGGACATCCTGCCGGGCCCCGAGGTGGTGCGGCTGCTCGGGCGGATCCGCCGCCACTGCGACCACGTGGTGATCACCGGCGGGGAGCCCCTGGAGCACCCGGACGTCACCGCCGTGCTCGAGGCGCTGCCGTCGCTCCGGTTCGAGGAGGTGATCTTCACCACCAACGGCTTCGGCCTGGCGCCCTACCTGCCGGCCATCGCCCGGGGCGTGACCACTCTCGTGGTGAGCCTCGACACCCTGGACCACGCCAAGGCCGACGCGTGGTTCGGCGTGGGTGACGGCACCCTGGCGTCGATCCTCGGCGACGTGGAGCGCGCGCGCGCCTTGCCCGCGCGACGCTATGGGATCTCCATCTCGTCGGTGGTGACACCGGACAACATCGAGGATCTCTACGGGGTGTATGAGTACGCGGCCGAGCGCGACTTCGAGTTCGCGGCGTGCCCCGAGCTCCAGGGTGTCTTCGCCAACAGTGCGCTCCATGGGCACCTGGAGTACATCCGGCTCTTCGACTTCCTGATCGCCGAGAAGAAGCGGGGCCGCCGGGTCTTCGGCACGGTGAAGTACCTGGAGCGGATGCGGGATCTGGTGAAGTATCGCTGCCGCCCCTTCACCATGCTCGTGGTGTCCCCCACCGGGGAGGTGTTCTACCCCTGCCTCGAGCTGGGACACTACGCGGGGAACCTCTTCGACACGAACGACCTGCACGGGCTGCGGCGGGAAGGGGAGCGGCGCTTCGGCCCGCAGCCGGACTGCGGCACCCAGTGCCACTCTGCCTGCGCCCTCGGCTTCGCCACCGCGCTGGAGAGCTCCGCGACGGTGATCCAGGAGGCGTACCTGCAGTCAAAGTCCTGGTTCAGGAGAAAACGGCGCTGAGGCCGATGGGCTTGGTCATCTGGTAGTAGTCGAACAGGTTCCGGTGGGGGGCCGCGCCGTGGAGGATGGACTCGATGGATCCCCGGCAGCTCGTCCAGCAGTCCTTGCAGGTGTTGGTGCGGTACTTGTCGAGCAGCCGCTGCTCGATGGTTTCCATGGATTCGGTGAAAAGGTTGCCCACGGATTCGTCCACGCGGTCGATGCACAGCGACACATTGCCGTCGGTGTCGATGTTGCAGAGCTGCTTGCCCGTGGAGCACGGGCCCACGCCGCCGTCCCGTACGCCTTCGGTGAAGCGCGCCAGGTACCCGCGCAGCGCCACGAAGTGCTTGTACCGCTCCTTGAGCCCCAGCAGGCGCGCGCTCACGTCAACGGGCACCTCGCGGCTGGCCTTCTTGCCCCGCATGTCGCTGTAGAGGGTGACCAGGTAGGTGATGCCGAGGCGCTCGCAGATCCGGATCAGAGGCTCTACGTCGTCGAGGTTGTCGTCCATGATCACCGAGATCATGTTCACCCGCTGGTGGCTTTGGGTGCGGCTCTCGTGCAGGATCCGCAGGGCGTCGACGGCGCGGTCAAAGGCCCCGTCGCAGCTGCGTTGCCGGTCGTGCTTCAGCGGGTCGGCGTAGTCCACCGACACGCTGATCTCGTTCATGCCGGCCTGCCAGAGGGCGCGGGCCTTGTCGGGTGTGATGAACCAGCCGTTGCAGATCATCACCGGGAAGTGGTGACGCGCCAAGGCCTCCACGATGCCCACCACCTCCCGGTTCAGCAGCGGCTCGCCGCCGCCGATAGACACGATCTGCGGGCCGATGCGGTTGAGCTTGTCTGCGATGACGCGCGCGGCGGCGGCGGTGAGATCCCCTTTGTCTCGACTGTCGTCCCGCCAGAAGTCGCAGATCTGACAGCGGAAATTGCACGTATAGGTGATCTGCAGGTTGGTGTGCACGAGGCGTCCGCTGACGAAGCTGCGTACGTAGCGCGCCTTCTTGAGCATCTCGCGTGCTTCTCGCAAGGGCATCACGTCACCTCCGTCACGCCACGGCGAGCTTGTTCTCCACCGACCGCGCCACCTCGCTCACGGTGAGCAGGGCGGCGAGGTGACGGCGGGTGATTCCCTCGTGGAGGAGCTCCTGCGCGTCGGGGAACCGCGCGCGCAGCAGCTTCAGGGCCTGGGGGGTGAGCACCTCGTCCTGATGGATCTCCTCCTCGGAGAGCCCGAGCTGGGCGGCGAGGCTCACGTCCTCCCGGGTCATGCGAATCTCGAACTCGTTCTCCAGCAGATACATCAGCTCCACGAGGTCCAGGGACTCGGCTCCCAGGTCCTGCATGAGGCGGCTCGCCGGCTGAATCTTCGCCGCGTCGAGGGCGAGCACCTCTGCCACGCAGCGCTTCACGCGGGTCAGGACTTCTTCGCTCATCGGTCCTCCGGTCAACGATCGGTCGTGAAGTATGTCACAGCCCACCCACAAAAGCACCATCCACTCCGAGGACGGCGCCGTTGACGTAGGAGGCCTCGTCCGAGGCCAGGAAGGCCACCGCGGCGGCGACCTCCTCCGGGGTGCCGATCCGCCGCTGGGGGATCCGCTCGAGCACCGTCTCCTCGGCCAGGCTGCGCACTGCGGCGGTCATGGCCGTGTCGATCACACCGGGGGCCACCGCGTTGACCCGCACGTTCTTTCGCCCCACCTCCACCGCCAGCGCCCGGGTGAAGGACTCGACGAAGCCCTTGGTGCCGGCGTAGACCGCGTTGCCTCGCCCCGGCCGGGTCGCCAGGGCGGAGGAGACGTTGACGATGCACCCGCTGCGCTGCCTCAGCATGGGACGGAGCGCGGCGCGGCTCAGGTGCACCACGCCCGCGATGTTGGTCGAGAGCATCGCGGCGAGCTCGTCGTCGGTCAGGGTGGCCAGGAGGCTCTCCACTACGACCCCGGCGTTGTTCACGACCACGTCCACCCGGCCGAAGGCGTCGCGGGCCGACTCCACCAGGGTCTCGGCCGTCTGCGCCGCGCCGATGTCCCCGGCCTGCAGCAGGGCCTCGACCCCCAGGGCGCGGCAGGCGGCCTGCACCGTGGCCGCCGCCCCCGCGTCGGCCCGATAGCCGAGCACCAGGTTCATGCCGTCCCGGGCCAGCCGCCGCGCCACGGCCGCGCCGATGCCGCGAGAGGCGCCGGTGACGATGCCGACTCTGGGTTGCTCCTCACTCATGACTACCGGCCTCCTCTTGGTCGCTCACCGCACTCGAGAGACGATGATACACGCGTTCTGGCCGCCGAACCCGAAGGAGTTGGAGAGCACCGTACGGACCGCGGCGGGGCGTGGCGTCAGCGGGACGTAGTCGAGATCGCACTCGGGATCCGGGTCGTGCAGGTTGATGGTCGCCCAGGCGTGGTCGTGGCGAATCGCGAGCAGGGCCGCCACCAGCTCCACCGCGCCCGCGGCGCCGATGAGGTGCCCGATCTGGCTCTTGGTGGAGCTCACGGGAAGATGCGCTGCGTGCTCCCCGAAGACCTCCCGGATGGCGCGGGTCTCGGAGGGGTCGTTCTTCAGGGTCGCGGTGCCGTGGGCGTTGATGTAGTCGATGTCCGCCGCACCGAGCCCGGCCGAGGCGAGGGCGGCGCGCATCACGGCGATGGTGCCCCGCTGATCCGGCGGTGGATCAGTGACCCGGTAGGCGTCCAGGTTCGAGGCGTATCCGAGGATCTCTCCGTGCAGCGTCGCTCCGCGCCGCACCGCTGACTCGTAGCTCTCCAGCACGCAGACGCCGCCGCCCTCGCCGAGCACGAAGCCGTCCCGTCGGCGGTCAAAGGGCCGCGACGCGCCCGGGCCGAGCTCGTTACTCCGGGACAGGGCCTGCAGCATGCTGAACCCCGCCACGGCCAGGGGGTTCACCATGGAGTCGTAGCCGCCGGTGACCACCAGGTCGGCCACGCCGTCCCGGATCAGGTGCCATGCCTCACCCACCGCCTGGGTCCCGGCGGCGCAGGCGGACACGTTGATCCCCACCGAGCCCCGCGCGCCGGCCTCCCGGGCGATCACCCGGGCGCCGAGGTGGGCCGGAATCTGCAGGTGTGAGTCCACGTCCAGGCGCGCCATGGCGGCCCGCAACGCGGGCACGTCGATCGTGCCGCGTCCCACGTGGGAGACGAGGTCCTCCAGGTGGAAGATCTCGAGGCCCGCGGCGAGCCGCACGGCGATCCGCTCGGCCGCGTAGAACGTGGTCGGGGCGCCGTCCCCGAAGGCCTGCCTGAGCGCCTCCCGCGCCGCCACCAGCCCGAACAGCGACTTGCGGTCTCGGCGGAGCGCCGCCCCTTCAGCGGCGGGCAGCTCGACTGCGTTCAGGGACAGGTCGGTCACCTCGCCGGCGATGCGCGTGGGGAAGGACCGGGCGTCGAAGCTCGCGATCTGGTCGATCCCGGGCGTCGCCTCGAGCAGCGCCTGCGCGAAAGCCTCTACGCCCGTGCCGATGGGCGTGACCGCGCCGAGACCGGTGACCACCACGCGTCTCACGATTCCACCCCCTGGCTCGGCTCGATCAACAGCGCCGTGGACCCGCCGTCTGGGTCCAAGGCGGTCACCAGCACCGACCCGGAGAATTCCTCCGGACCGGCCGACGCCCCCGTGGCGCAGGCGAGGGCGGCGGTGAGCGTCGGCGAGGCCGCGCCTGCATAGCCGAGCAGGCCGTCGTAGCTCACCAGCTCCGGCGTTGCCCCTGGCCACTGCCGCCGGGCCGTGGCCCGCAGCGCGTCGTCCCCGTCCCGATTTAGGGAGCCGGTGATCACGATCCGCGCGGGCGTCGTGTCCCCACAGGTCGACTCCCAGAGCCGGCGCAGCGTCTCCCCCTGCGGCGGCCCCGGATCGTAGGCGCTGTTCACCGAAGAGAGCGACCCGCGCACCGCGGCGCCGCGACCCGCAGCCGCCTCGGCGGATTCGAGCACCAGGAACGCCCCGGCGTCGGCCAGGGCGACCCCGTCGTGCTCCGGAGAAAAGGGTACCGCGCGCTCGGGAGCGCCCGCGACCCACCCCCGCCGGATCATGGTGAGCAGGGGCAGCAGCCCGAGCTGCTCCACTCCGGCGCCCACCAGCGCCCGTGGGAAGCGGCCGGATCGGATGCCCCGGAACGCCGTCTCCAGCCCCAGCCCGGCCTGATGCGGCCCTGGATACTGGATGAAGTTCTCGCCCCGCAGAGAGTACACGATGGACACCAGGCCGAGGGGCGTGTTGAGCAGCATCTGAAACGGGAGCAGCGGATGGCAGCGCCGGATCCCCTCCGCGCCCAGGGCCTCGAGGTCCAGCGCTCCCGCCGGAGTGGTAGAAGCCTCCAAGGCGCGGAGCACGGTGGACAGGTCGAAGGAGATGAGCCCGGTGCCCACGAAGAGCGCGCAGTCGCGCCGGGACGCCTCGTCGCTCGCCAGCCCGGCGTCGCCCAGGGCCCGTCCGGCCGCCAGCACGGCGAGCTTGGATCCCAGGTTCATGTACTTCAGGAGCTTGCGGTCCTCCACGTACTGTGTGAGCTCCACCGCGCCCGCCGTCACGGCCGGGATCGCGGGCGCGGAGTCGAAGGGGCCGTCCCGAAGCTCCGCGATCGCCGATCGCCCGGTCCGGACGACCTCGACAGCGGCCGCGAAATCTCCACCCGCGGAATGCGCGCCGATGCCCGTGATCACGACGCTGCGCGGAGACGTCATTCCTACTCCACGAAGGTGGTGCTGCGGGTCAGGATGTCTAAGTACTCACTGCGGCTCGCCTCGAGGCGCGGGTCGTCGAGGCGCAGGTAGACGTACAGGATCTCGGCCTGGCACACCCGGGTGTCGCCGCAGGTGGTCTCGACCCGCACCTTGGCCGAGTCCTCGTGGCGGGAGAGCACCTCCGCCCGCAGGGTGAGCTGATCCCCGGGCTTGGCCGCGTTCCGGAACTTCGCGGTCACCGTGGTCAGGATGCACCGGGGAAGGTAGTCCATGGTGCCCCGCAGCGACAGCTCGAGCAGCGCGCCGCCCAGCTGGGCCATGGACTCGATGAGCAGCGCGCCGGGATAGATCGGCTGCCCCGGGAAGTGATCCACGAACACGTCGTCGGTGATCGTGATGCACTTGGTGCCCACGGCGTACTCGAACTTCTTCAGCTCGTCGATCCGGTCCACCATGTAGTAACGCACGGCTCGTTCCTTTCGCTCCGCATCCCGCCCGCTAGGAGATCCGCCTCACCAGCCGGGACAGCGCCCGCCGCCCTGGCGGCTCACTCACGTCCTTGGGGAATCCCAGGGGCACCACCGCGGCCATGCCCCAACCCACGGGCACCTCCAGAACGTCCCGCAGCCGATCCGCCGCCACCAGGGGGCCGGTCATCCAGCACCCACCCAACCCGAGTCCGTGGGCCGCCAGCAGCAGCACCATCACCGCGGCCGCGGCCGAGCTCAGGGTGTCCACCTCCGGCGCGCGCCGCGCCGTCTGCGCCCCCGGCGCCGACGCGGCCAGCAGGTCGGGACCCACCCGGTAGATCGGCACAATCAAGCAGGGCGCGTGCCGAAAGAAGGTGAAGTTGTCCAGGTACGCGTCCAGCGTGTCCTGGACGTCCTGCCGCCCGGCCTCCCGCAACCCGCGCACGACGCGCCCCACAGCTTCGGCCATGTCATCGATCACCTGACGGGACGTCACCACCAGCAGCCGGAGCTGCTGCCGGTTCCCGGCCGAGGGCGCCCAGCGAGCCGCCTCGAGCACCTGCTCGAGCAGCGCCTCCGGCACCGCCCGGTCTTCGAAGCTCCTGACCGAGCGCCGGGTTTTCACGAGCCGATCCAAGGTGTCGAAATCAACGTTCATGACTTGCGCAGGCCCGCACCGCCGCAGGATCCGAGCAGCGTAGAAGAAAGGCCGCCGGAGTGTCAAGGTGAAGGGCGGGGGCCGGTTCTTGCGCGATTCGCGGCGACAACCTGCAAGATCCGCGGGTAGTGAGCATCAGTCGACGCGGTTCTTGCGCGAATCACGGCTGCAACCTGCAAGATCAGGGGTGAGTGAAAATCAGTTGGGGTGGTTTTTGCCGGATCCCTGGAAGCCCGAAACACGGCGCGCAGGGAGCGGGCGACGCCCCTTTAAAGCGTGCGACCGCTGTTTGTGCGCGCCGGTCACCCGCAGATTCTGCGGAGGAGACTATTTTTTTACCAGGAAAGAAAGCGGGCACGCCCGGGCGTTCGCGACCGCGCCTGACGCCCGTGCCGGCCAGGGGTGTGCGCATTTTCGTCTACCGAGTCCGGTAGGCGCGCTGCAAGCCGGCGGGCACGTCGTGGTCGGAGGCAGGCATCAACGCCATGATGCGACTTCGTTGTGTCTGGGCCTCGGGGTGCTGGGATGAAATTATCGCGGCGGCGCCAGGCGGCGCCGGCGAAAGACTCAACGATTCACCTCTGGCCGCCGCCGCATCGGTCCCTCAGCGGACGTGCGCACGGTGGGGGGTGCATATCCGCCGAGGTGCCTTCGCGGCGAGCCCGATGACTGAATCACTTGGCTTTATGTCCTCGCATCCTCCAGGCAGTGCAGTTATTTCATCCCAGC
>JBDRSE010000202.1:0-22748 GCA_043825095.1 bacterium
CCCCTACGTCGACCCGCCACTCCGCGAAGAGGACCTCCACCAGGGCGGCCAGCAACAGCCCGTCGGCGCCCGGGCGGATGAAGTGGTGCTCGTCCGCCAGCGCGGCGGTTTCGGTGTATCGCGGATCCACCACCACCACCCGTCCCCCCCGGGCGCGGATCCCCTTGAGCCGTTGGGCAACGCCCGGAGAGGTCATCACGCTGCCTCCGGAGACCACCGGGTTTCCGCCGACGATCAACAGGTGCTCGGTACGATCGATGTCAGGGATCGGCAGCAGCAGCGGCGAGCCGAACACGAGCTGGGCCGACAGCAGCCGGGGCAGCGCGTCCAGGGAGTTGGAGGTGTAGTAGTTCCGGGATCCCAGCACACCGATGAAGGGGAGCAGAAACAGCAGGGTCGCGTGGTTGTGGGCCGTCGGATTGCCCACGTACAGGCCCGCGGCGTCCCGGCCCCACCGCCGCTGGAGCGCGGCGATGCGCTCTGCCGATTCGTCCAGGGCCGCCTCCCAGCTCACCTCCACCCACCGGTCCCCTTCCCGCCGCAGCGGGGTGCGCACCCGATCGGGATCCGTGTGCAGGTCCCCGATGGCGATTCCCTTGGGACAGACGAAGCCCCGGCTCAGCGGATCTTCGCGATGGCCGCGCACCCGCGTCACGCGGTTCCCCTCCAGCTCCACGGAGAGCCCGCAGGCCGCCTGGCAGATGGGACAGATGGCGTAGTGTCGCTGAGTCACTCAGTCCTCCTGGCGCTGGAGCCAGCAAAATTCGTCCGGCTGGGCGAGCCGCTCGTGGAGCCCCCCGCCGAGGCACACGTCGTACCAGGAGCAGTGGTTGCAGATCCCCTCGCGCCGCCACTCCTCACCTCGGTACCGCTCGAACCGCTCGTACCAGATCGTCGAGAACCGCGTCTCCAGAGCGGACCCCTGCGCCCAGGATCGCGGCATGGACGGACAGGCGCTCACCTGCCCATCGCAGAGAATCGAGCCCACGCAGAGCCCGGCGTGACACTGATTGTACACGCTGCGGACCTTGCGCTCCCGCTCCAGGCCGAGAAAACCACCGCAGGAGAACCCCACCCCGAACTCGTCCCCGGCCCCTTTGAGCGCGGCCCGGCGCTGCTCCACGAAGTCGAGCAGGTGCCGCACCTGCGCCGGGTTCAGCCACATGTCCGACGCCGGGCTGTCGGCGAGCCGACCCATGCGATCGATCGTGATCAGGCGCCACAGGCCCGCCCCTGCCTGCCGGACCGCACGCTCCACGAGCGAGAGCACCGGCAGATTCGCCGGCCGCACGCAGGTGATCGCCTCGACGATCTCGAAGCCGGCATCCCGCGCGTGAGTGAGCCCGGCCAGGGCGCGCTCGTACGTTCCGCTGCCTCGTATCGCGTCGTGGGTCCGCACGTTGCCGTCGACGCTGATGGACACCGTGCGCATCCCCGCCTCGTAGAGCCGGCTCGCGATCTCGGGCGTGAGCAGGGTCCCGTTGGACACCATCCCCGGCTCCATGCCGAGGCCCGTCATGTGGGCCGTCACCTCGCACAGGTCAGGGCGGAGCAGCGGCTCCCCTCCCGTGATGGCGACCGTGATCCGCCGGGCGTCGAAGTCCTCGGCAATCGTATCCAGGATGTCGCACACCTGACCCGTGGTGAGCTCCTCCACCCGCGCGAAGGGCTCGCAGCTCGAGCCGCAGTGCGGGCACCGCAGGTTGCACCGGAGCGTGGCCTCCCAGAACAGGTAGCTCAGATCGGGATCCGCACACAGCTCTCGCCGCTCCTCGGCCTCACGGCGGAGGGCAACGAGATGGGGGAAATCACGCAACCGGGGACGGCGAGAGAACGATGCCATGGAGGGAGGCCGGGGCTAGTCGAACAGTCCGCCCGGAACGCCGTACTTCGTGCGTTGAGGTCGGCCGTACTTCTTGCGGAGGGGGCGAAGCGGTCGCATCACACCGTACTTGGGCTTCTTGGGGATGCCGTACTTTCGCACCTGATCCTTCGGCGGTCGTTTGACACCGTACTTCTTGGCCACGGGACGGGGGTATGGACGTGGACGCGCAGGCTCGGGCGGCATGGGGTCCGGGGTCACGGGATTCGCACCCCCCGCCATGGGATCCGCCGGCGGCACCACGCGCTCCATGGGCTCGGGCGGCAGCTCCCGCGGTCCGCCGTACTTGGTGAGCTGCGGCTCCATGGGCTCCGACGGCTTGGAGGCACCCGGCGACTTCCTTCTGCACGCCGCAAGGAACGAGGCCACCACCGGAACGCTCGTGAGCGCGACCCAACCTCCGGCCGTCCGCGTCAACACCGCGGCCAGAAAGGACCGCCGACTCTTGCTGTGATCGTCAGCCATGGCTCCACTCCCGCGCGACAGGCGCCGCATCGGCAACCCACCAAGTTTAGAGAGGATCCACCAAACCTGTCAACCGTTGCGCCGACCGGCCAACCCAGGTGTGTCGGTTGTGCTTTCCCGCACGCTGCGGTAGGTTTCGGCATCGACCAAATCGAGGAAGAACCGATGAAATCCAGCACCTTCGTCCTGACCATGGCTACCCTGCTCGCCTCCCTCGTCCTGGGAAGCGGCTGCTCCAAGGACAAGTCCGGCGCCGCCAAGTCGAAGTCGAGCAAGGTCACCTGCCAACAGCTCGGCGAAAAGATGATGACCCTCCTCCCCAAGCGTCACGGTGAAACCCTCAACGCCGCCAAGTTCGCCAAGCTCTGCGAGACGCGCAAATTCTCCCAGGCCCGCATCCAGTGCACCCTCAAGGCCGAGACGCTCATCGACCTCGGCAAGTGCCGCAGCCTCTGATACCGCCGCACAGCAGTCGCAGCTACCGCCGGGAAAACGTGGTTGTCGCAGGCCGGTCCAACAAACCATTTGCCGTGAAGCGCACACGTGAGGTATCTACACCGTTTGAGCAAGTGCGGCGAGATGTCCAATCGCCGACCACGCAACTCATATCCATGGTGTGTTCATTTGCACAGTCGCAAACCTTGACCGACTGGCACTCGATCCCTTCGAGGCGGCCGGCGAAGAGACGGGAACGCGCAACTGCTCGCCTGATCGGGTTCGGCCTCGTGGCAGGCGTCGTCATCGGCAGCGTCGCAGCGGCTAAGGCCCAACCAGAAGCTCGACCCCGGGCCACGCCGGTTTCCGGGGAATCGTCCTCCGAGCGCCGCGACCGGCCCGCAGCGCGGTCTCCGGGGGCACGCCCCGCCGCAGCACCTCCCTACAAGCGGGCTCCCGATACAGGACGAAACTCACCCACCGCGCGGGTGTCATCCAACCCACGGCCGGCGCGCGCGCCCGGCAAGCCGGTGGTTGGAAAGCCCAAACCCAAGAGAAAAGAAAGAGCTCCCGACGGCTGGTTCCCGGCCATCATCGGCGCCCTCAACTTCTCCTTCACCTACAGCGACGGCACGGTCGGGACGGTCGACGGGGTGGGCGTCTCCCTGGGGATCACGTTGGACGCGGATCTCACCTTTCGTCGCGGCCACCACGAGTGGATCAACCGGCTGCAGGTCAACCACCTCCAGACCCTCTCCACGACCGTCAAACGGTTCGTGAAGTCGGTGGACTATCTTCAGCTCCAGACCCTGTATCAGTTCCGCCTGCCCACCTTCCACCGACTGGGGGTATTTGCTCTGCTACGGGTGACCTCAGAGCTCTTCTCCGGTTACCTGATCCGTAAGAAAGCGACCACCCTGGAGGTTCACGAGGTCGACGGGGCGAGCCACACCCAGGAGTTGGCCGCCCAGACGCCGCACCGGCTCACCGGGCCGTTCCTGCCGCTCTTCTTCAAGCAGATGGCGGGCCTGGTGCTGTGGCCCTTGGAACGCCGCGACCTGGTGCTGCACCTGCGGGTCGGCGCTTCTGCGCTGCAGGCCTGGACCGGTGGAGGAATTCTTGCCGACGACGACGTCAAGACCGAGGACGTGTACGAGCTGGTGCAGCTTCGCGACTTCCAGCAGTTCGGAGTCGAGGCACACGTGGGCCTCAGGGGCACCGCGGTGCGCAAGATCCTCTCCTATGAGCTCCTCGCGGAGCTGATGTACCCCTTCGCCACCATGGTGCCCACCACGTTGTCCGGCGTGGGCCTTTTCAACGTTGAGCTCCGGCTGAACGTGGGCATCAAGATCAACAGCTGGCTCTCGCTGACCTACAGCCTGTCGGCCATCCGCATCCCCCTGCTGTTGGCGGAATGGCAGGTGGTGAACAACATCATGCTCAGCTTCACCGCGAGCTGGATTCCGGGGGACAAGCCATGAGATCCCGGATTCAGGTGCGATGTCCGCAGCTGGCCGGCCTGCTGCTGGCCGGCCAGCTGCTGGCCGCGACACCGAGTCCGGCCTGGGCGGCCGGCCCGCCGGCACCGAACCCGAAGGAAGGAGCTGCCAAACCGGCCCACCGGCCTCGTACTACGGGCTGGTTTCCGAAGCTGAACTCCAGCCTGAACGGCTCCCTGGTCTACAACTACCACGTGCCCGGCATCGACGACGGGTTGAGCGTCACCTTGGGCTTGGTGTTGGACGCCCAGCTCGCCTTCAAGCAACACGCGCACAAGTGGCTGAGCACCCTCAAGGTGCTCTCGAGCTGGAGCAAGACCGCCACCCAACCCGCGCTGGTCAAGACCGCAGACACCCTCGAGGTCACGAGCCTGTACTTCTACCGGTTCAAGCGGCTGCAGTACCGTCTGGCGGTGTTCGGGGGTCTGGCCCTGGGCGCGTCCATGTTCCCCGGGGATCTGGTGGTCTCCGAGGACACGGACCTACTCCTGAAGCAGGTGGACGGCACCGTGGAAACCGATATCGCGTCCAAGAACGTGCGCTTCCGGCTCACGCCGGCCTTTTCGCCGCTCCTGCTCAAGCAGCTCGTCGGGGTCTGGGCCCGGGTGTACGCGCACGAAGCGGCCCGGCTGGACCTCCGCGTCTCCTTCGTGGGCCAAGAGGTCTGGGCCGAGGGATACGCAGTGGACGATGATCGGTCCACCGCTGAGAAGGAGCTCCGGCAGCTCCAGGACTATCTGCAGGCGGGGGTCCAGCTCGATGTGCAGCTCTCGGGTGAGCTCAAAAAGCACCTGACCTACTCCTTCAATGCCGAGCTGATGTATCCGGTTCATACGAGCGTGGAAACCCCGATCCAGAGCTTCGACCTGATGAATGTGGACCTGTCGTTCCGGATCGGCGTGAAGCTGGGAAAGCGGGCCTCCCTGGACTACCAGTTCTCGGCGAAGCGGCTCCCCATGCTGGTCACTTCCTGGCAGATCACGAACAACCTGGTCCTCAGCGTAATGGTGAACCTGCCTTGAACCACTGGGAGCGCCTGCGCGCGGTCCCGGATCAGGACGGCGAAGAGGGAACGCGGCTCCACCGAACCCTCGCCGTCACCATCCTCGGCGTCGCCGCCGGGCTGCGCGCCACGGGGTGATCACGCTGTCTCAGTGCACCGAGCAGGAGATGCAGGGATCGTAGGAGCGGACGAGCATCTCGCACAGCAGCGTGAGCTTGGCGTCGGTCATGCCCTCCGTGCCGGCGAACCGGGACGCCAGGTGCCGGATGTCCTGGTGGATGTTGGCGTTGTTCTGGGTGGTGGGGATCACGCAGTCGGCCTCGATGATACGACCTTCGTCGTCATATACGTAGCGGTGGTAGAGAATGCCTCGGGGCACCTCGACGGCGCCGACTCCGGTGGCTGCCTTCGGGGTGACCGCCGCCATGGTGGGTGTCTCGGGAGGCGCAGCGAGGATTGCGTCGATCAGGGCGATGGACTCGTGGACCACGTGGACGCACTCCACGAGCTGGGCCACGTTGTTGAGGAAGGGGTTGTGACACACGGGCGCGAGCCCGAGCGCGGCCGCCACCTGCCTGGCCTCGGGGTGCAGCGCGTCGTAGCTGTTGTTCACCCGGGCCAGGGCGCCCACCGCGAAGGTGTCCCGGGAGAGCTTGCACCACTTGGAGGTGTTCTCGGGAGTGACGTATTCGTTGGTCATGGCCCGGTAATCGTCCTCCTCCTTGAGCACGCCGTCGGTGGACATCAGCCGGCCGCCAATCCACGGATAGCCGCCGCTGGCCTGGAGGGAGACGAACTCGGTTTCCCGAACGAAGTCCGGGATCTCGAAATCCGCCAGCAGCCGCGTCGCCGCCGTGAGATCAGGCACCGCGTCTACCAGCTCTTGCCGCAGGGCCGCAAGGGCTGGGCGGGAGGGCCGCTTGGCCACGCCACCCACCTGCAACGACACCGGGTGCGTGGTGCGCCCGGCCACTACGTCGCAGAGCCGGTTGCCGATGCCTTTCAGGCGGCGAGCCAGGTCGAAGACCTCGGGCCGCTGGCGCAGCAGCGGGATGGCGCTGGCCAGTCCCAGGAAGTCCGGCGCCGCCAGGAAGAACAGGTGCAGCACGTGGCTCTGCAGGGTTTCGCCGTGCTTGGCCAGGAGCCGGAGCTTCTCGGCCAGCGCCGGGATCTCCACGCCGAAGGCGCGCTCGGTGGCCCGGACGCTGGCCAGGCAGTGGCCGATGGAGCAGATGCCGCAGATGCGGGCGGTCAGGATCCCCGCGGTGGTGAAGTGCTTGCCCTTGAGCATCACCTCGAAATACCGCGGCGTCTCCACCACGTCCCAGCGGGCTTCGGTGACCTCGCCACCCGTCACCTTGACCACGATGTTCCCGTGGCCCTCAACCCGGGTCAGATGGTGTACGTCGACGTTCAGATCTATCTTCATCGGATTCCCTCGAAGCCCCCGAAGAAGCGCAGCCGCTCCTGGAGCAGGTTCTCGGCGAATCCCCGCTCCCGGACCGCCTTGAAGTACTCGTCGTAGTTCGGCTCGGCGGCGGGCCCGCGGCAGCCCCAGCAGCCCAGGCCCCCGGCCGGGCACGGCGCTTCGCAACCTCCCCGGGTGATGGGCCCGAGGCAGAGCTCGCCGAGATCGAACTGGCACACGGTGAAGCGTTGCTTGCACTCCAGGCACACCGGGTACACCTGAGACGCGTAGGGAATCCCCAGCGCCACGTGCTGGACGATGCGCTCCACCTCGGCCTTGGACACGGGGCACCCGGGGATCTCGAGGTCCACGGGCACAACCTCCTGGATGGCCCGCGTGGGCCAGCTCTCCTTGGGCTGATCGCCGTAGACCTCCCGGTTGGCCTCTTCGATGGAGAACGCGTTCTTGGCCCGGCTCACTCCGCCGAAGCAGGCGCAGCTGCCCAGGGCCACCAGCACGTCGGCCTGATCCCGGATCCGTCGCAGCCGCTCCACCTCGTCGGCGCGGCTGATGGCCCCGTCGATGAACGCGTACTGGTAGTCGTCTCCCCGGTCCGACGAGATCTCCCGGAAGGTGACGATCTCGATGGCCTCCAGGAAGGGCCCGAGGGTTTCCTCCTTGTTGGCCAGCTGCAGCGCGCAGCCCTCGCAGCCGGTGAAGTCGAACACACCGACGCGAGGCTTCTGTGGATCGATTCCAAGATACTTCATGGTCCGGGCCTCAGCTGATTACTTCGTGGTGCCTGCCGCTCCATCAGATGGCTTCCTTGAGGTTCATGACGCTCCAGTAGTCGAACACCGGGCCTTCCAGGCAGGTGCAGGTGGAGCCCACGATGCAGCGGCAGCACTTGCCCATGCCGCAGTGCATGCGCCGCTCCAGGGAGACGAACATCCGGGTCATGGGCACGCCCTTGTCACGGAGCAGGTTGCAGACGTACTGGAACATGACCGGAGGACCGCACACGATGGCGTAGGTCGCGTCGGGTTGGATGGTGAGGTCCTCCAGCAGCTTGGTGATGAGCCCCGTGTGCCCGGTCCAGCCGCGATCCGGCTGCTCGACGATGATGGAGAGGTCCACCCCATCGATGCGCCGCCACTGCTCGTACTGGTAGTCGAAGAGCAGCTGCTTCGGAGTCTTGGTGCCGTAGATGATGTGCACGTCCTGGTAGTCGGACCGGTTCTCGGTGACGTGGAAGATGGGGGCCCGCAGGGGCGCCAGGCCCAGCCCGCCCGCGATGAGCAGCACGCTGCTCCCGGCCATCTTTCCCATGGGGAAGTGGGTGCCGAAGGGGCCCCGGATCCCCAGCTTCGCCCCCCGCTTGGCCCGGTGCAGGATGCTCGTCACGAGGCCGGCCTTGCGGATGCAGAGCTCGAGATAACCCTTGTTGGAGGGCGAGCTGGACAGGGAGATGGGAATCTCACCGTAGCCCGGCACCTCCACCATCACGAACTGTCCCGGTAGAAACGAGAACCGCTCCCGCTGATGGTCCTTCTCGATGCGGACGTGGAAGAGCTTCTCCATGTCGGTGAGCCGGATCACGTTGGTGATCTCGGCCTTGAACACCTTGTCCACGTGCTGCAGCAGGGTCTTCCGGTTGAAATCCAGGGGCTGCCGGAAGTCGCTCTCCAGGGTCACGTCATAGGGGTGAAAGACGATGCTCATGGGCTCTTCTCCAGGTGCAGATCCCGGATCACATCGGGTGGATTGATGCCGGCCAGGCAGACCCGTCCGCAGCGGTTGCAGCCCACGCACTTGGGCTCCTGCTCGTCGGCGAAGCCCCGGTGCTGATGGTAGTACCGGTACTTGAGCCGGCTGCTGCGTGTGGGCCGGAAGTTGTGCCCGCCGGCCACCTCGGCAAAGTCGATGAGGTTGCAGGAGTAGAGCTGCTTGACCTTCTGGCCGCGGCGAAAGTCCATGTCCACCCGCTCGGAGACGCCGTAGCAGTAGCAGGTGGGGCAGACCATGGCGCAGCTTCCGCAGCTCAGGCACTTGTCACCCCAGCGGGCCCACACGGGGAACTCAAACTCCAGATCGAGGAGGTAGGGGAGGTTCTTTACGTTCACCTCGGTTTCGAACCCCTCGGCGAACCGGCGCCGCTGGACGATGTAGTCCTGGGTGTCGGCGTCTGATACGTCCCGGGCCTCGACCCGCTGGATGAGGCGAAAGCCCCGGTCCGAGGCCACGGCCACGAAGTAGCGATCCCCGAGGTCGGTGAGGAACAGGTCAAAGCCCTCGCTCACCACGTCCGCGTCCACGGATTGGCAGAATCCCCGGTCGCAGGGCGGGTGATCGATGCCCACGATGAAGGTGTTCCGTCGCCGGGACACGTAGTAGGGGCTCGGAAACGCGCTCCGCTCGAACACCCGGTCCAGCTTGAGCAGGGCGTTGATGTCGCAGGCGTGCAGTCCCAGGACGGCCCGGGGCTGGATCCGGTACCGGATCGTCTGCTCCCAGTCCTCGTCGTCGAACGAATAGGTCGAGAGCGTCTCCTTGTACGGCAGGAAGTACGTCTTCGCCGAAAGCTCGGTGGTCTCGTAGCTCAGGTCCATTTCCTCGAAACGCGCAATGGGCAGGAACTGGTGGATCGGTTTGCCTGCCGCGCTGGTTCCCACCTGCTTCGGGGCGATGATCTCGTCCGTCTCCAAGACGATCTCCACCAAGGTTTTGAACGCCTCTTTTGCTACGATCTTGAACAGCATGGTCTACCTACTTCCACGGCGAGATCCGGAACCCGTTCGCCATGTCACCTACCGTAACCCCACGCGGTTTGCAACCGTCGCCTTTGGCAGGGCTGTTCGAAGCCGGGCAGCGCCCTCGGCGGTCACGGAGGTGTTCCGAAGGTCGACCCGGCGCAGCCGTTCGAAGCGGGCCAACTGATTCAGGGCGGCATCCGTGACAAGGGTGCGCTTCAGCGAGAGGCGCTCCAGGCCGACAGCCTTGCTCAAATGGATCAGGCCGCTGCCGGTGACGCGCGTCACGGCCAGGTTCAAATCCTGCAGGCTGGACAGGGAGCCGAGCGCTGCCAGCCCCGCGTCGGTGACGAGGTTGCGGCTCAAATCGAGTCGACGGAGATTGGTCAGGGTGGAGAGATGGACGAGGTCGGCATCCCGAATGTGAGTGCCGGACAGCGCCAGGTGCCGAAGCTCCTTGAGGCGACCGAGCGCTGCCAAGGACGCGGGGGCCACCACGTTCCCGGAGAAGCTCAGGTGGCGAAGGCTCTGGAGCGACGCGAGCTGGCTCAAGCCTTGACCAGAGCACACGCTGTCCGAAACATCCAGCCACACGAGCATGGTGAGCCGGCCGACAGCCTTCAGCGCGCGATCGCCGCTCAGCGTGTTGTTGATCGCCAGCCAGCGGAGACGCGGGAGGTCCTGGACAGCACGCAAGCCCAGCCTTCCCACCTTGGTGTCCGAGAGCCCGAGCTGGATCAGCCCGCGCAGGTCGCGCAGGGCCGTGAGCCCGGTGCCGCGCACATCGGTGAGCCTGAGGCGAAGGACCCGGAGACGTCGGAGCTTCGCCAACGGCTGCAACCCGGCGTCGGTAACCCGGGTCATCATCAGCACCAGGCGCTCGAGCTGGGCGAGCGTGCCGATCCGCGCCAGCCCTTGATCGCTCACGCGCGTGCGGCTGACGACGAGCGAGGTCAGCTGCGGGAGCTGCGACAGGGCCTTCAGCCCGTCATCCGTCACGAGGGTGCCCGAGAGGTCGAGCGTCGCGATCCCGGTGTTCTTGACGATCCGGGCGAGCCCGTGGTCACCGACGGGCTGGCCCATGACGGAAAGGTTGGAGAGGCTCGCCAGCTCCGGCAGGTGCGCCAGGCGCCGGTCGTCGGTCCCCCGGGCGAGCAACCCCAGGGTGTTCAGGTTGGGCAGCTTGGCCAACGCCTGGAGGTGCGCCTTGCGGATCTCACCCAACAGCCAGAGCGCCCTGACGCGGCCCCCGAGCTCGGCGAGGTGTCGGACCTCCTCGGGGTGTAGGGCCGAGGTCTCGAGCTGAACCATCAGTCGCGTCGTCTTCAGGCGCTTCAGCGCTTCCAGCAGCTTCTGCGGCCGAATGCCCCTCAGGCCCGAGAGGCGGATCGCCTTGATGGACCCGCTGTGCTTCTCGACCAGCCTGACAGAGCGCTCGTCCAGGGGCCTGTCGACCGCGACGCCCAAGACCAGACCATTGACGATGAGGGTGGGCGCCACGAACTCCCACACGATCCTCTTCTTCCCGCGGTACAGGTAGGGCATGCGACGCGGCCCGAGGAAGAGGATCTCACCCGGCGCCAGAAATTCGAGCCGCGCCCTCCCGTCGGGGCCGCTGACCTCCACGAGCCTGCGCTTCGACCAGTCCACTCTCTGTCCGAGGGCTGCCGCCGAGAGACGCTCCCGCTTCGAGGTCGCCTCGTTGGATGTCCGCGCTGTCGACCGCGGTCGCTCCGGGGCAGGGCCGCTGTCGAACACGCAGCCAACACAAAGTACTGCTGCCAAGGCCATCAGGGACACGATTCTCATCGTGGTTCCTCCTTCGCCATTGGGACGCGAACGCGCGTCTCGAGAGCGCAGCTTGCAGAACCCGTGCCAGCGGAGCGCGTTCGCGACCGCGCACATCAGGGCGTGGTTTTTCTGGATTCCGCGGGCGAACGCTCCCGCTTCCCGCGCGATCCTCGAGCGAGGCGATCCGCCCCATGGGGCAAAACGCCACGATGTCTTGGAGCAGGGGACATCATCCGCGCCTCGATCCGCTGTGTTTTCGCCCGGCACGAATTTTGCTTTTGCCAGGAAAACCTGAGCCCGCGGTCGGGCCGCAGAGGCCGCGCGAAAAGGGGCGCGCTGGTCGTGGAGGGCCTACCGCGGAGAGGAGTGCGCCCATGATGACCGAGAACGCGGGCAAAGATGATGTAGCCACCGCGCGGACCCTGAGGATGAGCAGGGTGCCGCTCATCTCTGCCTCGGGAGTGGGTGCCACCGACACCGGGCGGGAGCGGGACGCGAACGAGGACGCCTTCCTGGCCGACGACGACCTCGGCCTGTACATCGTATCCGACGGAATGGGAGGGCACGCCCGGGGCGAGGTCGCGTCATCCACCGCTGTCCAGACGGCCCACGCGATCATCCGGTCACACCGCGCCGCCGTGGAGCAGTTCCTGGAGGATCGGGAAGATAGTGAGCAGATGACCGGGCTGGTGATCCAGGCCATCCAGGCCGCGAGCCAGGAGGTGCACCGCCTCGCCACCAGCAAAAGGGATCACGCGGGAATGGGCAGCACCATGACCGTGCTGATCGTTGGGGGGCGACAGGCGATCCTGGGGCACGTGGGGGACAGCCGGCTGTATCTGCGCCGGAACGACGTCATCCACCAGCTCACCACGGATCACACAATGGCGGAGGAGCTCATCCGCAACGGCACGCTCACTCCCGAAAAGGCCCGAGAAAGCCGCTGGGCGAACGTGCTCACCCGCTCCGTCGGCACCCAGGCATCCGTGGTGGTGGACACCCTTGTCTTCGACGTCCTTCCCGGGGATCGGCTGCTGCTGTGCTCCGACGGGCTGAGCGAGTACCTGTCCGATCCTTCGGTCGCCCTCCGCCTGCTCGGAGGCGAGCTCGAGGACCTGCCGGATGCGCTGATTGCCTGGGCGAACGAGCGCGGCGGGCACGACAACATCACCGCCGTGGTCGTGCTCATCTCACCGGACGAGCCGCTGCTGTCCGAGTCGCTACCCTTGGACTCGCGGTACCGCATGGACCTGAGCACGATGAGGTCCATTCCCCTTTTCGCCGAGCTCACCGTGCCGCAGCTGCTGCGGATCCTCCAGGTCGGTCGAGTGCTCTCGGTTCCCAAAGACGCGACGCTGTTCGCCCAGGGCGCTCACTGCGACGCGGCGACCGCGATCGTTCGAGGTCGACTCAAGGTCATCCGTGCCAATCAGACCGTGGCCCTGAGCGGGCCCGGCGAAATTCTCGGCGGCGGGCTCGTGCTCAAGCCGCGCCCCACCCACGCCGGCCTGGCGGCCGATCAGGACAGCCAGATCTTCGTGATCGACCACGCCGGCCTGTTGACCCTACAGCAAGCTCGCCCGCGGCTCGCCAATCTCCTGCTCGTAGGCCTCGGACGCCACCTGGCCGAAACCGTCGAACGTCAGCAGCGCGAGCATTCGACGACGCAGCCGGGGAGCGCACCTCCCGCCGAGCGCCCTGCGGATGACTACATCTGAGAGCAACGGCCAGGCGCCGTGACGGGCTCGCCCAAGCTCGTACCCAATGCAACGTGGCATCAAGCCCCATGGGGCGGAACACCCCCTCCAATTCCAGGAGAGGGGCACTTCGCTTCCGTGGAGGGTCTTGCGTCAAAACGGGGAATGAAACGCGGAGCCCCGCTCTGCGCCGACCTCCGCACGGAATGGCCGATCTACCCACGTTGGCCCCGAACTTGCTTGTTCCGGCAAGCAGATCCCAGCTGGCCTAGGCTAAGAAGGAGAAAAAATGATCCAGCGCTATCGAAAAATCCTGGTGTCCCTCAACCTCACGGATCTGGATCCGACCGTCGTCGCCTTCGCGAACCTGGTCACACAGCTCACGCAACCCGACCGGGTCGAGCTGGTGAACGTGCTCAACACGCGCAACCTGCCGGCAGAGGTCGTCGAAGAGTACCCTGCCCTTGTCGACGCAGGCGCGGAGAGCAACGAGAAGAGGATCCGCGAGCTGGTGGCCGAGCATATCCAAGCCTCGTCAACCCGTGAGGTCCAACTCCACGTCTTCCGCGGCACGCCCGTGGAGGAGCTCGTTCGGCACGCCAAGTCAGAGGAGATCGATCTGATCATCGTCGGCAGGGATCCCAAAAAGGAGCGATCCGGCACCCTACCCGAGCGTCTCGCCCGGGAGGCGCCGTGCTCGGTGCTCGTCGTGCCCAAGGGTGCGGAGCCCGCCATCAGGAGCATCCTGGTGCCGGTCGACTTCTCCGAGCACTCCGCCGCCGCTTTTGAGCGAGCAGTGGCCTTCGGCAAGGCGGCCAAGATCGGAGCCCTGAGCTGCCTGCACGTCTTCGACGTTCCGGCCGGCTACGGCAAGGCTGGTAAGACCTACGACGAGTTCACCGAGATCATGAAGGAGCACGCCGAGCAGGCCTGGCGGAAGTTCCGTCGCCAGCTCGATCCCAAGGGCCTGGAGATCCGACCCCTGTTTCGTCGCGCGGCGTTCCCGTCCCAGGCGATCTGCGACGAGGCGGCGGAAGCTGAGATCGACCTGGTGGTGATGGGCGCCCGGGGGCAGAGCGCCAAGAAGAACCTGTTCGTGGGCAGCGTCTCACAGCGGGTGGTCAACACCACCCACGCGCCGCTGCTCGTCGTCAAGTCGAAGCGCGCCAGCGCCGGCCTGCTGGACGCGCTCTACGGGATCATGGGATCGGCGTAGCGATCCTCGGGCGCGATACATGGCATCCCGATGACATCACGACGCACCTCGGCGACCAGTCCCCTACCGCAACTCGTCGTCGTCGCCGACGACGACCGCACACTTCGCGAGCTGATCGCCTATGGACTTCAGAAGCGAGGATACGAAACGCTCCTGGCCGCCGATGGGCAGCAGGCCATCGAGATGATCGAGAGGAGCTGGCAGGAAGACAGGCCCGTGGCGCTGCTCATCACCGACCTGCAGATGCCCCGACACGGAGGGATGGAGCTGCTGGTAGCCCTTGCCACAGCGACGCGACGGGTGCTGGTCATCGTCATCAGCTCGTTCATCACTGCCGAAAGCCGGGCCGAAGCGGAGCGGCTCGGCGCCGCGGCCGTCTTCTCCAAGCCGTTCGACCTGCAGAAGCTGCTGGCCGAGGTCGAGGAGTGCCTGCGGGGCTGAGACGCAGCTCGCCGCGGTCACCCAGCGAGATCGCAGTTGGCGCGTGGCAAAATGACACATCCGCGACCGCGTGGGGCGTTTGTCCGCATCTTCGGACGCGATGGGCAACTTGACCGCTGAGAATCCCTGCCCTCGATTGCGAGCCGACCGCCTGAGGGGGCGCGACAGGGTCGGCCGGCTGGCCGGGTGTCATGGAGGGTGGGCTGGACGCATCCTTCCCGACTCTGGCCCCTTCTCGCCCGCGAGGGGGCGACGCCATTGCGGCACGCGGCTTGCAGGCCCAGTGTGTTCGCACCGCGCACCTTCCCAACGGCCGATCATGCGGACGCGGTGCAGACTAGTCGGGAGAACGAGTATGAACCGATCCCTCCTCCTCGGTATCGCCGGCACGATCACCATCGGCGGCATCGCCGGCTGCGCGAAGCGTTGCTTGATCCGAAAGCAGCAATCCCTGACCCGACAGTGCGAAAAGCGGCTGGTGGTGGCGCGCAAGGACCTCGCGTCCGAGCGAGAGCGCGCTCGGAGGCTCGGCGCCGCGGTCGTCTCCATGCGGCATCAGCTCAATGCCACGATGGCCAGCGGAACCCGCTGGGAGACGGCTGCGACCGCCTATCGGCAACGGCTACAGACGCTCTCCGCGCGACTCGGCGTCCTGGAGAGGGTCTCTGCCGGCTACCACACGCTGGCCACCGAGCGCCGCTCCCGGTCCGCCCGGGACCGCCGGCAGCTAGAGACCCTGCGGCAGACGCTCGAAACCCTGCGCAGGAGCCTCACCGACCAGCTCCGGGCCACGAGCCATGAGCTCGCCCTTCTCACCCGGGAGAGCCGCGAGGCGACGCTTCAGGCCAAGGCCTACACACAGCTCACGCACAGCCTCCGCCGGCTCATCGACGCGGACGCAGTGTCCGTCGCCATCGTCCGAGGCCGCGTGGCGATCAGGCTGCGAAGCGCGGTGCTCTTCGACGCAGGCAAGGCCATCGTCAAGCCCAATGGACGGACGATCCTGCAGCAGGTCGCCCGGGAGCTGAGGCCCTTCTTCAAGAGCCGCTACTTCCAGGTCGCCGGGCACACCGACAGCTCGCCGGTCCCTGGCGCAAGAGCCCAGACCCGCTGGGAGCTGTCCACCGCACGGGCGACCCGGGTGGTCCAGACCCTGGAACGCCTCGGCCTGCCCGCCCGGCGGCTGAGCGCCGGCGGCTTCGCCGAGCATCAACCCGTGGGCGGCAACGACACACCCGCGGGGCGCGCGCTGAACCGGAGGATCGAGATCACCCTGCTACCGGTGATCCCCGCCCGGCTCTTGAGCAAGTAGGGCCGTGCAGCTCGCCTCCTCCGAGCAGCCCCCAAGCACAGCCTCGGTGGGCCCTACCCACACCGCGTGAGGCGCTCAAGACAGTCAATTCCTGCCGGGTTTGACGGTAAGCATGGAGCAGGGCATCGTGCGAAGCACGCGCTCGGTGGTGTTGCCGATGAGCAGGTCTGAGATCTCGTTCCGGCCGAGGCCGCCCATCACAATCACGTCCGCGTCGATCTCCCGGGCGTGCGCGGTGATGGTCCCGTGGGGCCGGCCGTGCAGGATCTGCCGCTCCAGGGAGACGCCCTCCAGGTCGACCCCGGCGAGAAAACTCTCCATCTCCCGCTCGGCCCGCTGCCGCGTGACCTCGAAGTATCGCTTCACGTCATTCCGGTTCAGCAGCCCCAGCGTCTCGAGCTCTGCCGCCTCGGTCCCGGCGATGACGTGCAGCACGTGCAGCGAAGCCCCGGTGATCCGCGCGAGCCAGAGCGCCTCCGCGAAAGCGGTCTCCGAACCGGGCGAGTAGTCCACCGGGCAGAGGATCCGACGCGGCTCCCATTGCGAGTCTCGACGCACGACCAGGGTCGGGATCGTCGACCGCCGGGCGAGACGCTCCGCGGTGGAGCCGAGCACCCACTGCTCGGTCTTGCTGATCCCCGTGGCGCCCACGGCGATCAACCCGGCCTCCACCTCCACGGCGACCCGGAGGATCTCCTTGAAGGGCTTGCCCCGGGCCACCTCCACGCCGAGCGGCACGCCGGATGGGCGCAAGGCACGCAGGTTTACCTCCAGACGCGCCTGGAGGTGCTCCTTGGCCCGCTGCACCGCAGACTCCTTGCTCGACCCGCCCCGGCTGCTGAAGAAAGTATCCGCGTGCTCGACGAGCTGCCGCTCGTAGCGCCGCTCCATGACCAGCACGGCGTGCACTCGGCTGCGGGTCTTCTGGGCGATCGCAAACGCCACCCGCGCCGCCTCGGTGGCGGCGCCGGAGAAGTCATACCCCACGACGATGGTTCCGAGTGTTTCCTTCACAATGGCCTCCTTTGGCTCTAGCAAGCACCGCTGTGTGCCGCTCGGGCGTCCCCGCCCGAAACTAGCAATCGCCGTGCCAACCACGGCCTACGGCGACAGGTGGACGTACGATCGATCTCCCCCTCGGCATCAGCCCCGGGGGTGCCCATCGACCGGGTCGATACCCACCGCACCCAGCTCGTCCGCCGGGGCGGCTTCGGGTGGATCGGGGACGACGCGGATCGGAAAAGGTGCGGTCAAGGAGCCGGTGTACAGGCTGCGGTGCGGGAACGGGATCTCGATACCCTGGGCGTCGAAGGCGTCCTTGACCTCCCGGGTGATCGACGTCTTGAGCTGCGGAAACAGCTCTCGCTTGGCCCAGACGGAGTACTGAATCTGCAGCCCCGAGTCCCCGTAGCTGAGGAAGATGAACACGGGCGCCGGGTCCACGAGGCAGAGCGGATTTTTGTCCGCGACCTCGTCGAGCACCTTCTTGACTCGGCTGAGGCTCTCCTTGTAGGCCACGCCGATCTTCAGGTCATACCGACGGATGGGGAAAAAGGAGAGGTTGGTGACGTCTTTCTTGAAAAGGGACTCGTTGGGGATGCGCACCAGGAGGTTGTCATAGGTGCGCAGCTTGACCGACATCAGGTCCACAGAGAGCACGAACCCGGTGACCGTGCCGACCTGGATGCAGTCTCCCACGACGAAGGGGCGCTCCCCCACCAGGAACAGGCCGCTGATCAGGTTCGACACCGAGGTCCTCGCGGCGAAGCCGAGAGCGACGGTGAACAGGCCGGCGGCGCCCAGCAGCGCGCCGAGCTGGAACCCGAGCTCCCGGAGCGCCCAGACGAGGGCCACCGTCATCACCAGGTACCCGGCGAGCCGCGCGGCGATCATCTGGGCTTGCGGATTCAGCTGCTTGCGCCGGATCCAGCGTCGCACGAGCCGCGCCATCAGATAGCCGACGGCCACGATCGTCACCGCCCTGATGTAGATCCGCGCCTCACCGGAGACAATCCAATGCAATACAGACTCTAAAAACTCGGTCATTTCTCTCTCCTCGACTGAGCACCCACTCAGAAACAACCCGCCCCGGGGCGGGTCCTAGTGGAACAACGAGGCCAGCGCCCGCACGCTCACACGATCGGGCAGCACCTGCCGGGGCGCCCCGACCTCGACGGCGCCCTCTTTCGAGCCGCGGCCGGCGGACTCCCGCAACCGCAGCTGGAACTCATCGCTTCCGGCCGGACGCTCGAACACGACATTCTCGGTCCACAGCTCGTCATCCGCCCCCTGAAAAAGGGACAGGTAGACCACCGGGAGGTTCAGCCGGTCCACGGTCAGCACCTCCAGGCCGCGGTTGCGCACCTGGATCGCCGTAATCGCCCGGTGGGCGCGGAGCGGGACCTGCTCCAGGTTGAGCCGCATCGCCGCGCGCGCCGCATAGCAGAGCTCCCCTTGCATCGTGTCCGGTCCGAACCAGGTGTCGGAGGGACGGACCGTGGGCACCTCGAGGAGCTGACGCCGGGGCTCGCCCACCTCGATCCGGAGCCACACCGGCGTGCTGATGTACACCGTGATCTCGTCCTGGGGGAGCACCACGAAGGGCTTCTCCGGACGGCTGATGAACGGCCGGTCCGCCAGGACCGGAGTCACGTGAACCACCGGGTCCGCCCCGGTCACCGCAAACCGGGTGACCTTGTCGAGCTCCATCAGGTCCACGCCCTCCACCGGGACCTGGACCCGGATCGTCGGATCCAGATGATCCTCGGTGGTCTTGTAGGCCACCCGCCACTCCCCTTCGAGCCGCTCGACCCACAGCGACAGCGGCCCCACGGTCCACCCGCCGCACGTTCCGACGGGGATCTCGTAGCTCCCCCACCAGGTGCTGCGCGCGCTCATAGCAGTCGTCATCTTCGTCTTCTCCCTCGCTCGCATGATGTGGCTGATCCCGACAAGCGGAAGCATACCACAGCGGCAGAAACAACCGAGTAGTCTCGAGTAGTATCTTTCCACGACAATGGTTGCACACCGCCCTGCGCGACCACGCGCGGGACCGCGCAGGGGAGCCGCCATCGCCCGTATCTGACCATCCCAGCCAGCTCGCAAATCGACACCGACGAGGACCAACGAGGACCAACACGGGCGCGCGCGGCAGGATGACCGATCAGCGACCTACTTCTTTGTCGACCGGGTCGTCGGCGCGCGCGCCCTGGACACCGTGCTTGGCCGGTCGCTCATGCCGACACACCTCGTCACAGCGAAGAGGCATGCTCGGCGGCGCCGGTCCGAGCGCCCCGCCGCCGGCGCAGCTGGCCGTCAGTAGCAAGACAGCGGCGAGTATCGTCAGATATTGCATCAGTCCTCCCCGTCATGACATGGACAGCGTGCCGAAAGCTCAGCGCCCCTTGCCCAGCCATCCCTTGCGGAAAAAGAAGTAGACGAGCCCGGCGACGATGACAGCCATTGCCAGCAGCAACGCCGGGTAGCCGTAGTACCAACGCAGCTCCGGCATGTTCAGCGGGGACTTGTCTCCGTTGAAGTTCATGCCGTACAGCCCGGCCACGAAGGTGAGCGGGATGAAGATCGTGGCGATGATCGTCAGCACACGCATGACCTCGTTGGTGCGGTAGCCGACCAGGCTGAGGTTCAAGTTCAGGAGGTTGTTCGCCCGGTCCCGCGCGGACTCGATCAGGTCGAGGAGTTGCAGAACGTGATCCAGAGCGTCCCGAATGTACGGCCTGGTGCCCTCGGTGATGAGCTCAGACTCAGAGCGATGCAGAGCGACCAACGCCTCCCGCAACGGGACCAGCGCGCCACGGAGCATCACGAGCTCGTGCTTGAGCTCGGTGAGGCGGGCAGCCAGGTCCGCCACGCTGGTCTGCGACACGTCCTGCTCCAGATCGGTGAGACGATCCAGGCGCTGCTCGACCGTGGGGAAGAAGTGGTCCACGGTGGAATCGATGAGCGCGTAGGCGAGATAGTCGGCTCCCCACGAGCGGATCCGGGTCCGGCCGCTGCGGATACGCTCCCGGACGGAGTTCCAACAGCCGTTCGATTCCGCCTGAAAGGTCACGACGAACCCCTTGCCCCAGAAGATGGCCACGGGACGCGTGTCGGCCCCGCTCTCGGGGTACACGGACTGTGCGAGCAGCAGCACCTGCTCCTCGAACTCTTCCAGCTTCGCGCGGGGCGCCTGATTCACCACGTCCTCGAGGGCCAGAGCGTGGAGCCGAAAGACCTCGCCGAGACGCTTGATCACGTCGGCGTCGCCCAACCCAATGACGTGAATCCAGCAGATTTCGAACCGCTTCAGCAGCGCCGGTATCTCTCCGGGGTCCTCCAGCGTGAGCTCCTCGAACTTCTCCGGCCCATAGCAAATCGCCGACAGCTTGGGCTTGGCCGCCTCCGGATCGATGATGATCTGCCCCGGCGCCGCGCCCGGCACCAGCCGCTGCATCGCTGCGCCTTTTCTTCGTCGATTCTTTCGTCTCGTTGTTCCCGCCATCTCTTCCTCTTTTCACCCAGTTGTCCGCATTGATAGCTCGAGGGATACGGTCCCCCGCGAAAAACGCAGCGAAGGCGGCAGCCCCTCACCGACCAACGCTGTAGCAATGTCTGCCTTCGGAAGACCGCAAGTATAGGGTAAAAGACCCCATGGGGCAATTCGCTACAAGTTGAGGACCGCCGGTGAGGGACGGTTGAGAAGGATTGCTATGCTCATCGGGCGCCGGACTCACGCTGACAACATCTTCAAGGCGGATCGAGCGCGTCTCTTGGCTCGCGCCCACCTTGACGTGGTGCGCCGCCGGGAGCGCATGGCCGGGCACCTGGTCGCTGTCGCCGAGCTTCGGCTGCAACTGCTCGAGGGGCGCGCCCGGATGGCAGCCTTGGGCCACCCGATCCATGTGAGCGCGGCGGATGTGAACGTAGCGCGTGGCGAGCTGAAGCTGGCCCGATTGAACCTGCGTTTCCGAGGTCTGAACACGGAGCTCGTGATGCGTCAGCTGCGACATGCCGAGGCGGCCTACCAGCACCGGCGAGCGCGCCACTTCGAGTTCGTGATGGAGGCCCTCCAAAAGGCCGGACACCCGTCGGCGAGACACAGCCGGCTCAACCAGCCTATTCGGTGGGCGACTCCTTGACGAGCTGGTCCGCGAGATCCAACCGCTGCTCGCCGCGCTTGACGCGCAGGATCTTCTGCAGGAACAGGTTGTTCGGCACTCGCAGCAGCTCACCGCCGTCCTCGCGCAGGGTCGTGTAGGTGAAGCTCAGGTCGATGACCTTGCCCTTGAGGCCTTCCGGGCAGAGCTCCACGGTGTCCCCCGCCCGAAAGGGGCGCGCCACCAGCAGGTACAAGGTACACATCAGGTTGGAGAGCACGCTCCACACCGCGAAGAAACCGATGGCCACCATGGCCAGCACCGCTGACAGAATGCCCCAGAAGTTCCCGAGCACGCCGAGCCGTTGCAGGATCATCAGCAGGGCGGTGATCAGCAGCGTATAACGCACGAAGAACAGGCTCACGATCTCTACAGGCTCGGGCATCCGGCCCCGCTCCCGCGCGAGTCGCAGGGCGCGGCGAAGGAGCCAGTAGGCCACCAGCGTGCCGGCAACGATCAGCAGCAACGCGGCTCCCTGCCTCGCGAGCGGTTGCCACCGGAGCGGCAGGAAATAGAACAGGAAATCGAACATGGGATTCTCCTCTCGCGAACACGCTCAGCGGGGCGAGCGCGCTATGAACGCCGCCACGTCGCTCCATAGCGCCTTGAACTCGGGATGCTTGAAGGTGCTGCCGCTGGCGAACCAGTCGCGGTGGGGGGGATCCAGGTCGGCGCCGTCGAAGTGGCCGATGACGTCGAGGTGGTCGGCGTTGGTGACGTGGATGATCTCACCCCAGGGCTGGGACGCCAAGGGAACGATGCCGTCGTTGACCGCGTCGGTCAGCGGGAAGCGCAGCTCACCTGCCAGGGCGGCCCGATCTGCTTCGGAGAGGTGCTCCAGCGTAACGCTCCGGGTCTGTCCGGTCACCCGGAACAACGCGAAGTAGAGCGCGTGGGTGGCCTGGGCGTAGGGATCCAGGCCCACGGTCCCGATCGAGCGCAGCCCCGGGGGGGGCGTGGCGCACACCACGGAGGCGTAGCGCGCGCCCGGCCGATCGACGGTGAGTGCGTTCAATAGGGTTGCGGCCTCCGGCGTGAGCTGCCCAAGCAGCGAGGAGTCGCGCTGCATCTGCCCGAGGAGGTCCTCGATGGCCTGCCGCCGCTCGGGCGTGAAGTCCCGCAGCAGCTCGTCGAACAGGTGGTCCACAACCGTGTTGCGAAAGCCCAGGTGATCGTCGAGGCGCGCGAACAGGGCGCCGAGCTGAAGCAGGGCCGTGAGCGGCAAGGGCCCGTGTCGCAGCGTGTAGATCGTCGCCACGGAGAGCAGGCCGAGGAGCTGCTGGCCGAAGAGCGAGTTGAAGAAGCTCGCCACGGCCGTGCCCCGGTGCGGCGTAGCCACGCTGATCACCGAGCGCACCAGGCGCGCCATGGGCTCCGCGGCGCGCTCGGTGGGCAGGTTCACCCCGGGCGAGGCGAACATGCGCGCGTCCAGGCCGCCCGTGGAGTGGCCCACCAGGTGGATCTCTTCTCCCTCCCCCTGCCCTACCCCCGCCGCCTCGATGGCCTCGAGCAGCTTCAGGGCCCGGGTGGTCAGCGAGGCGGTGGGATCCGTGGGCACGGCGTGGACCGCCGCGTCGAGCCCCTGCGCCTCCAGGCGCGCGGCGAGGAACTCCCGTACGTGCGAGAAGTAGACGATGTTGCCCAGGTTCGCGAACCCGAAGAACCCGGGGATCAAAAAGACGTGCTGCAT
>JBDRSE010000203.1:0-2985 GCA_043825095.1 bacterium
GGGCCTGTGACTTCGTTCAAGTGCACGACCTGCTGTTCCGGGCGATCTTCGCCTTCATCATCATCGACGTTCCGACTCGGCGCGTCGCCCATGTGGGTGTCACCCGCTGCCCAACTGACCGTTGGGTGACGCAACAGTTACGCGAGGCGACGGCGTGGGATCGGGCGCCGAAGTACCTGCTCCTGGACAACGACAGCAAGTTCGGTGCCGAGTTCGACGCTCTCGCCCAGCACACCGGCATCAAATTGGTGCACACCGCAGTCGGCGCGCCCCTCATGAATTCAATCTGTGAGAGGGTCATCGGCTCAGTACGGCGCGAGTGCCTCGACCATGTGATCATTCTGAGCGAGGCTGGAATGCGCCGTCTGGTTCTAGAGTACGTCCGCTACTTCAACGAGTTCCGGCCTCACCAAGGTTTGGGGCAGCAGCTTCCGGCAGTGGTGGGGCAGAGGACTTCGAGCCCGGCAAAAACGACGCCGGCGCTGGTGAGTTCGGACACCGACACCGTCCAACGCCTTGATCACGCAGTGGTGTCGGTTCCTGTGCTCGGTGGCTTGCACCACCACTACTATCGCCTCGCGGCGTAATGGGCTCCGACTATCTGCCCTGGCCGTGTGCGGGTCTCCTGCGGCACGGGACTGGTGTGCGTTCTTCGCCTGGCGCCATCGCTCGTTGGCTACAGCCGTTCAGAGGGGTTGCATGTTGGTGCCCTCAGAAAGCTCGAATTCTGCCTTGACGGCCCCGATTCCGCTGATTCGAATCCTCGGCCGAAGACTTCCGTTGGTCAGATGTGTTTGGGAGCCAGCACAGGTCCCTTTGGGGCTAGCGCGCGACGAAGCGGACGCGCAGAGCGCGCGCTGTCGACCGCTGAAAGACAAAGCTCACCAGGTGAGCCGTCCCGAGCAGCGGCTGGCGCCGCAGCAGCCGCTTGTTGAGCACGGCGAGCCGCCGGGTTGTGAGCTTCCTGTTCCGCAGCTTGACCGACACCTGGAGACGTACGGGGATCTTGATCGTGGCGCGCAGCCGCTTGCCCCGCACAACGATCCGCAGGGGCCGACCGGCGAGCCGCTCCCCGGAGACGGCCGAAAGGACGGCCTGACCGGTGAGCTGATAGCGCGCCAACGGCGCCGTGCCCCGCCGCACCCAACGGACGCTCGGTCGGCGGCGCTTCCAGCGCACAACGCGCGCATAGCGGTCGGCCACCACGCGGCCACGGATATCGAAGTCGACGCGGCTGGCGCCCGCCCGGGCCGGCTCGAGCACCACCTTGTCCGACACCAGGCGCCCACGCTCGTATCGCCGCGTGAGCATTCTGAATCGCTTGAAAAGCCGCGGGCTCTTACTCTGCAGCAGGACTGCCACCTGCCGTTCGAGGAGGGGCTTGAGCTTCGCCAGCTCCACGTCGAATTGTCCGTGCGCCGCTGCGCCCCGGAGTCGCCACTGGAAGTTCCGGACCTGCGCAACCGCCGCCGGCGAAGGCGCACCGAGCGACAGACCGCACCAGATCATGGCGATGATGGCCATCAACCGCAATGGACTTCTCATGGACGCAATCATGTTGGATAACGCGCCGCAGCGCAAGGGCGCCCTCTGGAGCCCGGCTACTTGATCCGCACGCCCAGGGAGACGATCAGGGTGTGGATCCAGTTCTTGGTGTAGCCGTCGCTGAACTCCTCGGGGTCGCTGATGCCTTCGGCGCCGCCGCCCAGGTAACGGACGTTGAGGTACGCGTCGAGGAAGCTCGTAATCTCGAACCCCAGGCGAAGGCTCGCGTCCACGATGGCCCCTTTGACGGAAGAGCTCGATGTGGAGCTGCTCTGGGAAACCGCGCTGGAGGCGGCAGACCTGGCGCGGATCTACTTCGACGCCACCGGCTAAGAAGATCAAACCATAGAATCGGTGACCGGGGCAAGTACGAGGTGAGCGTCGGCGAGCGTCATGGGTCGTGCAATCGGTGATCCCCCTCCACAAGAGCGGAACAGGGCGGAACAAGGCGGCTCGTCATTTGATCTTGGACACACGGCTCCCGGGGCTTCTCACCGGGGCGGTGGTTGAGCTGGGCTACTCTTTGACCGCAGGGTACCTCGCGGTTAGTATTTTCAAATCTCGACCAGATTGGCGGTGTAGAGCACCTGGGACAGGGTGCGGGCCGGACCCCGTGGTGTGCCAAAACTGGAACCATCCGAATTCGCGGCAGGTTTCCTCGTCGGCTCTCGGGGTGTCAGAATCGCCCAAGCCCGGGTCAGCCGACCTCCAAACAGCCCTGAAAGGACGCTTGCACCGCGCCGAGCAACGATCGATGATCCAGGGATGAAGCTCATCCCACCCGTCGTCCAGTTCCTGCTGCTCACGTTCGCCGGTTGGGTCAACCGCAAGCAACAGGAGGTCATCGATTACCTTCTGGAGGAGAACCGCGTCCTGCGAGAGCAGCTCGGTGGGCGCCGGCTGCGCCTGACCAACGACCAGCGCCGCCGTCTGGCGGCCAAGGGAAAGCTCCTGGGGAGGGCGGCGCTGCGCAAGTTCGCTGGCATCGTGACGCCCGACACGATCCTCCGCTGGTACCGTCAGCTCATCGCCAAGAAGTACGACGGCTCGAAACGGCGTGGCCCTGGTCGGCCACGGACCCAGAAGGACATCGCAGACCTGGTGATTACGATGGCGAAAGCCAACCCGAAGTGGGGGTACACCAGAATCCGTGGGGCGATGCGGAACCTCGGACACGAGCTCGGCCGCAGCACCATCAAACGGATTCTGAAAGAGGCCGGCATCGTGCCGGCACCTGAGCGCGGTGGGAGGACGCCGTGGAAGACCTTTCTCAAGGCCCACTGGGAAGCCCTTGCAGCGACCGACTTTTTCACCGTCGAGGTGCTGACGTTTTTCGGCTTGGTTCGCTACCACGTGCTGTTCGTCATCGAGTTGAACACCCGCAGGATCGAGGTCGCCGGGATCACGATGAACCCTACAGGGGCCTGGATGATTCAAGTC
>JBDRSE010000204.1:0-8861 GCA_043825095.1 bacterium
GAAACTGATCCTGGAACGGCGACCGGTTTGAGCTCCCGTCGCCGGATCGGGCGGCATGCGGCCGCTTGCAGCGTCGTTCCTCAGTCAAATATGCCCCGATATTCTCCATCGTCTCTCCTCGCATCCGTCCGCATGGCGCTCCGCCCGGCTCGGTCCGCCCAACCCGGTCGCCGTTCTAGCCCTCCACCATCTAGACGGAATTAAAAACCAGGGGTCTTGATCTTGACTTCGAGGGTCTGCGCCGCAGTGACCAGCGGCTTGTAGATGTTCTCGTTCCAGTTCTTCCGTGCCGCCATCAGGCCCCCCACGGCCGTGCCGACAGCGCCGGCGTTCCACGGCTCGATGGCCTGACTCAGCTTCGTGAGGGAGCCGCAAAAGCCCGCCACCCAGTCGATGGTCCCGGCCCGCAGCTTCCGGTGGAGCTTGTGCGCACGCTGCGCCTCCAGGGTCTTGCCGAGCTCCTCGGTGAGCGCGGACTTGCAGCCGCTTGCCCAGTCGTCGAGCTCCTTTTTGTACTTCACCGACCGCAGTGATGTCTCCCACCGGCCTTCGAGGCCCCCCTTCCCGGCGGTTCGCTTGAAGACGAGGTTGGCCACCTCGAGCGTCTGATTGTCCTTGGAGAGCTTGCCCCGGTTGGACCGCCGGAACAGCTGGAGGCCCGGATCCTCGGCGCGCCGCAGGCCCGGAAGGGCAAACCCGGCGCGGAACGCCACACCGGAGCGGTAGCTCTTCTTGCTGAGATACCCCAGGAGCTTACTCTCGACCTCGAGCACGGCGCTGCGGCTGCCGCGGCTGAACATGTTCGCCCGGTAGAAGCTGATCCGCATCGTAATCTTGTACGTGTGGTCGTGATGGATCTGCGCCAGCTTGCCGGGGCACTCGAAGGTGTCCAGCGCCCCGGCCGACTTCCCGTTCGGATCGGGCTTGACGTCCAGCTTGAAGCTCCGGTACGTCCGCATCTTGCGGCGACGCTTCTCCTTCGTCTCCAGCGGGATGAGGTACGAATAGAACTTGTAGCCCGACTCGTAGTACGGCTGGCACCGCGGGTGCAGATAGCCGCTCACAACGTCGCGCGCCGCCTTGTACCACTTTTCCAGCCGCTCCATCTCGGCCTCGGACACGGCGGGTTTCGCCTTGGGCTTGGTGTCCTCTTTGACCGCCTCCGTCTTTTTCCCCTTCGACATGCCGAAGTAGAGCCCCACGCCGCCGAGCACCAGGGCACCCGCTACGATGCCGATGATCAGGGGCAGCTTCGATTTTGCCGCAGCCGCCTCCACGGGCTCCTTGCGCACACCGCCGAGGGCGACCATTTCCGCCTCCTTGGCCGCCTCCCGCTGCGCCGCCTGCAGCTCCACGAGCCGCTGCGGCTCCTCCCACCACTCGGCCACCTCGGCCGCCGAGCCCGGTCGCTTCCCGGGTTCGTCCCACCGGCAGGTGGTAAAAATCCGGTAGAGCTCAGGATTCTCGGACATCTTGCCGGCGTTCATCTCGGCCGGGCTGTCCCCGGTCATGAAGCGATACATGGTGCAGGCACAGGAGTACAGATCTGCCTGAACACCCGGCGCGAAGCCGGAGGCGCCCCGCACCTCCGGCGCCGCGAACTGCAGCCCCCAGGCGAGCTTCTGCCCGAAGACCGAGTTGCCCTGCCGGCTCGCGGTGGCGGCCACCCGCGACCGCAGCGAGATGCCCGAGGAGTGCATGCCGAAGTCGGTAATCACCACGTCCAGGCTCGGACCTGCCCGCTTGACCATGATGTTCCCGGGGTGGAGGTTGAGGTGGCAGAGTCCGGCCGCGTGGGCCGTCGCCAAGATCTCCAGGAGCCGCTTGCCGACCTGCTTCGCCTCGTTGAGGCTGAGCGGCCCTTGCTTCTCCAGCCACTGCTCACCGGTCATGGCGCCCGGGACCCGGGGAAGGACCACATAGGGCTTCGACCCGGTTGCCGGATCCAGGTACCCGTAGTCGACAGGCGCCAGAATCGCCTCGTTCTGCAGCTTCCGCGCGGCCTCCAGTCCCGCGAAGATCTGATTCCCCGCGCCGGGGGTCGGCTCCCAGATGGTCTTCACCGCCACCGGCTTCCCACCGCCCGCGTTCTCACACTGGAACACACAACCCATGCTGCCGGCGCCGATCATCCGGAGCGGCGGGTACTTCTTGGTGTCGTGCAGGCTGTACGCGGCTCGGTCGGCGCGCAGGGCCGCGTTGAGGATCTCCATGGCGTCGTCGTAGGCGCCCTTGCGGACGCGAAGCTGGAACAGGTTGTAGGCGATCAACGCCTGCTCGTTCTTGGTCGCCGACGCCCGCGCGTCCACGAGGAGCTTCTCGGCCAAGTCGAGGTTGCCCATGGAGGAAAGTGCGCTCGCCACGGTGATGGCGGACCCGGCAAAAATCGCAGTCGACTTGGGCAGCCTGCCCAACGTCTCCGCCGCCTGCTGAATCTGCTGCAGGCCGGCGGGCGCGTGCTCCACGAGCTCGTGCCACACCTCGATGCGGTCTTCGAGCCCCAGGGTCGCCATCATCTGGCGAAGGGCTTCAACCTGCTTGGCCGCATTCTGTCGAATGGTTTGTAGATCCTGCGACATCCAACTGACCTCCTGGTCTCCGAACAGAGCGCTGCGTTTGGGGCGGTCCCGACACTTGACCATGCCGGAGTCCACCGCCGGCGACTTCCAGGAAAAAACTCGGGCAGCCGACTACAGCATTCCGGCCATAGTAGGGAGAGCAGGGCCTCCGCGTCAAGCGAATTGGGAAGGTTTTCGGGGTGTTCGGGCGGTCGGATCCAGCGGGAGATGAGAGACGGAAAGCGCCGCCAAAGCGCGGCCATTCCGACGTTTTCTCAAAATGCTCTTCGCCGCCGCCGTGACTGCACCGCACTCCCATTTTTTCTGTCCACGACGGGGCAACTCGTCGTATTGTCCTGTGTCATGGGATTGAAACAGGTCGCCTTCCAGGCAATACGGGATTATCTGCAAACCCACCCGGACGAGATCGGTCGCGCGGTGCGCAACGCGATTGGACTGCGCTTCGGCGTACCCATTGCGGCGCTGCGGTGGCTCGGCCGTCAGGCGGAAACCACCGGCAAGGTTTCGAATCTCCGGATCGAGACCCGACCGCCGGGCCTCTTCTTCAGCGCCGAGCTGGAGCTGATGAAGACTCCGATTCGCGCCGAGGCGGTGCTCTTCATCGATCGCGTGGAGCTCAGCGCAGCCCAGGCGCTGCTGGAGCTGCGAATCGAGGAGGTCCACCTGGAGGTGACCGGCCCGGCCGAAACCCCGGTGGCCGCGCTCATCAAGTCGGGAGCGCTCGACCTCTCGAGCCCCGGGACCCTTGCCGGCTACCTGCCCGGCCGGTCCCCCGTGCTCGTGGAGGCCGAGGGCAGCCGGCTGTGCCTCGATTTCATGCAGGAGCCGAAGCTCGCCAACAACATCGCTGTCCGACGGATCCTGGGCATGCTCTCCTCCTGCATCAGGATCCAGGCGATCGAATCCGACCCCGATCACTTCGACGTGGTCCTCCGCGCCTTCCCGCGTGGGATCGGCGAGGCGGTCCGCGCCCTCAGCCAGCACATCATCGCCCCCACCGTCGTGAAGATGCTGCCCGGCGGCGCGTGAGCGCACCGCGGCAAAGGCCGCACTTCCCTATGATGCCTGTTTGACCCGGTGTCCAGGAGACCCTGGTTAGTCACACACCGCGGCGCGAAGCACGAAGACGTTGAAGTCGCGGCCCGTGCGTTGGTTTGCGGGGATGGCGTCCGGGTCGCCGATGGGCAGGGCGATGTCGAGGCCGGTGAGGGGGACGGCCACGTCGCTGCCGTCATAGGTTCCGGTCACGACGGGGGCGGCGAAGAAGTCCTGGGCGTTCCGGAGCTCGAAGTCCGTGCCGGGGGGTACGAGGTCGCCGAGATCCAGGCTGACCTCGTCGAGGCCCTCCCAGTTGTAGACGATGATGTGCGCCCGCCCGGGCTCGTAGCGGTTGGGACGGATCACGACGTGGTTCTGCGCGGGCGCGGCGTCCAGGTAGGTGTTGTCCGGGTAGTCGGCTGGGGCCACGCCCTCCACGGGTCCGATGAAGGTGTTGCCGGTCATGGAGACGCCGGTCCAACCCGCCTGGAAGATGGTCTGTCCTACGAGGTAGTTGTCGACGAGGGTGGCGTTCTCGTTGGGCGTGTCCCAGCCGAGGCGCACGTCCCGATCGCTGATGGACAGGGCCCAGCCAAAGTTCTCGCGCAGCTGCACGTCCTGCACCACGTGGCTCCCGTCATGGCCCACCATGCAGCCGTCGTAGAGCTTGCCCCCGGGGACCCCGTTGAGAAACCACACGTTCCCGATGATCTCGTTGTTCCGGACGTAGTTGCTGTCTGAGTAGCTGTAGTTGTGCACGCCGAAGCCGTAGGCGTAAAACAGCACGTTCTCCTCCAGGCGGGTGACGCTGTCGCGGTTGGTCAGGTAGGTGTGATGACCATGGCCGCGATCCGTGCCGAGCCAGCCGTTGTTGTAAAACAGCGAGCCGTACAGCAGGATGTCCGTGCCCTCCTGGGTGTCGTCCGCGGTCAGCTGGCCGCCGCTGATGCCCGTGCCCACGTCGTGCACGACCAGGTTCACGAGCGCGACGTGATCCCCGCCCACGTAGATCCCCGTGGCGCGGTCCGACCGGCGATCCTCGCCGGAGTTGGTGATCTCCAGGTCCCGGATCACCATCCACTCGTGGTAGATCTGCAGGACCGGTTGGTCGGTGGCGCCCGCGCTGTCGAGCGTGACCCGATCTCCGGGCCAGGCGCGCATGGTCACCGGCGCCCCCGGGAGCCCGTGCTGCTTCACCACGAAGGTCCCGATGTATCGCCCCGCGTGGATCCAGATCGTGTCTCCGGGACCCACCCCGGGTGGGCGGTCCAGCGCGGTCACCAAGTCCCACGGCGCCGCGAGCGAGCCGTCGCCGTCGGGGGTGCCGTCGAGGGTCGCGTGGAACCCCGACGCGTCCGGTGTTTCACACACCGGAGGGCCGCCGTCACCGCCCCAACCGCTGTCGACCGGAATGGACGCGTCGACGGTCGCGCTCGATGAATCGCCGCAGCCCATAACAGACGCGAGCACTGCGAGCACGAGCGGCGAGCCCAATCGCCAGATGGTTCTCATGACCGGATTGTATCCCAGAACGGGCATTGTCAGGGCTGGGCCTCGTAGCAGCCCATATCGGTGACGGTGCCCGGCGTGCCCACCCCGGCGAGGTCGACGCGGGGACCGCCGGCGAGGTCGTACGGGGGGGCCACCGAATCGTCCGCCGTGTCGATGCAGGGGGACGCGGGATCGAGCTTGAAATCCGGCGGAAGCAGCTGGGGATCGGTGCCGATGTTGCCCGCTGTGCCGGCCCAGCCAGAGTCCTGCATGGCGGAGTAGCGGATGGTCACGATGGTGTTGAAGTCATCCAGCGCGTTCATGGTGTTGGCCCACAGGATGGAGTTGTGCACCGCGCAGCCGGCGGCCGAGTAATTCCGGATGGCGCCCGCGCCGAGCGGCGCGTCGTTCCGGTAGAAAGTGCAGTTGACAAAGGTGGCGGTAGTGCCGCTCCAGTTGAGCACGGCGCCGCCGTAGTTGAGGTTCACCGTGTTGTCCAGAAACAGCGTGTTCCAGACCTCGGCCGTGGAGTTGTCGTAGATGCGGAGACCCCCGCCGCGCAGGTTCCCGGTGTTGCCGACAAACCGGCAGCGGTCGATCTCCACCGTGCAGTCATGGTGGGCGTCCATGCCCCCGCCCTCGCTCGCGTAGTTCCCCTGCACCAGACTGTCGCGCAGGGTGACCACACTCTGGTAGGCGTAGATCCCACCGCCGAAGGGATCGGCCTCGTTGTCCTGCACCATCAGGTGGCGCAACGAGACCGAGGCGTACTCCGCATAGACGCCTCCGCCGTTGTGGCCCCACTTGCCGTTGCCCCGCGTGACGTTGAACCCGTCGAGGGTCGCGTCCACCGTCGAGAGGGCGCTCACCACGTGGTACACGCGATCAGTGGCGCCGGAGTCCGAGCCGTGCAGTGTCGCGGGGTGCAGCGACGGGTCCCGCTGCCACCGGGCGGTTTCGATGCCGGCGAAGCCGCCGTAGACCGCCACGCCGCTCTTGAGGGACACCGAGTCGTCCAGGGAGCCCTGGTGCTGATAGTAGATCCCGTCCGCCACCCAGACCTCGCACCCCGCCGTGGCCTGAAAAATACCCGACTGCACCCTGGAGACGGCCTCGTGCCAAGACGCGCCCGTTCGCGGCAGGGGGACGCCTGCCGAGTCCACATAGATCACGCACCCGCAGACGCTCGGCTCGCCGTCACAGGCAAAGTAGGGCTCCACAAAACAGTCGGCCGCGCAGCCGTCCCCGTCGAGCTGATTGCCGTCGTCGCACTCCTCGTCGCTCACCGTCATTCCATCGCCGCAGATGGGCGCGCAGGGCGTGCTGGTGCAGGTCCAACCCGCTTCGACCTGGCAGGTCGGACCGCAGCCGTCCCCGCCGACGGCGTTGCCGTCATCGCAGCTCTCGCCGGGATCCGCGGTTCCATTCCCACAGCTCTGCGTGCACACGCTCGGCTCCCCGGTGCACGCCCAGCCCGCCTCGATCTGGCAATCGACGCCGCAGCCGTCCCCGCTGACTTCGCCGCCGTCATCGCACTCCTCGGGTGCCTCGATGGTGGCGTCGCCGCACACCGGCGGGTTCGAGTTGTTGCTGTTGCCGTTGGCGTTCGCGTTCCCGTTCGCGTTGGTATTGGTGTTGTCGTTGCCGACGGGGGGCCTGATACCGGACTCGTCGAAGCTGCAGCCGGCGCTGAGCACTAGCATGACCCAGCCCACGAAAGCCGTTCCCCCGACCGTCGCGTGCAGGACCCGACTCGCTGACATCACGCTCCACACACTCCGTTTCTGGGACCGCTCGGAGATTGCACCTCTTTATAGACTAGAGGTGTTGTCCGTTGTCCGCAAGGACTGATCGCCGGCCCCGGAGGCGTCCGGCGCCGGCGGCAGGCGCTCAGTAGTCCCGCGCCGAGAGGTTCTTTTTCCGCTCCTGTTTGGACAGGAGGATGAGCTCTTCCGGCGCGGCCCGACGCCGGCCGGCCGTGGCCAGGCCCACCTCCTCGCGGAACACCACCGTCGCCATGGGATAGTGTCGCTCGAGCTGCCTGACCAGGGCCGCGGCGCCCTTGACGTACAGGTCCCGCACCGGCTCCTTCTTCATGTGGCGCGCTTTCTCGCCGGACAGCCGGCCAGCACCGAGCTCCGCATGGGGACGAGCTTCAATCCACCTTGGCCGGGAGGCACGGCTCGGCGTTGGGCCCGTAGGTCTTGAGGAAGCCCTCCGGCGTGGTGAAGCGCTTGAAGGTCCCGGCCTTGGCGTCGATGAAGCCCACCGTGGGACCAAAGGCCACCAGGGCCCGATCCGCGGTGATCCAGCGCAGATTCCAGGCGCCGCGCTCGTTGTGAATCTGCTTGAAGACCCCGGCGGCGTCGACGAGGTAGAGCCCGACCATGGCGTCCTTGCTCTTCTCACAGTAGCCAAACGGCTGGAACACCCCCCGGGCGCGGTCGCGGGAGGGCCACAGCAGCCCCGCACACTTGAAGGTGACCTTCTTGCCTCCCAGCTCGAACGTGCCCCCGGCCTGCTTGAGCTGGCGCGCCCAATCGATCCGCTTCCCCTTGGCACCGCACTGACGGATGTGAACCCAGTCGACCACCTTGGACGGTTTGCCCCCTCCCCCTTCGCCCGCCTCCTGCACAGCGCCCTTGTCGACCCGGAACCGCTGCCACCCCCCCTTGGCGGCGTTGGGATCCTTCCCGGCCGAATCGTCCCTGACGAGCCACACCTCGTAGAGCCCGCCGCTCCGGAGCTGCATCCGAATCTCCTTCACGCCGTGGGTCTGGGCGTTCTCGGGGCCTTCCGACGCCGCCCCAGCGGCCTTGACCACGCCGAGCGGCGTGTTCGACTGATTGTAGTCCACCGTATAGGTCTTGAGTCGCTTGCCGGTCGCGAGGCTGAGGACCTGCACCTGCGGATCGTAGAAGGCGGCCGAAGGATACTCCTTGAGGTACCGTGACGCAGCGGCGTAGACGAGCGACTGGCGATCCGGCGACACCAGGAACCCCAGCACGTTTCCGTCGCCCACGAAGGTGACGGCAACGAACCGGCCGGTTTCCGGCACATAGCCCCACACCTCCTGGCCGCCCCGGATCTGTGTTCCCACCTTGTAGGCGCGCTTGTTCGCGCCGAGAAAGAACACCGCCTGCTTCCAGGCCGCGAGGTGCTCCTTCTGCGCCTCTGCGTGCAGCGCCTCCAGCGCGGCCTGGTGGGGGGGCTTGCGGAGCGAGGCGAAGTCCTTGTCCACGGCGATCTTGTAGGCGTACTTCGGATAGTTCGCCAGCAGCAGCACGCCGGCGTCCGCCAGAGCGCCCTTGGCATCCCCGTGCAGGGCGCGGACATAGGCCCGCTTGTACCGGAGGTCCAGGTTCCCGGGCTGGAGACCGAGCGCCTCGTCGAGCAGCTTGAGCGCCTCGGCCAGCTCCTTGTCCTTCTGATGCTTGCGCGCCCGGATATTCAGCTTGGAAACGGCCTTGTCCCACTTGTAGAACCACGTGCTGAAGCCGGCCTTGCTGCCGGGTGCCGCGGGGGGCGCCGGCCGCGCCGCGGGCCGCGGATCCGGAGCCGACATCGCGCCTCCCCCGCCGCCGCTCCCGCCGCCCATCCCCGGCGCCGAAGCCGACCTCCCCGCCTTGCTCTTCTTGGCACCCGACTGCGGTTTGCCGCAGCCGACCAGGGATATCCCCCCGGCCGCGACGAGCGTCGCGACGAACCACACACGTTGAATCCACCTGCGCATGGGACAGACCTCCTCGAGCT
>JBDRSE010000205.1:0-14376 GCA_043825095.1 bacterium
AGGACTGCAGCGGCGGATATTGCGGTGACGGCTACTGCGACTGGAGCACCGGAGAGGATCAGTGGAGCTGTCCTCAGGACTGCAGCGGCGGATATTGCGGTGACGGCTACTGCGACTGGAGCACTGGGGAGGACCAGTGGAGTTGTCCTCAAGACTGCGGCGGCGGCAACTGCGGCGACGGCTACTGTGACTGGGCGGCCGGAGAGGACGAGTGGAGCTGCCCCCAGGACTGCGGCTATTGCGGCGACGGCTACTGCAGCTGGGACGAGGACCTCTATAGCTGCCCCGACGACTGCGGCTACTGCGGCGACGGCTACTGCAGCTGGAACGAAGACTCCTGGAGCTGCCCCCAGGACTGCGGCACTGGCTGGTGCGGCAACGGCATGTGCGAGCCGGGTGAGAACCAGTGGAATTGCCCCCAGGACTGCGGCGGCGGCTGGTGCGGAAACGGCCTCTGCGAGCCGGGTGAGAACCAGTGGAATTGCCCCCAGGACTGCGGCGGTGGCTGGTGCGGCAACGGCCTCTGCGAGTGGGGTGAGGACGAGTGGAGCTGCCCCGAGGACTGCGGCTGGTGCGGCGACGGCAACTGCAGCTGGAACGAGGACGAGTGGAGCTGTCCGGACGACTGCGGCTGGTGCGGCGACGGCTTCTGCGCCGGGAGCGAGAGCGTCTACTGGTGCCCCTCGGACTGCCCCGGCTGGTGTGGCGACGGCGTGTGTCACGCCTCCGAGTCGCCGGCCTCCTGCCCCATGGACTGCGGTAGCAGCGCCTACTCCTGCATGTCACTGTGGAGCTGTGAGCGCTGCTGCAACGCGTCCAACCCGGCCTGCGTTCAGGCGTGCGAGGCGGAGGCCACTCCCACCGCCATCACCGAGATGGCGGCGCTGCGGAGCTGCACGAGCCTCCAGTGTTCGAGTTTCTGTAGCGGCAGCAACTGGAACGCCTGCTACGTCTGCGCGTACGACAACTGCCCGGACACCTGCAACTGGAGCCCCGGCGGCTGGGGCGGCTGCACCGACCTGAGCAGCTGTCTCAACAACTGTCCCACCCAGGCCACGTCGGGCTCGCCCCAGACCTGCTCCGTGGACCCCGGGATCCAGTGTCGGGAGGACTGCTACGCCGACACGGACGCCTACGGCGTCGAGCTCTACGACGACATGATCCACTGCGTGCGCACGTTCTGCTTCACCGAGTGCGGCCCGGGCGGAAACCAGCAGGCCTGCCAGACCTGCTACCAGAACAACTGCCTGAACGAGGCCATGGCCTGCTTCAACGACTAATCTGGACTCCTTCCCCCTTCGCACGCCACGTGAGGACCAGATACGGCAGGGAGAACGCGACCGCATAAGCAATCAGCGCCGGGCGATCCCGCCCGTGGACGCCGAGCAGCACGAAGAAGAACGCGGACGCCGGGACACGAACCAGCAGGTCCCGTCGCACCACCCGCCGGGCCGCCGGGTGGCGGGCGGCCACCACGGCGAGGGTCGCCGTGAGGGCCCAGGCGAAGGCCACCCCCGCCCCGGCGGGGATCGTGTGGTTGACCCACCGCAGCACAGCCCACCACGCGGCCAGCAGCGCCAGGTGCGTGAACACCACCGGCAGGACGAGCACTGCCAGCTCGTACTGCACCGACCGTCGGCGCCGATCGACCCAGTCGAAGACAGCGAGGGCGGCGCCGGTGAAGAACGACCAGCCCAAGACGCCGATGGGCGGCACCCGGAACAGGCCCGGCTCGTTCCAGGACCACAGGCCAGACTCCACCGCGATGGGCTCCATCACGTAGGCGTCGGCGAACACCATCGCCGCCGCGGCTACGACGACCCGCGCCCCTCCGGCGCCCCCCGCGAAGGCGCGCATGAGATCCCAGGCCGAGGTGATCACGATGGGCCAGATGATGACGATCATCACCGGCACCCGATCCAGGAACAGGGACCACCGCGGGCTGTACTGGTAGAAGCCGTAGGCGTGGATCACCGTGTTCTCGGCGATCCAGCTCGCGAGGACCAGCAGCCCGATCCGGCGAAACAGCCGCGGCCGGTCCGGCTCGCTCCAGGCGCGCGCCACGAAGTACAGCAGGATGATGGCCAGGCAGCTTAGCTCGAGTATCAGCACGATGAGGTTCCAGCGGCGAAGGTTCAGAATCCACGGGCGCCGGGCAGGTCCAGTGCCACCCACAGGTGGTACGTCGCGAGCAGCCCCACGCCGAGCCAGGTGATCAGGACACAGTCGCCGGATGAGATCCCCCGCCGAAGCATCCGCTTGTACAGTACGAGCTGGAGCGCCGGCGCGGCGAACATGATGCACAGGCGCCACGGCACCAGCGCCAGCAGATATCCGCCCACCACAATGACCAGGGAGCTCCCCAGCAGGCCATCGATGATCCGGACGGCGCCGCGCTCCCCGTGCACCACCGGAAAGGTCCGCACCCCTGCCTCCTTGTCTCCCGGGGCGTCGCGCAGGTCGTAGAGGACCTCATAGCTGAGCTCGAAGAGAAAAAAGAACAGCCCGGCCGTCAGCACGGTCATGAGCGTCACGTCCGGCGCCAGGCCCGCACCATGTCGTCCCCAGGTGGCCACAGCGAGCGGGTAGCCGAAGACCGTGATCATGAAGCCCATGGCCGAGGCGGCGTTCTTGAAGAAGTAGAGCTCCTTGATCCGACGGCCTCCGGGCAGGAGGGGCCAGTTGTAGGAGAAGGCGAGCAGGTGTCCGACCACCCGCAGGGGCGTGAGCACGGGCTCCCAGAATGTCACGGCGACCAGTGAGATCACCAGCGCGACGAAGCCCACCCAGAGCACAACGGTGCGATGCCGCGCCACGAAGTCGGTCCCCGCGATCCGGTTGAGCTGATCCTCCTTGAGGTCCACCGCCCGGTTGAGCAGATTCACCACGAACCAGTCGAGGCCGCACACGGCGGCGATGAGCCAGGGGTAACGCCCCGTGAAGATCCAGCCGAAGGTGAAACACCCCATCACCGCGATGGCCACGATGTGCAGCCGTCCGATGCTGGCCAGGGTGGCCAGCGGCCACGCTCGGCTGCTTGGGGTGCCCGCGACCGGGGCGGCAGCTCCATTTGCGGCGGCGTCATCCATAGCGCCAGGGATAATACCGATTCCCGGGCGCGATGGGATGAAAAGACAGCCCTTGCCTGGGAAACGTAAAACGCGGCCGGGGCGGAAGCAGGGGCCGACATGCTTCTCCGATGCCGCCGAGCTCCATTTTTCAGGAAATCCGCTTTCGGCTTGATTTCTGGTCATCGTGCAATGAACCTAGGGAGGCAGTGGCGGGTGGAGACACGCGCACTCGATCGCAACCAAGGAAACCCGAATGGACAAACCACCAAAAAAGTCGGACTTCAAGAAGACCGTGTTCGGAATGCCGACCATCGACTCGCTCAAGGGTGATGAGGCCGCTCCGGCCACGCCGGAGGCCCAGGCCGTCCCGCCACCTCAGTCCGGGGGCGTTCCGCTGCCCAAGCTGACACCACCGCCCAAGCTGACACCGCCACCCGGCTTCGGCCTGCCGACAGCGTCCCCGCGGCCACCGGCTGCAACGTCGGCACCGCAGCCGCCTGCGCCGACGCCTCAGGCAGCAACACCGGCGCCACCGGTGCCCGGGCAGCCGTACGCACCGCAGCCCTACGCGCAGCAGCCGGTCGCGCAACAACCCGACGCGTCACAGCCCTACGCTCAGCAACCGGCCGCGCAGCAACCGGTCGCACAGCAACCGGTCGCGCAGCAGCCGGTCGCACCGCAGCCCTACGCTCAGCTGCCGGTCGCACCGCAGCCCTACGCACAGCTGCCGGTCGCACCGCAGCCCTACGCCCAGCAACCGTACGCGCAGCAACCGGTCGCGCAACAACCCGACGCGTCGCAGCCCTACGCTCAGCAACCGTACGCGCAGCAACCGGTCGCGCAACAACCCGACGCGTCACAGCCCTACGCTCAGCAACCGTACGCGCAACAGCCGTACGCGCCGCAGCCCGCCGTCCCGGTCCCGGATGCGGCCGCCGTCCCGGGCTTTCCCCCAGCCGCTCCGGGCGAGGTGCCCGTGCCCGCGGCAGCGCTCGAGCCGGCCCCGGCGCCCTTCGCCACTGACAGCCCGGCCGTGGATCCCTTGGCCGCCGCCGGTGAGGAACCGGAAGAAGAGCCGGAGAAAAAGAAGAAGAAAGGCAAGAAGAAGGGCGGAGCCGGCGGCATCGTGATCGGCCTCATCGTTCTGGCGGTGGCAGCCGGCGGGGGGTGGTGGTTCTTTGCCGGACGTCACAGCGGCGACGCCGGCGGCTCCAAGCCGAGCAAGAGCTCCAAGTCCGACGGCGACAAGAAAAGTGCCGGGGCCGCGGCCGGCTCCGACATGGGCGCCGAGGCCATGAGCCCCGGCAAGGAAAAAACCGCCGTGGCCCAGGCCGACACCGGCAAGAAGAAAACCGCGGAAGAGCCGGCGGCCATGGCGGCGGCCGGCGCGGACGCGGCCGTGCCGGGCGTGGCCGCGGACGCGGGCGTGGCCGCGGATCCCATGGCCGCCGAAGCCCAGGCTGACGCGGGCGCTGCCATGCCCGGAGCCATGGCCGCGACGCCCGCCCAGCGCTGGCGCCCGCGCCGCAAGACCCCGGCGCAGGTCCGCCGCGAGGCCCTCAAGAAGGCCCGGGCGATGATCGCCGGCGGGCAGTACGCCGCCTCCCGCGCCCACCTGACCACGGCCGTGAAGATCCGCGACGACGCCTTCATCCGAAGTCTGTTCGCCCTCACCTACGAGAAGGTCGGCAACACCTGGTCGGCCATCTATCACATGAAGAAAGCCGTGGCCTTGGGGGGCGGAAACGCCATGCGCCTGAAGCTCGCGCGGCTACTGGTCAAGGTCGGCAAAGGAGGCCAGGCCTGTCCGCACATCCTGCAGGTCCGCAAGTCCTCGCCGAAATCCAAGGCCGCCCTCGGCCTGTCGAAGCGGTACTGCGGCGGCAAATAGCAGCGGGCTGCCGCGCCGGCAACGGGCGTCTAGGACATACTTTGCCACGGCCTGCCGGTGAGAACGGCAGGCTACTCGCCAGCAGAATCGGGCGGGGGATCGGACTGCTCGGCCGCCTGGGCCTGGAGCTTGGCCAGGATGGCGTCCGACACCGCCTCGGGGAGGGGATCCGCCTCGCCTTCGGCGGCCGGAGTGCGCACGGCCTGAACGGCCCGGAAGGCCTGGACGCCCGCGGCCAACGCCGGGCCGATGATCGCCGTGAAGGCCTGGATCTTGCGCACGGTCTCGGTGAGCTGCTCCAACGAGCTCCCCAGTCCATCCACCCGCTCCGCGGTGCGTCGCAGGGTGGGGAGCTCTTTCTCCACACCGACAGCGATGTGCTCGACACGCTCCATAAGCGCGGCGGTGCGCGCCCCGAGGTCCCGGGTTTGCGTCTCCAGGACGGTGAGGGTTTCACGCGCCCGGCGCAGCAGCAGAAAGGCCGACCAGAGCAGCGGCAAGGAAGCGCCGACCAGGAGCGCCACCAGCGCCACCAGCGCGATCTGGACGCTGTGACTCACCGACCCTAGGCCTCGTCCTTTCCGGCGGCGGCCTGGTTTTTCTCGAGGGACTGCTTGTAGGCGTCCCGCGCCGCGGCGGTGGCTGCCTCGTACGCTGCGCGCAGGGCCGGCGGCAGCCTCGCGATCTCGTCGCGCTTGGCGGCGATGGACCCGGCGATCATCTGGCGCGTCTCGGCTCCGGAACGCGGCGCGGTGAGCAGGGCGATGGCCGCTCCCGCCGCGGCACCTCCCAGAAAGGCCAGCAGCAGGTGTCCCCCGCTGTATCCGTCGTGGTGGCTCATGGTGGTTCTCCTCCCGTTACCCATCGGTGATTTGGTTAGTCAGAGTATAGCAGACCAGGCCGGTCAACTGATCGTGAATCCCGAGGCTCCCTTCGCGCGGAAAACGCACCGCGGCGGAGAAACCAGCAGCACAAGCCCCTGCCGGGCTACAGCTTGGTCCCGCACTGATTGCAGAATTTGCTGCCCGGAGGCGGCTCGAAGCCACACGCCTCGCATTTTGGCAGGACGGCAGAGGCCGCCGCCGCAGCTCCCGGGGTGGCTTCCAGGATGAGGCTGAAGGGGCCGAGTCGGATCGCCTCCATGGGGTTCCACGACACCTCATCTTTGATCCGCGCGCCGCGGACCCACACATCACTGCCGCTGCCTGCGCTCCGGATATAGACAAAGCCGTCGGTCCGCACTCCGACGCGCGCGTGGGTCAAGCTCACACCGGGATCGTCCAGGACGAGGTCGCTGAAGCCCATTCTCCCAATCTTGAAGGTCGCCATTTTCATCACGTGGCGACTCACGAACTGGTCGTCCCGATACACACCAATCGTTACGGAGACTTGATCGGCCATGTTGTGCTCTCTCCTCGGCTCCAATCCGTCTGTTGTTCCTTCGACAATCGCACCAGGGAGGTGGATGACTAGACCTTAGGGGTGGGAGGAGGCGCCGGCTTGGGCGGTGCCGAGCTCGAGGGCGCGGCGCGGGTCGCGACCGGCTTGGGGCTCGCACCACTACCACCGCTGCCGGAGCCGGCAGTGTCCGCCACGGTGCCGAGAAAGCCGGGGAGCTCGATGCCCGCCTGGTGGGCGAGCTCGTGCATGGGGGGCAGGGAGCCAATGAGGCCCTTGAGGAAGTTGGCCGTGGAGCCGCCCTCCCCGTTGGCACCCCCGCTGTCCCAAACGGTGATCTTGTCGATCTTCAGGTTCTGAATGGCCTTGACCTGCTCGGCTACGATGCTGTCGATCTTCTCCACCATGAGCAGGGTCGGCGCGAGGTACTTCTTGTCGCCGCAGGCGGTCATCAAGTCCGCGTAACCGAGCGCCTTGGCCTGCAGCACCTGCTGGATACCGGTGGCCTCGGCCTGGTACCGGGCCAGGATCGCGTCCGCCTCACCGCGCGCGATGCGGCGGCGCTTCTCGGCCTCGGCCTCGGCGTCGATCTCGACCTGCTTCTTCTGGATCTCGATCTGCGCGATCTGCACCTTCTCGAGGCGCGCGACCTCCTGCTGCTTCTCGGCCATGAGCACGTCCCGGGTGGCGTTGGCCAGGGAGACCTCGCCGATCCGCTTGGCCTCGGCCTGCCGCCGGGCGAGCTCGGCGTTGTAGTCGGCGATCTGCGCCTTGGATTTGTTCTCTCCGTCGACCGCCTCGGCCTCGAGCCCGGCCACAACCACGCGCTGCTCCTTCTCGGCCGCCTTCTTGCCCTGCTCCGCCTTGGCCCACTGCTCGGCCACGGCGACCTCCTGCTGCCGCCGGGCGTCAGCCTCGCCGGCGACCCCTTGGGCCTCGTACTCGGCGATCTTGATCCGTTGGTTCTTCTCGGCGTCCTTCTCACCGGTAACACCCTCCGTCTCGTAGGCGGCGACCTGGATCCGCTGGTTCTTCTCCGCCTCCTTCTGGCCCATGGCCGACTCGGCGCGCAGCTTGGCCACGTTCACGTCCTTGTCGCGCACGGCCATGGCGCGCCCGATCTCACCCGACTTCTCGGCCTCGGCCACCTCGACGTTGGCCTGGTTGATGGCCTCAGCCGCTGCCTTCTGCCCGATGGCGTTGATGTAGCCCGACTCGTCGGTGATGTCCCGGACGTTGACGTTGATGACCTTGAGGCCGATCTTGTTCAGCTCCGACTCGACGTTCGCGTTGACCTTCTGCAGGAACACGTCGCGGTTCTGGTTGATCTCCTCGATCTCCATGGTGGCGATCACGAGGCGCATCTGCCCGAGGATGATGTCCTGGGCTTGGGTGCGGATGTCAGAGTCATTGAGGCTGAGCAGCCGCTCGGCGGCGTTGTTCATGATCGCCGGCTCCGTGGAGATGCCGACAGTCACCGTGGAGGGCACGTTGACGCGAATGTTCTTCGCCGACAGCGCCCCGGTCAGCTCAATCTCGATGGTCATCGGCTCGAGGGTCAGGAAGGTGTAGTCCTGGATCAACGGCCAGATGAACCGGCCGCCGCCGTGGAGGCACTTGGCGGCCTGCTCTCCGGCCACCTTTCCGTAAATGACGAGGATCCTGTTCGACGGGCAGCGCTTGTACTGCTTGACCACGAGGATCAAGACCGACAAGAACACCAGCACGATGACGCCGATCAGCGCGATCGAGAACGGCGACCCTCCGAGTTTGTCCATCATCTCCGCACCTCCTCTGTTCGATTCTGAAAAAGACCTTTGGCTCGATTTCTGGGGATGTCTAGGATCACGCCTGGGGCCGGACCACCAGGATCTGACCGTCGCGCACGTCGGTCACCACGACCATCTTCTCCGACGGAATCTCGTCGCCCTCGCTCACGGCCTTCATGACCATGTGCCGCCCGGACACCTCCATCTCGACCTGCCCCATTCCGTCGCCCTTCTTGGGGATGACGAGATAGACCTTGCCGATGTGGCCGATGGACGACTTGATATCGTAGTGCACCTCCTGGTTCAGCTTGTTGACGCCGAACATCAGGGCCGCGTTGAGCATCATCAGCACGACGCCGAATCCCATCGCCAGAAAGAACGTGGCGATGGGGCTGAGCTGCCACTCGTTGAGCCCGGCCAGACCCATCCAGCCTGCGCCCATGAAAAATGCGAGCACCGACTGCAGCGAGAAGACGGCAAAGGTGTCGCCGCTGCCGTGGTCCGTGGACCCGTCGCCCCCCACATCACCATCACCGCCATGGTCGCCGCCGATGAGCACCAGCACGATCTTGAGCACGTACAGGACAGTCCCGCCCAAGGCCATGACCCAGTAGGCAGAGTTCTGGTCGAAAGCGATTCCCAACACCGGCATCACGGTCCTCACCTCCCAAGGTCGATTCTGGGGCCAGTTCCCGGAAGCGCTATTAGCGCAGGCTTCGCTGCCTCAGTCAAGGTCGGAGTGGGCACGGTCGGCCAAGGCCGGCAGTATGGACGGAGGTGAAAAAGAATGCAGCAGCGCTTGACAGAACGAACGGTCGTGCTATTCGAACGAGTATGAGCAAGGGCAGCCAAACCAGGCAGAACATCGTGGCCAAGGCGATCGGGCTCGCGTCCACGCTGGGGCTCGACAAGATCACCATTGGGAACCTGGCCCGGGACATGGCGATGTCCAAGAGCGGGCTGTTTGCGCACTTCAAGTCCAAGGAGCAGCTCCAGCTGGCGATCCTGGAGAAAGCCGTCGAACGCTTCATCGAGATCGTCGTAGCACCGGCGCTCACCGAGCCCCGGGGGATACCTCGCATCCGCGCCCTGTTCGATAACTGGTGCAACTGGATCAAGAGCCTCCCTGGCGGCTGTATCTTCCTCAAGGCCGCCTCCGAGGTGGACGACCGGCCCGGTCCCATGCGCGAATACTTGAAGCAGTCCCAGCGTGATTGGACCGACACCCTGGCCGGCGCTGCAAGGATCGCCGTGGAGGAGGGCCACTTCCAGGACGAGCTCGACTGTGCCCAGTTCGCCTTTGAAGCCAAGGGCATCTTCTGCGCCCATCAGATCTACCAGCGATTACTGGATGACGAGGGCGCCGGCGAGCACCTGAGACGGGCCTACGAAGCTCTCATCGACCGCTCGCGCTGACACCTCATCGAGGAGACCAACATGGCAAATCACAGACCGGAACACGCACAAAAAAGCACGGTCGTTCGACCATTGCCCTGGAAAATGCAGCTGCTGGGAGCCGGACTGCGGACCGTGGGTCAGGTCTCTCCCGCCGCCGCGGGGGACCTGATCACATATCTCCTCAGCACCACCTGGCGCCCCAAACGACCGCTGCGGGAGAACGAGACACTCCGAGACGCGATCCCTGTCGGTGTCCAACTGGGCGGGACCCGTTTGAGCGCTCTGCAGTGGGGCGAGGGACCGGTGGTGATACTCGCCCATGGCTGGAACGGTCGCGGCACCCAGCTGGGGGCCTTTGTGCGGCCCCTGGTTGACCGGGGCTACCGCGTGGTGGCCTTCGACGCGCCCGGGCACGGCGAAACCCCGGGCCACCGGTGCACCATGGCCTCCATCGCCGACTCGATCACGGCCGTAGGCCGCGCGGTGTGGCCGGTGCACGCCGTCATCGGGCACTCCGCCGGGGCGCTGGCCGCCATGCTCGCACAGGTGTCGGGCCTGGATGCCAAGCGGCTGGTGCTCCTGGCTCCACCGGCAGGACCCATCACGTGGGTTCAGGAGCTCGCTGAGGAGCTCCATCTGGGCGAGGATGTGAAGCAGCGGGTCATCGACCGTATCGAGGATCACATGGCGCGCTGGCCCTCCATCCGCGGACCCGAGGTGGCGCGCTCCATGGAAGCGCCGATGCTCGTGATCCATGACGAGGACGACACCGAAGTGGACTGGGAGCGCGCCCGGGCCATCGCCGACGCCGCGCCCCTTGCCGAGCTCGTGACCACCCACGGCCTGGGCCACCGCCGCATCCTCCGGGATGCCGACGTGGTCCGGCGGGTGGTGGACTTCATCGACGACACCGTGCCCCGGAGCCGCTCATGAGTGGGCACGACCGACAGGCCCAGTGCGAGCGGCTCGTCTCGCTCTTTGCGCGCGCCCCCATCACGAAGACCTTCGAGTAGTTTACGCATCCAAGAATCGGCCCGACAGCCCCACGCGGCCCTGAACGTGGGCTTCGCCGTGCTGGCGGAGCAAGCCGGCGTGGGGTTCACGGCCGCGGACCTGGACGGGATCGCCGCCACCTTCGTGGAGCGGATCTACGTGGACGCCGCGACCTTCTCCGACTGGGTCGGGGGAGGGTCGGTGAACGACCCTGGATATCGCGCCCAGGTAGGACGCTGGGTCCTGCTGACGCCGCAGCGGACCACCGTGTACGCCGCGGTTCGGGACCTGTACGAACGGGACTACCCGGCGAGCGGGATCGGATCCGGGTCCCTGCTCTACGGTTGGGCGCAGCTCGCCGAGTTCGAGCCGCGCCACTGCGCTCACTTCTTCTACTCGGTGGACTGGGACGACCAGGGGCCCCACCGGGAGGCCACGGCCTACGGCGCGAACGTGCTCACCACGCCCCCCTCCCTGGCCGAGCCGTGCGTCCTCCCGCTCGAGGTGGACGTGCCGCGCCAGACCGTGGTGGCGCAGTGGGACGGGACCGCCTATCACCGCGCGGCGGAGTGGCAGCCCACCACGGGCTTCACGCCGCGTCGGCTCGGCTACGAGCCCCGCTGGCCCTTCGTGTACTGGCAGAACGGTGTGAACTTCCAGTTCGAAGACACCTTCGTGGCCGGGGACGGGATCCTCGTGATGGAGCCGGCCGCCGGGATCCCTCCGATCATCGTGACCACGGCACCCGCGTCCGTCGTCCTCGGCGACTCCCTGCTCTACGCAGCGTCCGGCACCGGGGATCCACCCCACTGGTGGTCCCTGGCCGAGTCTCCCGTGGGCGCCCGAGTGGACGCCGCGACAGGGGCGCTGACCTGGACCCCGACCCTGGCCGGACCCGCGGACTTCGCGCTGAGGCTCGAAAACGACTGGGGCTCCACCGAGCAGAGCTTCACGGTGCAGGTCACCGAGCCGCCCGGAGCCGACGCAGGCGCGGACGCAGCGATTGCGGCTGACGGCGCATCAGATGCGGCCCCCGGCGCCGACGCAGTGACTTCCCTGGACGGCGCGGTCGATGCGGGGGAAACGCCGGACCCGGTCAATGGTGGCTGTGGCTGCCGGACGCCGACGACGCGAGCACCTTCCTGGTTTTGGATCGTGCTGCTGTTCGTTTGGATACGACGAAATTCCGTGGGCGCAGCTGCCCTGGGGCGGGCGGCGCGGTGGGGGGCAGGCAAGCTCAGGCGCCGGTGAGCCACCGACGGTATTCTTCGGGACTGAGCGGGGCGCCGTCGGCACAGGCGAACTCCTGCGCCTCCTCCACGCAGGGAGACGGCTCCCCGGTCGCGACTCCCTGGGCCACGCAGGAGCAGAGGCTCGCCACCCAGGCCGGCCCTGTGCCCTCCGCGCGGTGGCCATAGCCCACGTAAACCACGTCCGCCGGATCGCTCCCGAGCTCCCTGCCGCAGGAGAAGCACACAGGCGCGGGCTCCCAAGTGTATTGTCGTTCGTCGTGCTTCATGAATGCGCTCCCGGCCTCCCAACAGGCGGGGGCTCAAGGTCTAGTGTATTCAACTGGAGGAAGTGGTCTATTTTTTGGTCGAGCTGCTCGGCTCGGCAACGGTCGGCGCGTTGACGGCGTCGAAGCCGACCCGCAGCGCGCGCTTGTTCAGCTCCCACCAGCGACGGCTCAGCTTGTGCTCGATGGCCGCGTCCAGCTCCTCCACCGTAAGGATCCCCGTGGCGGCGAGGAAGGCGCCGATCATGACGAAGTTGGCGCCCTGCCGGTTGTCGAGCGCGTCCAGCGCGAGTCCGGTGGCGTTGACCTCCACCAGGCGGACACCGGGCGCCAGTTCCCCGGTGTGGACGACGAAGGAGTCCACGATGACCAGCGGCGGGTGCGGCTCGCTCGCCGTGTAGGCGACGTAGGCCTCCTGGGAGATGAGCACCAGGACGTCGGGCTGCTCCACGTGGGGGAAGTCGATGGGCTCACGAGACAGCACCACGTCGGCCTTGGAAGCGCCGCCACGCGCCTGGGCGCCGTAGCTCGTGGAGCCGGCCACGTGCCAGCCGGCCAGCGCCGCCGCCTGGGCGATGGTGTCGCCGATGACCACCACGCCCTGGCCGCCCATGCCGCCGAAGCGGAGCTGCCACTGGGATTGTGCCTGGGGCTGTGCCGGCGCCTGGGATCGTCCCTGAGGCTCACTCATCGAACCACTCCCCCACGACGATGCGCTGCTGCCGCTCGGCCCGGGTCAGCCCTGCCGCCTGCGCCGCCGTGATGCACTGGCGATCCATGTCGGCGTAGAACTCGGGAATGCTCCCCTTCGTGTTCATCCGGCCGAAGTGGGTGGGGCACGGGCTGACGCACTCGACCATGGAGAAGCCTGGACGCTGCAGCGCGTGGCGGATGGCCCGGGTCATCTCGATGGGGCGGCTCACGGGCCACCGGGCGGCATAGGCAGCGCCCGCCGCCCGCACCAGCTCCACCAGGTCGAAGGGACGGTGGGGGTTGCCTTGGGGCGCTGTGGCGGTGAAGGCCCCCAGGGGCGTGGTGCAGGCCGTCTGGCCGCCGGTCATGCCGTAGATCTGGTTGTTGGCGCACAGCACCGTCAGGTCCACGCCGCGGCGGGCGGCGTGGATCAGGTGGTTGCCGCCGATGGAGCTCAGGTCGCCGTCCCCGGACACCACGATCACCGTAAGCTTGGGGTTGGCGAGCTTCACTCCGGTGGCGTAGGCCACCGCCCGGCCGTGCAGGGTGTGCAGGGTGTCGGCGTTGATGTGCGGGCTGGGAATCCAGGCCGCGCAGCCGATGCCCGAGACGAAAACCGTCTGGTCGATATCCAGCTTCTCGCCGTCCACGGCGCGCAGCAGGGCGCCGAGGATCAGGCCGTGGCCGCAGCCGGTGCAGAAAGTGGTTTGGGCCAGGCCGGGGCGCAGATACTTCCGGATGTCGTCGATGATCATCGGATCGCCTCCAGGCGCTCCATGATGGTCGTGGGCGTGATGGCCAGGCCGTTGACCTGGGTGAGGGAAACCACCTCGGTGCGGGTGGCCGCGCGCGCCGGCAACACGAGCTGACCCAGGTTGAGCTCCGGCAGGAGCAGGCGCTTGACCGCGGACCCCAGCTCGGCAATCTCCTGCGCCGGGAAGGGCCACAGCGTTTGCAGCCGTAGCAGACCCACCCGCACACCGCGACTGCGGAGGCGCCGCACCGCCGCCCAGGCGGCCCGGGCCGTGAAGCCGTAGGCGATCACCGCCACCTCGGCGTCCTCGAGGTCGTAGCGCTCCACACGCACGATGTCGTCGGCCCGGTGGGCGAGCTTGTCGTGGAGCCGGCGCACCAGCCGGTCGTGCACGTCGGGGTGGTCTATGCGACGATAGCCGCGGCCGTCGTGGGTGGAGCCGGTGACCAGCAGCTTCGCGCCGTCGCCGAAGCGTGGCATGGGGGGCACGCCGTCGGGCTCCACGGTGTCGAAGGGCTCGTCACCGGGGCCGCCGCGGCGCCGGTCGGTCACCCCGAAGTCCGCGTGGTAGACCGCGCTCTCCCGCAGATGGCCCACGCCCTCGTCGCCCATGAGAAACACCGGGACCCGGTAGCGCTCGGCGAGGTTGAAGGCGCGAATGGTCAGGTCGTACATCTCCTGCACGGACCAGGGCGACAGGGCGATGGGCAGGATGTCTCCGTGGGTGCCGAACCGCACCTGCAGCACGTCGCCGGAGCCGATGTGGGTGGCATGTACCGTGCCGGTAGAGGAGCGCTGGATGTTCACCACCACCAGCGGGGTCTCGGTGAAAACGCCGTACACAATCCCCTACATCATGAGTCATAACCACGGCCCTGAGGTGGCGGTCATGG
>JBDRSE010000206.1:0-26055 GCA_043825095.1 bacterium
TCTTCGACCTCGTCAGGATATGGCAACAGCCCCGCACCCATTTTGCGCTTGGTCTCCATGGGCGCGGGACAGCCAAGGTTGAGGTTCACCCGTCGATGGCCGTACTCAGCAAGCGGCTCGCACAGCGCTCGCGCCTCCGCCGGGCTCGCAGCGATGATCTGCGGCGTGAACCCGTCTCCCGCCGAGAGGCCTGCCACCAGCTCCTGATGATCCCGGGCACTGAACTGGCCGTCTCGCAGGCGCACAAATGGACAATAGCTGTGGTCCACGCCCTCAAAGACGCTCAGATAAACCGCCCGAAAGATGTGTCCGGCCAGCCCTTGCATGGGGGCCATTTCTATTCGCGGGCTAGCTGCCATGCTTGTCACAGTACACCGTCTCCCACCCAATTGCAGCGCGAGTCCGAGGCGCAGTGGCTTGTCCTGATCGCAGAGGCGCGACGTGCGCGATCATCTCGGTAGCCTCGGTGCGGTGCGGTGCTGGCAGGGCAGACGGCTCAGCCGCTACATCGAGCTGTATTTGCCGTTGGAGAGCTCGAGGGTGAAGCCTTCGCAGGACCCGGCGCTGTCAGTGCGTTGGACCCGCACGTAGAACCGGGCGGTGTTGTCCTCGCAGACGTTCGGGCCTTCCTGGCCGGGGGGGCCGACGCAGTCCCCTTCCCCGCAGGGAGAGGTGTTCGGACAGCCGGAGCTGGTGGCGGCGAAGTCGGTGTACCAGTCGAAGGTGCCGCGGGTGGAGCCGCAGATCTCGTCGCCGGGCGAGCAGGTGTTCCGGTGGACGGCCATCTCGTAGGCGTCGCTGGAGTTCACCAGGAAGCGCACGTCCACGTGGAACTCGTCCCCAGACGTGTCGGTGTCGTCGATGGCCTGGAAGGTCCACCAGATCGCGCGGCCCGCGGGCATGCCGTTGCCCGTGGCGGTGACGAAGTCCCCGGTCACGTCGGAGAGCATGCCGAGGTCGATGGCGTTGGCGCAGGTGGCGCCAGCCGTCTCGGGCAGGGGATCCGGCGGGCACTCGCCGCCGCCGTCCCAAAGCGCGACGGCGTCTGAGCCGGGGCCGGCGTCCACGAGGGAGTGACCGCTGTCCACCGGATCCTGGCCGCCGCTCCCCTGGGCGCAGGCGGCGACGAGGATCACCGCGCCGAGCCAGGCCCAGGCGAACGCTCTGCAACTATCGGTCAAGCTGTCTCCCGCAACCTTCGGTAGTTCTCGTCAACAGGGTACCGCATTCGGTCCCCGCCGCCAATGGTCACGGTTGGACATGGTCCCCGCCGCCAATGGTCACGGTTGGACATGGTCACAGTAGGACACGGTCACGGTTGGACATGGTCACGGTTGGACGTCCCTCGTTCTGTCGTCGGCCCTCCGAAACCGTGCTAGGTGCGATGTGCTATGCTCTGCGTTCAAGGAGCAGTCCATGGCGAAACGTAAGGCCTTTGCATTCCCACCCGCGGTGGGCGCCGGCATCGGCACGGGCATCGCCGTCGGCGTGGGGATCTCCCGCGGCACGCGCGCAGATCTCGGATTCTGGGGTGCGCTGCTGACGGGCGGGTTCATCGCGATCGTCGTCGGTCTCGGCACCGCCATCGTGGTCACCAGGATCTTCGCGGGCCGGGGCTCCGACGAGTAGGAGCTCGTCTTTAGGGCGCGACGTAGAGGCCGTTGGAGAGCTCGAGGACGAAGCCGTCGCAGGACTCGGCGCCGTCGGTGCGGCGCACCGCCACGAAGAAGGTCGCCGTGTCGTCGTTGCAGGTGTTGATGCCTTCGGTGTCCGGGTTGGGCACGCAGTCCCCCTCCCCGCAGGGGGCGGTGGTGGTGCAGCCGGTGCTGGTGCTGGGCTGGTCCACGTACCAGTCGAAGGAGTCCTTCTCCCCCACCGCGAGCCGGTCCACCGCGTTGCAGCTCCCGCGGTACACGTCCATCTCGTAGGCCTGGTTGGGGTTGACGAGGAACCGCACGTCCACGTGGAACTCGTCCCCGGCCGTGTCGGCGTCGTCCATGGCCACGAAGGACCACCACAGCTCCCGGCCCGCCGGTGTGCCGTTGCCCGTCACGGTGGTGACGTCAGCGGCGAAGTCGTTCAGGGCGCCGAGGCCGATGGGGGCGGTGCACTGCGCGCCCACGGTTTCCGGCAGCGGATCCGGTGTGCACTCCGTGCCGCCGTCCGGGTTCTGGCCGCCATCGATGACGATCGACGCGTCGAACTGAACTGCGCCGTCCACACCCGGTATCGCGGCGTCGCGCTGTACGCCTCCGCCGTCGTCGCCCTGACGGCCGACGCCGTGGGCGCAGGTGCCAACGACGACAACGACCGCGGCGCTGAAAGACAGCCAAACAAATGTGCGAGCGGCTCTACTCAAAGTGGCATCCGAAGGATATTCTCAGTCTTCAATAGTATCGCATTCGAAGCCAACAGCCAACTGCGCTGAGCGACCCGCCGTTCCGGCCGCGGCGGCCAGGTGCCGGGAGTGCAGGCTCATGTGGCCACGCTGGATGCCTTCGGTGGCCAGGGCACGCAGGGCGGCCAGGTTCTGCGCCAGGCCGCAGGCGGCCACGATCCTCGCCAAAGTACTGGAATCATTGGCCCGCAGGAGCCACAGCGCGTGCCTCACGGCTGGGTGGCTGCGCACGATGCCCCCCACCGTGCCCACGGCCAGGGGCAAAGACAGCTCCCCCACGAGGGCGTCGGGCTCGGCGGGCGTCGGGGCGCGCCAGCGGGATAGCGCCGCGTAGCGTCCGCTGCGGGCGGCGTAGGCATGGGCGCCCGCCTCTACCGCGCGCCAGTCCTGACCCGTGGCGAGCAGCACCGCATCGACCCCGTTCATGATGCCCTTGTTGTGGGTCGCCGCGCGGTAGGGATCCCGCTCGGCGAGCACGGACGCCTCCTGCACCCCATCGGCGATCCGGCGGCCGCGCCGCACGTCGCCATTGCCGAGAACCGACAGCGGGACCCGCCCGCGGGCGGACACGAGCCTGCGGTCAGCCAGGTTGCTCAGGATCCGGAGCCGCACCCGCCCGCCGGCGAGCCGCGCCACAGAGGGCGCGAGCGCCTCCATCATGGTGTTGACCGCGTTGGCGCCCATGGCGTCCCGCACGTCCACCACCAGGTGCACCACGAGCATGGTGCCCACCGGATCCTCTTCGCCCAGGGGCTCCAGCACCCGCACCTCGAGCTCCCGGGCGCCGCCGCCGGCGCGCAGGAGCGCCGGATCCACGGCGTCGGCCTCCCGGAGGAGGGCCTCGCGCTCGCGGAGCAGCGCCTCCCTCGCCGTGTCCGCGCAGGGGAAGCCCAGCACCTGGAGCTGACCGATCATCAGCGAGGCGGTGGCGTGCGTGGTGATGCCGACTCCTTCGCGGAGCAGCTTGGCGCCGTGGCTGAGCGCCGCCACCACCGAGGGCTCCTCGATCACCATGGGCACGAGCCGGTCCTGCCCATCGACCCGGAGGTTGACGCCCACTCCCAAGGGGAGGCCGTAGACCCCGATGCAGTTCTCGATCATCCGGTCGGCGACCTCCAGGGGCAGGCCGCGCCCAGGCCCGCCGCAGAGCATCGCGATCTCGCTTCCCAAGCAGCCGGCCGCGCGGCCCAGGAGCTGCTGCCGCTCACGTACCGACTTGCTGTAGAGCCCGCGGATCCTGGAGGGCGTGCTCCTGAAGGGCGTGCTCCTGGAGGGCGTGCTCGGGTCCTTCGGGGCAGTAGGATGGTTGCTGTTCATGGTCGAGACCTCGTTTCTGTGGCTCGTCTCGCTCCACCGGTCGAGCCGCCAGACGGCGGCGGAACCGCAGGTGCCGGAGACGGGTGATTTCGATCAGGGGGCGCCACACCGCGGCGGTCAACCGGTGACGGATGAGCCGGTGCCACAGCGGGTTGGCGTGCTTGTACAGATAGCTCATGGCCAGATAGGGCAGCACGGCGCGCGGGTCCACCGGACGGCGACGCCAGGTGGACCCGTGGGAGAACAGCCGACGATAGCTAAAGCGGTACCCCTCAGCGAGCTGCTCGGCGGTCATGCGCCGGGGCCGGAACACCACGTGGGCCGTGTCGTAGCGCTCGAAGTCCCGATGCAGCAGCCGTCCCTGGCGCTCCAGCTCGCGATAGAGCGGCGTCCCGGGATACGGCGTGAGGATGTGGAAGGTGGCGCACTCCAGGCGGTTGTGCTCGATCCACTCCACCGTCCGGGCGAACACGTCGGGGCCGTCGTGATCGAAGCCGAAGACGAAGCTGCCGTTCACCTGGATGCCGTGGTCGTGCAGCAGCCGGGTGCGCCGGGCGTAGTCCTCGGGCGGAGGGGTCTGCTTGTGGGCGGCGCGGAGGTTGTCGCCGTGGAGCGACTCGAACCCGACGAACACTCCGGTGCAGCCGGCCAGGGCCATGGCGCGGATCAGCGTGGGATCGTCGGTGACGTCGAGGCTGATGGCGGCGCTCCAGATCTTGTCCAGCGGCCGCAGCGCGGCGCAGAGCCGCCGCAGATAGGATCGGCTCGCGCCCAGGTTGTTGTCGGTGAACACGAAGTAAGGCTGGTCGTCTCGCGCGAGCTCGGCCACGAGCTGCGCGGGCTCCCGCACCTGGTACGGCATGTCGAGCCCCGTGGTGGCGAGGTAGCAGAAGTCGCACCGGTTGCGGCAGCCCCGCCCGGCGATGACGCTGCTGGTAGTGAGGAACGAGCCCCGGGGCAGGATCGAGCGGCGGGGCGGCGGATCCTCGCCGTAGGGTCGGCGGAAGCTGCCCCGGTAGATCGGCTTCAGCGCGCCGCCCTCGGCGTCCCGGAGGATCTCCGGCCAGAGCTGCACACCCTCGCCGATGGCGATGGCGTCGGCGTGGGGGGCCGCGTCGTCCGGACACGAGGTGACGTGCAGCCCCCCGAGCACCACCAGCGCGCCGCGGCGCCGAAACCAGCGCGCGAGCGCGTAGGCGCGGCGGGCAAAGGTCAGGTGCACGGTGATGCCGACCACCGCCGGGAGGGGATCGTCGGGCGGCGGCCCCTGGAGCAGGTTCTCGTCCCAGTATCGCACCCGCCAGTGCGGCGGCGTGGCGCCGGCAATGGACGTGAGCGCGAGGCTGGGGGTCAGGACGTGCTTGCCGAAGCTCGAGGTCGGGTCCTTTGGGTAGAAGGGATTGACGAGCAGCGCCAGGCGGGGCTCCACCGCCTCTGCGGCCGGCGCCGGGTCTGAGACCGACCCCAGCGCCGGGGCGACCCGCATGGCCCGGAGGGCCGGCTCTTGCAAAAGAAAACTTCTTTGCATTACAAAGCTCCTTTCCAAAAAAAAGGGGCCCCGGATCACTTTCGCACGGCGCTGATCAGGGACTCCATGTGGCTCAGATAGCGCTCGAGGGCCCCGCGACCCTTCTTGGTCAGCCGGTACTCTGTCCGCGGCAATCGGCCCTCGAAGGTCTTCTTGCAGGAGAGGTATCCGGCGTCCTCCAGCTTGCGGGCGTGCACGCTCAGGTTGCCGTCGCTGGTCTGCAGCAGCTCCCGCAGCTCGGAGAAGCTCAGGGCCGGGTTCACCGCCAGCACGCTCATGATGCCGAGCCGCACGCGCTCGTACACCAGCCGATCGAACTCCCCGGCTTCGGGGTCGGTCCAGTAGCCCGCAAGGACCTGCAGCCGCTCCCGGGGCGGCACCGGGTCGCGGTCCACGGGCTGGTCGCGCCCCGGCTCGGACGCGCCCTTCTGTGGTCGTGTGGTCCTGCGATCAGCCACCATACCTCCGTTCGATGATCGCCCCGAAGACGATGTGCAGCCCACCGAAGCCCGCGGCCATGAGGGGGTTGGCCCAGGCGATGGGCGCCAGAAAGGCCGCTCCCCCGAGGGCGACGAAGCACAACCCCATCACCGGCACCAGCCGAATCGAGAAGGCTCCGCCGGTGATGATCCCCACCCCGTACAGCAGCAGCCAGGTCCCGGCCAGCGCCTCGGGGACGCCGAAACGGACCAGCACCGCGGTGAGCGCGGCCCCGGCCAGCAGGGGGGGGCTCAGGCTGAGCAGGAACCGGCGACCGATGCCCTGGGTCAGCCGCTTCTGGGCGGCCCGGGCCTTGCGGACCAGGAACCAGCCGCACACCAGCACCGAGAGCGTGGCCACCACGAGCCAGGTCAGGAGCCACCGGCCCGCGTCGGGGCGCGGCGGCGCCACCGCGGCGCCCACCAGGGCCAGCGCGCCCATGCTGATCCCGCCCCATCCCGGCACCGCGGTGAAGGCGCCGGAGGACTCCATGGCCTGCCGGATGTACCGGAGGTTGTCCATGGCGCGGTCGTGCAGCGCGGGCGGCTGCCGGGGCTGCTCTTCGGCGGGCGCGGGTGCCAACATGAGGATCAGGCTACCACTGCACTCATTTACGTCAAGTACTTTTTGATACAAAGTCGAGTGGGCGGAGCCCCCGCGCCTGTGATCACCCGGAAATCACTCGGATCCATCGCGTTCCCGGCGCAGCTGCCAGGCGTCAGTCCGGCTTGGGGTTCTGCAGCTTGCGTCGCAGAAACTCCGGGTAGAGCTCCTTGAGGCACGACGGGCAAATGGTGTGGGTCACCAGCAAATCTTCGAACTCCGCGGGGAGAGGCCTGGCCCGATGCCACCGGCCCACTGCGTCGCGAACCCTGCCGCAGGAGGCGCACACCGGGGTCAGATGGGAAGAAATCACTGTATCATCGAGAGGATGGAATGTAGCCATGGGGGTCCTTCCTGCTGGGAGCTCGCTCCGGGCGACTCACCGGCCGACCCGCCGCGGCTCCAGACGTGCAGCGCAGCGGGCCGTACAGTCTGTATAGACGCACGGCGACCCCGTTGGATTTAATCTCAAGGGAAAGGCTAGAGGGGGAGCATGAACTTGATGGAAGCAAAGAGGTGCCAGATAACGCCCACGTCGCGCTCCTGGCTGTCATCTAGATCAAAGCAGTCACTGTTCGTTCCATCGTCACCGCAAACTGTGAAGATGAACGGCTTGTAGAGGTAGAAACCGAGTCCCACGGCGAGGTTCCTCCAGACGTAGTAGTCCGCACCGAAACCAAAGCCCAGGGCGAAGTTATCGGCCCAACCTCGGATGGTTGTCCCGCCGAAATCGCCACTGGACATCACCCGCATGTAGCCGAAGGACATGGCTGCCCAGGCCTCGAAGTTCTTGTATGGAAAAAGTCCGCGCCCCTCAGCAGCCAGGTAGAAGGCCCAGAGGCTGTCGGCAGGGCCGACAAACCCGTAGTTGTCGTCCGGATCACCGATCAGGAACGCCGTGTGCAGCCCCACGGCGAACCACTTCATGATCCGGTACATCACCACCAGGCTCAGCCCGAAGGAGGGGTCGACGTTGTCGCACCAGTCGTCGGTGCAGTCGTCCACACCCACATTGAGCACGAACATGAGCCCCTTGTTGCGCTTCTGCTGGTCCGTGTCCTGGGGCGGCAGCTTGGCCGTGATGGGATCGCCCCCGGCCGCGGCGGGCGCTGCGGATGCGGGGCCCGCGTAGGAAAGGGAGAGCAGCGACGCGATGCACGCTGCAATGATCAGTCTCCTCATGGTTTTGCCTCCAAAATCGTCTGGTTTCGGCAGCCACGCCTAGGGGCTCATGATACACCGGCAACACCGGGAGCTTGTCAACCCATTCGAAAGGAGTGAGCCATCCCACACGCTCAGCCCGAGGCTTCCCGCCGGTGGTGGATCAGGTTATCCTGCCGGCACATGGCAGGACCAGGAGACGGACCATGCAAATGCGCTGGATGTTGCTCACGCTGTCGCTCGCGCTGCCGCTCGCGCTGTCGCACGCGGCCGCGTGCAGCAAGAAGTCCCCGGACCGGACCACCAACGAAACCGGGCCGCCTCCGGCGCCGGTCCGGAAGGTCTTCGAGTGCGCGGTCCACGCCGACTGCGTCATCACCCACCGGCAGGAGGGGAGCTGCTGCCAGACGTGCCTCGGCCGCGCGATCCACCGGGACCAGCTCGCCGCGCTCCGGGCCGAGGACGCCGAGCGCTGCAAGCCCGGCACCTTCGGCTGCCCAAAAATCGACTGCGCCCGGCCCAAGGTCAAACCCGTGGCCCGGTGCGAGAAGAAGCGCTGCGTGAGGCGCTACGAGCCGGCGGTTCGGCGCACCGATATCGACACCACCGGGCGGTATCAGGTCAAAGACAAGCTCCCGCCCCGGGACCCGTGCAAGACCGTGGCCGACTGCGCCATGACCCGGATGCGACCGGGCCATTGCTGCCTGACCGAGTGCCCCTCGAGCCGGGTCGCCGGGACCAAGGCCTGGGTCGCCGCCGTGGAGGCCCTGCGCAAGCGCCGCTGCTCGGCGTGGCTGGTGCAGAGCTCCATGGGCTGCACCTACCCCAAGTGTGATCCCAAGGGACGCCCCGAGCTCCGGTGCGACAACGGTCGCTGCACGGTCCACTACAAGCCGCTGAAGTAGATCAAGTGTAACCGTTCACGTGGTAGGCGGCACAGTGCTCCCGCGCTACGCTCGGAAGGCGCCACAAATCGCGTCCCCCTGTGAACACACACTGAATCAGAACTGGGTGAGCCGTCGGAGGGCTTCGACGCGCTCGTCCACGTCAGCGCGCGTGGCGCGCAGCAGGTTGTCGAGGCCGAAGTCGGACACATTGAAGCTGGCGCAGGCCGTGCCGTAGGCCATGGACCGGCGCAGCGCCGGACCGTCGAGCCGCGCCTGCGCGTCGAGGTAGCCGAGCATGCCGCCGGCAAAGGTGTCCCCGGCGCCGGTGGGATCCACCACCTTGTCCAGGGGCAGCGCCGGGATCGCGAACACCTCGTCGCCGGTAAACAGCAGCGCGCCGTGCTCACCGCGCTTGATCACGACGTGCTTGGGGCCCATGCGCAGCACAGCCCTCGCGGCGCGCACGGCGTTGTGATCTCCGGCGAGCAGGCACGCCTCCTCGTCGTTGATGGTGAGCAGGTCCACCATGCCGAGGGTCTTGGCCAAGGCCTGGGGCTCACCGTTGATCCAGAAGTCCATGGTGTCACAACCGATGAGTCGCGGGTGGGTCATCTGCTGGCACACGGTGGCCTGGAGCTCGGGGTGGATGTTGGCCAGAAACAGCGTCTGCGCCTCCCGGTAAGAGGGCGGCAGCTGCGGGGAGAATCCGGCGAAGACGCCGAGCTCCGTGGCGAGACTCTCCCGGCTGGAGTAGTCGTCCGCGTAGCGGCCGTGCCAGTGAAAGGTGGCTCCCGATGCTCGCTCCAATCCCTCCAGGTCCACGCCGCGGCCACGCAGGAGCTCGACGTACAGCTCGGGAAAGTCGTCGCCGATGATGCCCACCAGCTTGACGTCGGTGAAGTGCTGCGCCACCACGGAGAAGAAGGACGCCGCGCCCCCGAGGATTCGCTCCCGGGTGCCGACCACCGTCTCCACGGTGTCCAGGGCTACGCTGCCCACGACTACGAGTGACATGCTCTCTACATCCTCCTGCTGGCGGCTCAGGGCTCCTCTTCCTCCACCTCCTTGGTGGAGTGCGCGATGCGCTCGCGTATCAGGGCCGCGTCCGCGTGTTTCGGTTTCAGCTCCAGGGCGCGCCGATAGGCGCGGGCTGCCTCCCGGCGCAGTCCCATCTCCCAGCACGTGGTGCCGACATTGACCTGGACGACGGCCGAGCCCGGCAGGAGCTTGGCCGCCTTGCGGAGGGCCTCCAGCTCCTGATCGCGGTAGTCCTCGTCCCCGCTCTGGTAGTAGCGAAGGCGCGCCGCCACGGCGAACCGGTTGAGCAGCAACGGGTCCGTGGAGCGCTTCTGCAGCACCACCCGCAACGCCTCCATGGCGCAGCCGTACTCGCCCCGCTCGAAGCAGCCCGCCGCCTTGGACCGCAGCTCCCGCTCCTCCGCCCCGGTGAGGGGCTTGGCCCCCTTGCTGCCGCCGCCGCACCCCGCGACGGCAAACAGCAATACCAGTGTACCGGCGATCCGCATGCTCTGGCGCTCAGACGGCCTACCGGTACTTGCCCAGCAGCAGCGCGAGCCGCGTCCGGGCCCCCTCGGTGACGCCCGTGGGCGCTGCCAGGATCGCGTGCCGCAACGCCTGCTGACAGGGACAACCGGGGTCCACCGCCGGCAGGCTCCGGGCGACCTCCACCACCACCTTCCGGGCGTTCTCCACGTTCTGCGACAGAATCGCCAGCACCGACTTCACGTCCACGTCCCCCTCCCCCTCGTGCCAGCAGTCGAAGTCAGTGGCCAGCGCCACGGTGGCGAAGCAGATCTCCGCCTCCCGGGCCACCTTGGCCTCGGTGACGTTGGTCATGCCGATCACGTCTACGCCCCAGCTTCGATAGAGGTGAGACTCGGCCCGGGTCGAGAACTGCGGGCCGTTGATACACACGTAGGTGCCGCCCTCGTGCACCGTGACACCGGCGGCCCGGGCAGCGCCCACCGCCACCTGGGCCAACGCCTGGCACACGGGATCCGCAAAGCCGACGTGCCCGACGATGCCGTCCTCGAAGAAGGTCGACTTACGTCCCGTGGTGCGGTCGATGAACTGATCCACGATCACGAAGTCTCCGGGCGCGATCCCCTCCTTCATGCTTCCCACCGCCGAGATGGCGAGCAGGCGGGTCACGCCGAGCTTCTTCATGCCGTAGAGGTTGGCGCGGTAGTTGATCTCGTGGGGCGCGATGCGGTGCCCCCGCCCGTGGCGCGGCAGAAACACGAGCCGCTGCTCCCCGAGGCGCCCGGTGACAAATGCGTCCGACGGCTCGCCAAAGGGTGTCTCCACCCGCTGTTCGGCCACGTCCGTGAGCTCTTCGATCTCGTACAGCCCGCTGCCGCCGATCACGCCGAGTGCATCGTTTTCCGCCATGTGGGACTCCTTCCGCCACCGATGTGTGGCACACCCTGAGGGTGCGCGTCAACGCCTCTTGGGCGCCGACGGCGGGCGCTCGATGAACAGCTGGGTGACGTACAGCGAGCTCTTTCCGGTGGTGGACCGGTCGACACACACCCCCACCCCGGCGTGGGTGAGCCCGGGGCGCAGCATGGTCGCCCGGTGCGCCGGGCTGCCCAGCAGCTCTCGGTGCACCTCCCCCACCGAGGCCGCCTCCCCGACGTTCTCACCGACCCAGCGCGCCGGGATGCGGGCCCGCCGGACCCGATCCGCGGCCGTTCCCGTGTGGGGCGAGTGGTGTCGCACGTCCGCCAGCCGACACATCTCCACGGCGTGCGCCCGGGCCAGCCGCGCCAGGGCTGCGCTCCAGCGCAGCGGTGACCGCTGGGCCCGGCGTCGGGCCCGGTTGATCAGCCCGAACAGCGCGCGCTCCGTCTCGGAGTCGTTCCCCACCGCGAGGCGGACCGGGCGCCGCAGCACGAAGCGCGTGGGCGACGCCACGCCGCAGTACAGGGGAAAGTTGGCGAGCACTTCCGGTCCCTGCGGACCGCTGGCCAGGAGCTCGAGCTGGTAGCGCCCCGCCCCGGCCGTGAGCGGGATCACCGCGTGGAACGCCCCGTCGGTGGCCGTGGTCAACCCCGTACGAATCGTGCGCCCGCCCGGATGGGTCACCACCACCCGCGGCGCGGTGAAGCCGACCGCCACCGAGCCGCGCAGCAGCACCGAGGCCCCGGTCACCGGCCGGCGGGGAATGGACTCCAGGGTCACGTGCCCGCGGAGGAGCAAGAGCACGACACGCACCCGTCCTCCCGGCAGCGACTGCACGGCGCCACCGATGCGGTTGAAGCGCCCGTCGGCCAGGGCGGAGACGAGGCGCTCGTAGAAGGTCTTCTGCAGCAGCGACGCCGAGGCCGCCTCGTCGGCGATCATCCGCGCGTGCGGCTCCACGACACCGCTGCCGAGCAGCACGAAGCGCAGGGCGCGACTCCCCAGAGCACTCAGGCGCCCAACCCCCAGCAGCTGTCGCGCGGCGCGGTGCAAACGGACGTCCGCGTGCAGACCAAGGCCCTCCCGCTTCAGCGCTAGCCGACAGGCTGCAAACAGCGGCGCCAGTCCACGGGGGATCCTTGTGGTGGGATCCGGCGCGTGGTACCGGGTGGCGGCTCGCGTCAGCACGAGGCTGGGCGGCTCGGCCACCGCGCGGGCCTTGCGCGGCGGCGCGCGGGGCGGCGTGCGCAGCCGCGGAGGCGGCTCGGACCCGCCCCCGGTCCCACAGGCGCACAACCCGGGTCCATGCGCGAGCACAAACGCGAGCGCCCCGGAGCCGAGGCGGCGCGACCGACGCATTCCCCGCGGCTCCCTCAGAGCAGAAACTCCACACCCACCAGGAGGGTCAACACCGCGTAGGCGCCCACGGGCTCGTGGCTACGGAAGGCCGGTCCCACCGTGAAGGCGAGCTCGCCACCCAGGGAGACCCACTTCCGGAAGTAGTACCGGAACCCGCCGCCGAGCCGAAACACCAGGGCTGCGCCGTCATTGGGCGCGTCGGTGACGATGATGCCCGCGACGCCGACCGCCAGCCGGACGAAGGGCACCACCGGCACCTTCCAGAGGCGCACGGTGACGAACTTCATCTGGACGCCGGCCAGGAGATCGAGCCCCACGCCCCGGAAGAGCTCGCAGTTGGACTTGTCGTTGCGTCCGTCCCCGTCGGTGTCGCTGACCTTGCAGGCGCCGCCGAAGCTCAGGCCTCCGATCACATCGAACCAGAACATCCGGGCGAGCTGATAGGACCACTCCAGGTTCAGCCGAAAGCCCCCGGTGCTGGCCTCGGTGAGCCCGATGGCCGGGCCGATGCCGGCAGCGATCACGTTGGGCCCGGACGGATCGATCAGGTCCTTGGGCTCCGAAGGCTTGTCCGCTCCAGGCTTCACCGGCCGCTCCGGGCGGGCGGGCCGCTCCGGGCGGGGCTCGACCCGTTTTGCCCGGGGACGCATCGGCGGCGGGCCCGGGTCTCCCCCCGGATTGCCGACAAAGGGCCGATCCTCGGGATAGGGTTCCCGCGGCCGCTCCCGGGAGGGTTTGTCGCCGGCCGGCTTGTTTGCGCCGGGTTCGTCCACGCCGGGCTTGTCCCCTGCCGGCGCCTGCGCCCCGGCGGGAACGCCCACCAGGCAGATCACGCCGAGTGTCACGCCAAGCTGGAAGATCCGTTTCACTTCATGCCTCCCATGGGCTGCATCGTGTCACTCTTTTTCCTACGCGCGCCAGCCTTGGGTGGCTTCCCCAGGGCCGGTTTCATCGCGTCGGGCTTCATCGCGTCGGGCTTCGTCGCGTCGGGCTTCGCGGTGCCGGTGCCGCCGTTGGTGTCGCCGAAGACGAGCACGCCGAAGCGCTCCAGCGCGTGGAACGTGGACCGCAGCGGCGGTGACCAGGCCCACGCCCGGAGCGCGCCGTCCTTGGACTTGTCGGTCCGGAAGAAGTTCGCGCGCCAGGTGTGTCCCGGTTCGGGTGGCAGGGTGAGGGCGGCCTGGCTTCGACCCTTGACCGCGACGAGCGGGATCGCCAGCTCCACCTGCCAGCCCTGATCCCGGTCGTCCCGCTTGTCCAGGGTGCCGTTCACCACGACCTTGGCCTTCAGGCCGCTCTGCCAGTCGGTCTGCGTCTGCCCCGGGCGGGGCAGGTACGCATCGAACACCACACCCCGGGGGTTGACCTGCAGCTCGATGTACTCCGCGCCGCTGCCGTCGGCGTCCACGTAGATCTCGAAGACCTGCTCGGTCCACATTTTCAGGTCGTCTGCCTGCTTGATGCTGGCCCAGACGTCGTCGTCCTCTCCGGTCAGAAACACATACAGGAACTTGTCGTCCCACAGCAGCTTGGCCGCGGTGTGCTGCTTCGCGGGCTTCCCCGTGCGGCTGTCCACGAAGGGGGCCGTGAAGGGCGCGCTCTTCCAGTCCGCCTCGTCGGCCTTGCCGTCCAGCACGATCTTCCCGGCGGCGCGGCGCACCACGTACCGCTTTTCCGACACACGCTTGCTTCGCTCTGGCCCCACCGGGAACCGGGCCGCCAGCACCCGATTCTTGCCATCGTGCTTGCCCTTGATCACCTTCAGCCGGGACGCGCCCCGCCAGATGCCCACGTAGATGTCCACCTGCTTGTACCGCGTGGACTTCGGCAGCACGATGGAGTGCTCGTCTCGGATGATGTCGCCCGGCTTCCACTTGGACACCGGGTGCAGCCCGAAGATGGGGACGTGATCGAAGTTCCGGAAGTCAGACAGCTTGGGCCCGTTGGTGTGCACGAACTGCTTCCAGCCCGGCACGGCCTGCTTCACCTGCCAGTAGTGCACCACGCTGAACGCCTTGCCCGGGACCACCGACTCGATCTTGGTGTCCAGCCCGAGGTAGACGAGCTTTCCGTCCAGGTCGGCGTTCACGGGATGGCTCAGTCTGGCCGGCGGCCGGGCGAGGATGTACTTCTTGACCCGCGTCTTTTCGGCCTGGGTGAGCGGCCGGCGCCCCGACGTGGGCACGTCGGGATCCTTCTCCACGCAGCCGCAGAAAACCAGCGCGGCCAGGGCCAGACATCCGGCGAATCGAACACGCATGGTCACACTCCTTCCGAAGGCCCAGGGTACTTTGGGGAAAGGCCGTGCGCAAGTGCGGTTGACCGGCGCTCCCGCGCGCTGATAGAACGGTCTTTGAAAAGGATGAGGCCCGACCGTGCCCGAGAAGATCGTGATCGCCGCCACCCTGCCCGGAACGCCCTATGACCGGTTCGCGGGGCGCTACGAGCTCGTGCTCCCGGCCGACGGCCTGGTGATGGAGGAGGACGAGCTCCGGCAGAGCGTGTCCGACGCCGTGGCCCTGGTGCCCCTGCTGATCCACCGCATCACCCCGACGCTCCTGGACGCGGCTCCGAAGCTGCGCCTCGTGGCCAACGTGGCCGTGGGCTACGACAACGTCGACATCCCGGCGGCCACGGCGCGCGGCGTGCTGGTCACCAATACGCCCGACGTGCTCACCGAGGCCACGGCGGACCTCACCTGGGCCCTCCTGCTGGCCCTCGCCCGGGAGGTGGTCCCCAACGACCGCTACCTGCGAGAGGGCCGGTACGAGCGCTGGCTCCCGGGCGCCCTGCTGGGCGCAGACGTGTTCGGCCGCACCCTCGGCATCGTCGGGCTGGGCCGCATCGGACAGGCCGTGGCGCGGCGCGCGGCAGGCTTTCAGATGGAGGTGCTCTACCACCAGCCCCGACGACGGGATCCCGCGGACGAGGCGGCCCTGGGGGTGCGCTGGGCCACGCTGGACACCCTGCTCGCCGAGAGCGACTTCGTGTCCCTGCACTGCCCCCTCGGCGACCAAACGCACCACCTGATCGCGGAGCGGCAGCTACGCCTCATGAAGCCCACCGCGTACCTGATCAACACGGCACGGGGGCCGGTGGTGGACGAGCTGGCCCTTGCCCGGGCCCTGGAGTCCTCGACCCTGGCCGGCGCCGGGCTGGACGTGTACGAACACGAGCCCGCGGTAGAGCCGGCGCTCCTGCCGCTCCGCCAGGCTGTGCTATTACCTCACGTGGGCTCTGCGACGCGCTCCACCCGGCAGGCCATGGCGCGGCTGGCCGTGGACTCAGTCGAGGACCTGCTGGCCGGGCGCCGCCCGAAACACCCGGTCAACCCGGAGGTGCTGGAATGACGGTGGACAAAGTGCGGTCGGTGGTGGTGGTCATGGCCGAGCCGAACCGCGCGTTCCGCTCCACGGCGCGCACGGTCATCGGGCACCTGCAGGAGGGACAGCTCGCGGGCCGCTGCCGCAGCCTCGAGGCCCGGGACCACCTGGGCAGCGTGGCCCTGGAGACCATCGCCGACCAGCCGGACTACCCCATCAAGAACGCCGAAGAGGCGCTGCTGGAAGAGCTCGCCCTCACGCCGCCCCTGGCGCTGGTGGCCATGGACCCCCTGGCAGGCGTGCTGGTGGGACGCTGGGCCGAGCAGCTCGACGACCCGCTCACCATCGGCATGGTGGGTTCGCTGTGGCTGGACCCCCTGTGGCACCACGCCCGGCTCGACCGGCTCATCGTGCCGGACCAGTCCATCGCCCGCTCCCTGCACGCCGAAGGCCGGGACTCGGACCAGCTCGTGCCCATCGGCCTCGGCGTGTGCGGCCGCTTCGGCATCGGCGTGCGCGAGGGGCGCCAGGACTGCCGGCGAACCCTGAAGCTGCCGCCGGACCAGCCCGTGCTCCTCATGGTGACCGAAACCCTCTGGGCCGACGACGTCCCCAAGTGGCTGGAGACCACCGCTGACCTGGACCGCCGCATCACCCTCCTGGTGGACGCCGCCGGGGACCGCCTCGCCCTGCAGCAGGCGCGCCGCACCCACGAGCGCCTCGGCCTGGACGGCAAGGTCTTCGGCCGGGCCGACGACGCCGGGCTCTACTGGGGCGCGGCGGATCGCGTCGTGGGCCGCGCCCTGGACGGCCTCGTCACCCGGGCCCTCGCGTTCCGGTGCCCCATGTGGGCCATCCGACCGGCAGACGACCGCCAACGCGGGATCGTGGCAGGGCTGGAGAAGCTCGGCGCCGGCAGCCCCATCCTCGACCCCCGGTCCCTCGCCGCCGCGCTTCGCGAGCCGGGCTGGGAAGCTCCGCTCGACGCCGGCCGTCTCGAAACCATGGCCGGCGCCTCCGTCCCGCAGCGCATCGCCGAGGCCATCACCCAGATGGCAATCGAGCGCGAGGCCGCGGTTTCACGAAAAACATGAGCCGTCGACACCGGGCAAGGCTGGCGCTGCTGCAGGTGCTGGTGCTGAGCCTCCTGCTGACCGCCTGCCAACAGGGCGGGCGGCGGGCGGAAGTTCCACGCCGGGGAGTCGGCGCGGTGGATGCGCGCCGTACCGGAGCGCCTGCCCCGGGGGTACGCTCGCGCCCCCGCCCCCGGCCCGCAGCCGTCAAGGGCGTGCCCGAGTCCGTCTCCTGGTGGAAGCAACGCCACGCGCAAAAGGTACGGCGCGTCAGGCAAGGCGAGGTGGATCTGTTGTGGATCGGCGACTCCATCATCCACTTCTGGGAGAACGACGGCAAGAAGGTCTGGGATCGCTACTACGCGCGCCGCAGGGCGGTGAACCTCGGGTTCGCCGGGGACCGGGTCCAGAACGTGCTGTGGCGGATGCGACACGGCGAGCTGACCGGCATCTCCCCCAAGGTGGCCGTGGTGATGATCGGCACCAACGACGCCGGCGACGGCGCGCGTCCCGCGCGCACGGCCGCGCACATCCGGGCCCTCGTCACCGAGCTTCGGACCCGCCTGCCCCGCACCCGGATCCTGCTGCTGGCGATCTTCCCCTGCGGTGAGGACAACCAGGACGAGCAGCGCAAGACCAACGCCGCCGTCAACCGCCTCATCGCCAAGCTGCACGACGGCCGCCGGGTCCACTTCCTGGACCTGGGCCGCCACTTCCTCAGCAAGCAGGGAGTCCTCGACATGTCCGTCATGCCCGACCTGCTGCACCCCGGCGCCAAAGGCTACCTCCTGTGGGCCAGGGCCATGGAGCCCACGCTCAAACGTCTCCTCGGAGAGCGGTAGGTCAGCCAGCCGCGTCGTAGCCGAACCGCCCGGCAACGTCCGCCGTGATCTGACGAATGGTCGCGAGATCCTGTTCGGTGAAGCCATGCTGATAGTAGCGGGGCTCCGAGAGGGACTCCACGTAGCGCGCCTTGATTTCGCGAAAGGGCTCCGCCGCGAAGCCGATGTGCCTGAGCAGGGCGTCGATGGTCTGCGCCGAGTCCCGGCACAGGTCCTCGTACCGCACGACCCGCGTGGCCGCGGCCAACGCGGAGTCCGCATCCAGGCCGTCGGCCAGGAAGCCGTAGAGGGACGCCCAGTAGGTCGCCCAGGCCGCCACCTGTCGCCCCTGGGCCCAGTGGTCCCGGATCCGTCCAAGCGCCCCGTCGCCCACATTGACGAACGCCATCCGCGGGCCGAACTCGAAGTGCCCCACGATGGAGATCGACTCGAGCATCCGCTTGTCCTCGGCGCAGAGCTTCATAAACAGTCGGTGCTGCTTCATGAGCGACGCCAGGTGGGCCACCGGGTCCCGCACGATCAGCAGAAAGCGCGCGTCCGGAAACAGCCGCCGGAGATACGCGAGTCGCGTCACGTTGTAGTTGTTCTTGACGAGGTAGCGCGTCCGCCCCTGGGTGAGCAGCAGCTTGCGGATGTGGTCCCGGTAGAACCGCTCGAAGGCCGGGCTGACGGTTCCGGCATCCAGCACATTGGAGCGGCGCTCGTCGTGCAGGTGCTCGAAGTAGCACATCCAGAGCCGCTCCTCCACCGCCTCCGGGCTCCTGCGCGTGACCTTGAGCCGATCGGCGTGCACCCGCTCCACGCCGTCGTGCTCCGCCAGCGGAAGCGCCTCGATCAATCGCGTGCCCCAGTGGGGGAGGTAGGGCAGCGGCAGGTTGTAGTAGCGGTGGGTCGCCGCCACCGGGTGGCGGTGCAGCAGCTCCAGCGTGATGGTGGTCCCCGCCCGGGCGATGCCGCACACGTACACGGGCCGATCGATAGCCACCGCCCGGAGCGCCCGGCGATTCAGCGCGGTTTCGAGCCCGCTGAGCCCACGCAGAACCGGCCGCAGCGCGTGCACCGCCCGGGTGAGCCCGTAGGCTGCGCGCGGGAGGAACCACCGCCCGGAGGCCTCGGGCACGAACAACTTGGTGAGCAGCTTCGACGCCATGATTCGCCCGTCTCGACACAGTCCGACCGGAACGCCGCCACTCTAGATGTGGACCCTGAATCCTGTCAATGCGACGGGTGACGTCGAAACGCCCCCTCGAATAACGGTAACCGTTCACGTGGGAGACAGCACCGCGCCCCCCGCGCCGCGCGGGTTTCCCCTTGAGGGGACGACAGGGGTGTACCCCGCCGCCGAGCGGCGGAGCTGTCGGGCTGGTTTCGGCGCAGTGCGAATGCTGGCACCTGCCGGAGATCGATACAGCGCGCGCTGCCGCCTGTTAGCCGAGCTTCTTCTTGTGAACCTTGATGCGGGCGTAGTCGGCCTCTCCGAGGCCCAGCCTCGCGGCGGTCAGCACGTGGTGCGGCCGCCCTTCCTTTGTCCCGCGATCGTCTCGCTTCATCAGGGGCAGCATCCCCTTGTGCTTGCGAACGGTGTCGATCGACTCCCAGCACTCGCGGTCGATGGCCACGGGGTCCGTCGCGGCATAGAGGCGGTTGTTGGCAATGTTGAACTCACGGCTGCGAAAGCCGGTGGGACCGCGGTTGTAGATCAGCCGGAAGGCATCCGCGAGGGTGAGACGCACCTTGTTCCGCAGGATCGGGAGGGCGTAGATCTCCGCCGTGGACGGGTCGCAGCTGTTTGCGTGGTGGCTCGAGGGGTTGTCGATGGAGCCGAAGGTCAGGTTCTTCAGCGCGCCGGTCACTCCGGCCCGGCCGTGATCCTTGAACGTCCCGATATTGATGATCGCCGTCGCTCGATGCACGGCGCTGTTGAACCGCAGGCTCTCGCCGGTGGAGAGGCGGTAGACGTACGGATGAAATCCCCAGTCGTCCTGGAGCTTCATCTGCACCCCGCTCTTGGCGAGGTGCGCGTACAGGGGGTGGTCTGCAAAATGCCCCAGCTCCCACACGTAGATGTTCGAGCGCCTGACACCGACTCGAACCAACCGGTCGATCACGGCGTCCATGAGCGCTGCGCTGGGGCTGCAGTAGGTCGACCCGCGGCAGTTGGGCTTGATGCCCACCACGTCGTCAGGCCGAAACAGGGTCTCCCAGGCATCCCGTTGCCTGCTCTTCCCGGTCAGCCCGCGCATCAGGTGGTCCAGCATCGCCTCCACGGGCCGGCGTGCGGGCTGGTCATTGCTGTCCAGGGCGTGCTCGTGCCAGGCCTCGAACACCCGCCCCCGGCCCGCCACTCCCGCCGGCAGCTCCCAGGACTTCACTGTTTCCACCCCGATGGGCGGCTGCTTCCGGGCCCGACCGCACGCCGCGATCCCGCCCGCAGCGACGGCCGACATCCCGGTCATGAATTGACGTCGATTGAGCTTCCACTTCATGGCCCCACTGTAGACCTTCGAACCCCGAAACACCAAGCCGTTCGTGCGCCGCGCGCGACCTCCCTGCGAAGCCCCAAACCCAGTCAGGGTAGATACCCTAGGTGGAGTCTGATACGATCGGGCCAGCTTCAGAACCGAATAGAGGTAGCGCATGACCAACCGCGCGCAGGCGCTCGCGATCGTGACCCTGACCCTCGTATCCGCGGGCTGCGCTGCCGGAAAGAACACCGGCAGCTGCGATGACGAATGCGGGCCCCAGAACACCACACGGTGCGCCGGCACCCTGGTTCAGACGTGCCTCCCAAGGGACAGCTGCCTGCGGTGGTTCGACACCATGGACTGCGGCCAGAGCGGACAGAGCTGCGTCGTGACCGGGGGCGCACCCGGCTGCGGCACCACTTGTACCGATGTGTGCGCCGCGGCGGGTGAGAGCCGCTGCCTGGGAGCGATCATTCAGACCTGCGCCGTGTCCGGCTCGGGTTGCCTCGACTGGGTGAGCGGGACGGACTGTGCCTCCTCCGGTCAGCAGTGCGACGACTCCAGCGCCCAGGCGGCCTGCACGGGATCCTGCGCGGACGACTGCACGGCCCCGGGTGACACCCAGTGCCTGGGCACGGTGATCCAGGCCTGCACGTCGGGTCCGGACGGGTGCTTGGATTGGGTCAGCGGCACCGACTGCGCTTCCACGGGTCGATTCTGCGACGACACCGGGGGCTCGGCGATCTGCAGCGACACCTGCGTGGACGAGTGCCTCGGCGCAGGGGACACGCAGTGTCTGGGCACGGTCATCCAGACCTGCGCCGTGGGCAGCGACAGCTGCCTGGACTGGGTCAACGGCAATGACTGCGACTCCTCGGGGCAGCAGTGCGACGACTCGGGCGGCGCGGCGACCTGCGTCTCCACCTGTGTCGACGAGTGCGCCACCGCCGGCGACGCGCAGTGTCAGGGCACGGTGATCCAGACCTGCACCATGGGCGGCGACGGCTGCACCGACTGGGTAAGCGGCGTGGACTGCGCCTCCAGCGGCAACATCTGCAGCGGGGCGGGCGGCACTGCGTCGTGCATCCCCGACTGCCCGACCCTGCCCAGCCTTCCGTCAAATCCCGGGCCGGTCGACGGCGCCAACAACGTGGACTGGGCCGCCGTGACGAGCGTGGACTGGGCCGACAGCACCAACGCCACCAGCTACGACGTGTATTTCGGCGCGAGCTGCCCTCCCCCGGCCTACCCGAACGCGGGATTCACCACGGTGACGAGCTCCACGCTGACCGGACTCACCCTGAGCCAGGCCACGGACTACTGCTGGCAGGTCGTGGCCATCGCCAACGCCTCCTGCTACCGCCCGGGGCCGGTGTGGACCTTCCGGACCACGTGCAACGATCCCGTGGCCGGCCCCCCCACGGTCACCTCGAGCAACGTCGCCAGCTTTCCGGCGGGCACCACCGGCGGCACCTATTCCCTCACCTTCAGCGAGCCGGTGAACAACGTGCCGACGAGCCTCACGTGGACTCAGGTGGTGGGCTCCGGCACCATGACTCCGACCCAGATCAGCCCTCAGGTCTACTCCATCGACTTCACCGGCGCGGCGGACGGCGACAGCTACACTCTGACCGTTGGGAGCGGCGTCACCGACACCTGTGGAAACCCGGTTTCACCGCCGGTCACAATCACCTTCAGCGTCGACGTCGGCCCTGGACACGGCTGCGGGGATCCCATCGACCTTACGGGCGCCGCGTTCCCGGTGACGGCGAGCGGCACCTTCACCGACGACCCGAGCCAGGGCCCGAGCTGCGACGGGGCCCCGACCAACGTCGCGTGGTTCACCTACACCGCCCCGACCTCGGAGTGGTACGACATCTCGGCCCAGAACCAGACCGGCACCGCCGCCTACTCCCGGCTCGCCATCTTCGAGACGGCGGCCTGCAACCCCTACGGCGCCGAGGTGGAGTGTGTCACCGCGAACAGCACATCCGCCGAGGCGTCGGTCTATCTCACCCAGGGCACCACGTACCTGATCCAGTTCTTCACCGACGGGAACGGCTACTCCATGGTGAATCCGATCATCGACATCCAGGCCTCGAACTTCGATCCCGGCACGGTCTGCACCGATCCGGCGGACGTCACCGGCGGCCCGTTCCCGGTTCAGCTCAGCGGCACCTTTCCCGAGGACCCGGCCCAGGGCGGGAGCTGCGACACCACGCCGACCAATGCGGTGTGGTTCCGCTTCACGGCGCCCACCACGGACATCTATCGGATCGACGCCCAGAACCACTCCAGCTCCGGCGCCTACTCCCGGCTGGCGGTGTTTCAGGGCAGCTCGTGCAACCCCCTGGGCGCGGAGCTGGGCTGCGTCACCGCGAGCAGCAAGACCATCTTCACGTCGATCAACATGACCTCAGGTCAGACCTATCTGATCCTGTTTCACACCGACGGCAACGGCTACTCCATGGTGAACCCCGAGATCTCGGTCGCGCTGTACGACCCGGGCCAGATCTGCACCACGGCGGCGGACATCAGCGCGGTGGCCTTCCCCTACCAGCAGAGCGGCACCTTCGACGAGGACCCGGCCCAGGGGGGGAGCTGCGACACGTCCCCCACCAACGCGGTCTTCTTTCAGTACACGCCGCCGTCCACGGGCATGTACACGATCGATCTGCAGAACCACTCGACCAGCGCCGCGTACTCACGCCTGGCCATCTTCGTCACGACGAGCTGCAACCCCTACGGCGCCCAGGTCGAATGCGTCACGGCCAACAGCAAGACCCTCTCCTCCACCGTGGCGCTCAACGCCGGGACCAGCTACCTGCTGATGTTCTATACCGACGGCAACGGCTACACCATGGTCGATCCGGAGATCAGCGTCACCCTGCAGACCTACAATCCGGGAGAGGTGTGCCTCGAGGCCGCAGACGTCAGCGGCGCCTCCTTTCCCTATCAGCTCGGCGGCACCTTCGACGAGGACCCCTCCCAGGGCGGGAGCTGCGACACGAGCCCCGACAATGCGGTCTTCTTCCAGTACACCCCTTCCACCAGCGGCTCCTATCAGATCGACGCGCAGAACCACACGCTCACGGCCGCCTTCTCCCGGCTCGCCGTGTTCGAAACCGTCGCCTGCCAGCCCTACGGCCCCCAGCGGGCCTGCGTGACGAGCTCTGGCAAAACCGTGGGCACGACCGTCTCCCTGACCGGCGGAACGCCCTACCTGATCCTGTTCTACACCGACGGGGCCGCCTACACGATGGTTGATCCGGAGATTACGATTCAGTAGGCCGCCGGGCCCAGAGCAGGTCCCGCAGCCCGGACGATCGCTCGGCGCGCCTGGCGATCGCATCACGGATCACCTCGGAGGTGCCGAAGATGGTCACGCGCTTGCGGGCGCGCGTGACGGCGGTGTAGAGCAGCTCGCGGGTGAGGATCCGGGACATCCGGTCCGGGAGCACCAGCGTCACCTCGTCGAGCTCGGAGCCCTGACTCTTGTGGACGGTCATGGCAAAGGCCGTCTCGTGGGCAGGCAGTCGCGCCGGCAGGAAGGTGCGGGTCTGGCCGTCGGGATCGATGAAGTGCGCGCGGAGGCTCCCCCCGTCGGGTTCGCCGACGATCACGCCCACGTCGCCGTTGAACAGCCGGAGCGCATAGTCGTTCTGGGTGATCAGCACCGGCTGCCCGGCGTACCAGCGCCCGGTCGGATGGAGTCGCCGGGCCGCCTGGAGCGCGCCGGCCACCGCCGCGTTCACCGCCTCGACGCCGAAGGGGCCGCGGCGGTGGGCGCACAGAATGCGATACCGCCCCAGGGCGTCGAGCATCTGCGCCGGTTCGGCCTGACGGGCGTACCGCTCGAAGCCGCGGAGGGCCGCCGCCAGGAGCCCCTCGGACCCCGCGAGGGACGGTGGGGGAGCCAGGGCCACGTCGTCGTACTCGTCCGCGGCGAGGCACGCCAGCGCAGCCTCGCCGTCGCCACGGCTGACGGCCCGGGCCAGCGCCCCGATGCCGCTGTCCCGGCCGAAGCGGAAGCTGTGGGTGAGCTGCGCGATGCAGTCCCAGATGCCCGCCGCCTTCGGGGCGGCCGATCCCAGCGTGATCCGGTCGCCGGTCTGCTCCTCGAGACGCGCTGCGAGGGCCTCGGAGTGGCCGCGCGACGAGGTCCCCCCGCACACGTCCGCCAGCACCGCCCCGGGCGCCACCGAGGCGAGCTGATCCGGATCCCCGAGCAGGATCAGCCGCGCGGCGGGAGGGATCGCGTCCACCAGCTGCGCCATCAGCTCCAGATCCACCATGGAGGCCTCGTCCACGATCACCACGTCAGTGGGGAGCGGATTGCCGGCGTGGTGCCGGAACCGGGTCCGGCCGCCGAACCGGGGCCGCAGGCAACGGTGGATGGTGGACGCCTCGTCCGGGAGCGCTTCCCGGATCCGGTCCGAGCAGTCGAGCCCGAGCTTGGCTTCCTTGATGGCCGCCGACAGTCGCGCCGCGGCCTTGCCCGTCGGAGCGAGCAGCGTGCAGTCGATGGCGCGGCCGGACTGCTGCGCCTGCTCCAGCAGGAGCGTGAGGAGCCCCACGACGGTGAAGGTCTTGCCCGTGCCGGGCCCGCCGGTGATCACGCAGAAACGGTGCTGCAGGGCCAGCAGCGCCGCCAGCCGCTGCCCGTCCGCCGGCGAATCGACGCCCTGCCGGAGGGGCTTCCCAAAGAGCCGTCGGAGCCCCTCCCGGAGCACCCCCGGGTCCAACGCCACGTCCCCGCCGGTGATCCGCGCGTTGAGCTGCTGCGCCAGCCGCTGCTCGTGCACCCAGAAGCGTCTCAGATACAGTCGACCCTGCGGGTCCAGCACGAGGGGCGTGCTCACGTCGCCGCAGGACACCAGGGCGCTCCCCTCCAGCGCTTCGATCCACGTCTTCCGCGCCGGCCAGCGCAGCCCCTCCACGGGTTCGTTTTCCTCGTCCAGAACCGCCCGCCCGGCCAGCTCGTCGAGCGGGAGACAGACGTGGCCCGTGTCCGCCAGGCGGCTGGCCTGGGCCGCCGCCACGAGCACCGCCTCCTCCGCGGGCGCCATGCGCTCCAGGGCGCGCGCGAAGTGGTAGTCCAGGGCGCTCAGGAGCGCTGCGCGTCGCATCGCGCCGAGCATGCTCGGCTGGCTCATCTGGGATCTCCCGCCCGGCCCATGAGCCCCGACAGGGCCTCGATCAGGGCCCCCGGAGGCCGGTCGGCAAAGACGCCGAGCTCGGGCGACGCCGGCGACATCCCCCTGACGAACAGATAGAACACCCCCCCAAAGGACTGGTCGTACGCATAGGCCGGGACGCGCAGGCTCAGGTACCGATGCAGGGCGAGGACGTAGAGGTGATACTGGAGGATGTAGTGATGCTCTCCCATGGCGCGACGCATGGACTCGAGTCGGTAGTCCTGCGGGTGGGGCCCCAGGAAGTTCGATTTGTAGTCCACCACATACCAGCGACCCTCGTGCTCGAAGGCCAGATCCACGAAGCCGCGCAGGTACCCTTGAAGGGCGGGAAACCGCAGCGCGGCCAGGTGCGCGGCGTAGTCGGACAGCTCCGTGGCATGGTTGGAAAAGGCCGACGCCAGCTGCGCGGGATCCAGGCGGGCTCCCGCGACCTGCGCCACCGGGAAGACGAATTCGAGCTCGGTGAGGCGGTCGTCTGGCGCGACCTCCCGCAGCCGGGGCCCTGTCCGCCCGCCGAGGGGGGTGTCCAAGGTGGCGTCCACGGTGCGGCGCAGGACTTCGAGCCAATGGCCCTCGAAGCCGAACCGTCGCAGCGCCCCCCGGATGAGCTCGTCCTTGGCCGCCGCGTCGACCTCCCGGAAGTCCAGCTGCTCGAAGATGGCGTGGAGGAGGTTTCCCGCCCGCGCTCCCCGCGGGAAGTCGTGCAGCTCAATCGTCTCCCCTGGGCCCATCCCGGCGCCCTGCAGCGGCTCGCCACCGTCTCCGGCCTCGTCGAGGTCCCGGCCGGCCACGGCTTCGTGGCTGAGGGACGCAGACGACACCAGCGCCGAGAAGCTCGAGCTCCGCCAGGACCGCCCGAGGGGCCGCCCCAACGCGCGGCAGCGCAGGTCTGGAACGCGCCGCACCGCGGGGCGGTAGCGCGGCCCCGGCGGCGCCGGAAGCTCTGTCACGGTGATGGTTCCGTCGGAGCCGGCCGCGAGCCGCTCCAGCTCCTCCC
>JBDRSE010000207.1:0-11691 GCA_043825095.1 bacterium
TCTTCGACCTCGTCAGGATATGGCAACAGCCCCGCACCCATTTTGCGCTTGGTCTCCATGGGCGCGGGACAGCCAAGGTTGAGGTTCACCCGTCGATGGCCGTACTCAGCAAGCGGCTCGCACAGCGCTCGCGCCTCCGCCCCGATTCTGCGGCTCATTGTTCCTAGCCGTCGGCTGCACCGCCTACAATATTTCCAGTTGCTCGAACGAAACAGGATGGAACGACTGAGGGCGAGACGCTCTGCGCGCCTATTTGCCTTTCTTCGCGGCCTTCTTCGGCGGTTTGGCAGCGCCGGGTATTGGGATCAGGCCGAGCTGCATCAACACGGCCATGGAGTTCGAATAGCCATATCCTAGGACGATCTTGCCGTCTTTGACCTTCGCCACGTGACACACGGACGTCTGGATCGTCTGTCCCGTCGGTTTCATCTTGCCGATGGGACCCTTGTTCGTGCCGGTCACTTTGATCATGCCCGCATACCAGTCGCCCACGGCGACCACCTGGACCACCTTGGCCTTGAGATCGGGATAGGCTTTTTCGTCCATCGCGAGAATCTTCTTGTACAGAACGAAGCTGTTGATCTCCAGCCCGTTGGCGCCGCGCAGCTTCACGTCCTTGACAAAACCCTTTGCGAGCTCGGCGTCTCCGCTCTTCAGAGACACGAGCTTCCGGTAGAGCGCCTCGAGCTTGCCGTTCGGCTTGCCCTTGATCACCTCTGCGGCTCCCGTGGGGGCGGCGAGCACCGGCGGTGCCGGCATCCCCGGCATGACCGGCATGAGGCCCATCTGTCGCATCATGGTAGGAAGGTCCAGCACCTGGATGAGCTTCGCGAGCTTGCCGCCGTTCCAATAGGTCCAGTACACGGTCGGCAGCCCAATCGTCTTGTTCGACGCCGGTTTGCCCATGAACGGCCCCTCCTGGGTGCCCGTAAAGACGGCCTGCACCACCACCACATTTCCGGTATCGATGTACCGCTCCGGGGTGACCTTGCCGTCGGGGAAGGTTTTGCGGACGCCCGCGAAATACGCTTTGATCCTGGCCTTTCCTTTGTGGACGCCCAGGGCTCCGATCCCGCCGACGATCCAGGTCACGTTGTCGGGGAGCTCCTTGATCATGTCGTTGTCCTTGCCCGCGTTGTAGGCGGCGAAACCCGCCTTCAGCACCGCCACCTTGTCAACTGCGGCGGGGCGCGGCCCGGGCCGAGCAGGTTTTTTCTCCGGGCCCTCTTCGGGGCTCATCTCCGCAGCCATCTGCGGGGCATCCTCGGGAGTCTTGTCCGCCTTCGGCGGTTTCTTCTTGCAGCCGGAGAGAGCAAGGGCCAGTCCCACGACGAACAACAACATTCGAGTCCTCATGCAGCACCTCCTCAGTCCGATGTTCTTCAGATGACGTGGGCTAGTTTACTCCCACACCGAAAGCTGTAAACAGCCGACTGGGGGCGGAGGCCGTCCGATCACTCAGTCGTCTCCGCTGGCGCGGGCCGACGTCCGCGATCTCCTCAGGGGCGTTGCGGACGATCCGCAGAGCCTGCCCCCGCGAAGGCGGGGGCGCAGCTGTCGCTAAGCCCGTGCCGGGAGGAGATTCCTTTAATGACAAGATCTGGAGAAGACCGACGCCTCTGGTCTTTCGGCGTCGTGGGGTCCCGCCCCGGCGCCGATTTTCTATTATTGGGGCATACCTCAGACCCAAGATCGCGGTCGATCTTTCCCCTCTCAATCAAGAAAATCAGGCACGCCCGGACTGAAGATGCTCACGCCGACGTCGGCTGCCGGGCACCGCTACGCGAACTAACCGGGGAGGGCATCGCCACCCTCGGGAGTTAGTTCGCGCTACGCGCTGGAGACCTCCTTTGGCCAGGCCCGAGGTCCACCCTCACGGTGAGCTCGAGCCCCGCCGACAATCGAAGCCCTGCTTGTCGCCATGCTCAACCACGGGCCAGGTGGAATCCGCCGGGGAGCAGTGCGTCCAAGATCAAATGACGATACGCTCTTGTTGAGGGGATCACCGATTGCTAGACCCACGACGCTCGCTTCGTACTCGCCTCTGTCCCGATTCTGCGGCTCATTGTTCTTAGCCGTCACAGTGGCCGCGAGGCAGGGATGGATCGTGGTCAATGTGATGCTGTTTAGGCTGCGCATCGCCTTGTCCGGCGGTCAGCCCAGGCAGAGCTGGTTGAGTACCTGCAGGATCACCTCCGGCCCTCGCTCGAAGTCTGCCCGGGAGAGGCCTTCGTCGGGTTGGTGCGCGTCGGCGAGGGCGCCGGGGCCGCAGATCAGGACATCGATGCCGGCCTGGGCGAAGCGGCCGCCGTCGGTGGCGTAGGGAGCTCCGCCGCGGGGAGGCGCGCCGAGCACGGCCTGCAGCGCGGCGGCAAGGGGGGTGTCCACCGGGCTGCGGAGAGGCGGCACGACCTGCGGCTCGCTCACATCGATGGACGCGCTGCGGGAGCCGCCCCCGTAGTCGGTTCGGGCCAGCCCGGCCATTCGCCGCTCGATCTCACGCCAGGGCTCGAGCGGGTCCCGGTCGGGGAGGGGCCGATAGCTCACGGTGAAGGCACACTCGTCGGCAATCATGTTCGATGCCGTGCCCCCCCGGATCCTGCCGACGTTGAGCGTGGTGCAGGGGGCGTCGGGGAAGAGCTGGCGCATGGACTCCCGGGGCGCAGCCAGCTCGGCCTGATAGGCGCCGATGGCTTCGATGGCCCGGGCGGCTACGCTGATGGCGTTGACGCCGTCTTGGGGCAGGCTGCTGTGGCCGCCGCGCCCACGCACCGTCACCCGGAGCTGCACGATGCCCTTGTGCGCGTGATAGACGGCCCAGGACGTTGGCTCACCGATCCACGCCATGCGGGGCATCGGTACGCCTCCCAGGAGACTTTGCAAGGCGGGAGCGAGCCGCTCGGCTCCGGAGCAGCCGACTTCCTCCTCGGCCGTGAAGGCGAGCACCACCGGGCGCTCGAGGCGGGAGACAGGAAGCGCCCTCGCGGCGGTGAGACACTGCGCCAGAAACCCCTTCATGTCCGCAGTGCCCCGGCCCCAGACGCGGTCGCTCTCGACGGTGAGCGCCAGGGGCGGCCGGGTCCAACCCGGCTGGTCGGCGAAGGGTACGGTGTCGACGTGGCCGGAGAGGATCAGCCCGTCAGGGGCGGCCGGGCCGGCCCAGGCCACGAGGTTGTGCTGCTCCACACCGCGGATCGACACCGGCTGCAGGACCGTGCGAAAGCCGCTGCCCTCCAGCTCGCCGGCGAGGAAGCGCATCGCCTCCCCGGACGGATTTCCACTCGTATTGTCGAAGGCCAGCAGTCGCGCGGCCACGTGGTACAAGTACTCGCGCATGGGGTTCGAATGTTAGTCGAGTGCTGTCCCCCTGTCGATTCGAGAGTGACCGCGCTATGATGGGCCGGTGCACTGCTGGCACCTCGGGAGGATGCAGATGAATGCATGGACGAAGACCTGCGGATCGCTGCTCGTGCTCGCGGCATTGGGCCTGCTGCGCGCAGGTTCGGCGCAGGCGGCGATCATCCAGGGGGATCCGTCCAACTATCGCAACCTGTTGCCCACGCTGCAGCCCGGGGACACCCTCGAGCTCGCGGCGGGTGACTACCCGGACGGATTGCCCATCACGGATCTCGAGGGGACGGCCGCGGCGCCCATCGTGATCAACGGGCCTGAGACGGGGGCACCGGCGGTGTTTCTGGGCGACAGCTCTCGCAACACCGTCTCGATCCGGCGCAGCGCCCACGTGGTGATTCGATACCTGCTGATCGACGGGCAACAGCTCGCCAACGTGGACGCGGTGAAGGCCGAGGGGGACGTGGACAACTGGAGCCACCACATCACCATCGAGCACTGCACCATCGTGAACCACGATCCCAACCAGCAGACCGTGGGGATCTCTACCAAGTCGCCCGCCTGGGACTGGATCATCCGGTACAACGTGATCCACAGCGCGGGCACCGGGCTGTATCTCGGCAACTCCAACGGGGACGCCCCCTTCGTGCGGGGCCTCATCGAGTACAACCTCGTGGCGGATCCCGAGGGCTACTGCATGGAGATCAAGCATCAGAACCCGCGGCCGGTGCTGGTGGGCATGCCCCCCGACGGGAGCGTGACCATCATCCGGCACAATGTGTTCATCAAGGACGACGACCCGTCGGGGTCCGGTGATCGGCCGAACGTGCTGATCGGTCATCTGCCCTTGTCGGGCGCCGGGCAGAACGACCACTATGAGCTGTACGGCAACTTCTTCTATCACAACCCGCGGGAGGCGCTCTTCCAGGGGGAGGGGAACCTCCACCTGCACGACAACATCTTCGTGGACGCCGGCGCGGGTTGGCCGGCGGTGAACATCCGGCCGCACAACGACCTACCGCGGCAGGTGCTCGTGTACCAGAACACGGTCTACGGAGCGGACACCGGGATTACTGTAACGGGCGTGGACGGGGGGGCCACTCAGGCGGTGCTCGGCAACGCCGTGTTCGCGGGTGTACCGCTGAATCTGGCCGGCGGCGTGGCGGATCAGGACAACGTCGTGGACTCGGTCGCCAACGCCTCCTCCTACGTGGTGAGCCCGACGCTGGACCTGGCGACCGTGGACGTGTACCCGCTCCCGGGGCAGCTCACCGGCGGCGCGCTCGACACGGTGCTGCTCGCCGGGGACACGGACTTCGATCGGGACTTCAACGGCATCCTGAAGGACTTCACCTTCCGGGGTGCTTACCAGGGCGGCGAGAGCCAGAATCCGGGCTGGGATCTGGACGAGTCCATCAAAGACGAGACGACCACCTCCCCGGGACCGGACGCCGCAGTGCCGGACGACTCGGCCGTTCCTCCCGGGGACAGCGGAGCGGGTGCGGACGCCCGGGTCGGCGACGCCGGGGTTTCGGATCCGGGGGTGGACGAGAGTGGGTGCGGTTGCCGGGCCGGCGCCCACAGCCAAGGTGCGCTTGTCCTGCTCGTGCTGCTCGTCGTGCTGTTGTGGGGCTGGCGGCGCCGCCGCCGGAGGGCTTGAGCGGGGGTTCCTGGGCGTTCCTGGGCGTTACTGCGCGAACACCTCGATGGTGTCGAGCAGCCAGTAGTAGGCATAGCCCGAGCCTTCGTCGTACACGAAGCGGATCCGCACGTCGGCCTGGCCCGCGGCCAGGGCGGAGAGGTCGAGGGCCACGGTGTCACCGTTGCCCGTGCTCGTTCCCCCGTAGAGCGCCACCTGGGTGAAGTTGTTCCCGCCGTCGGTGCTGACTTCTACGGCGCCCGAGGAGGTGAGCCAAGAACGGAAGTAGTGCACGAAGCGCAGCGCCACCTGGGTGTACGCGGCGCAGTTGATGGCGCCGGTCACGAGGCCCTCGGTGGTCATGTCGTCCGCGGAGTCGTCGTCCGCAAAGACGTAGCCGCCGGTGGCGTTGGTGAGGGTCACCGGCGTGCTTCCGGCGCCGGCGCACCCGTCGCAGTGCTGCCAGGTGAGGCCGTCGCTGCCGCCGTCCTCCAGGGTCCAACCCGCGGGAGGAATGTCGGTGGCGCTGAAGCTCTCGCTGAAGATCAGGGTCCCGCCGCCGCAGATGGGGAGGCCGCTGCAGTCGCTGTCCACGCAGTCCGTGTCGTTGTCGGCGTCGTTGTCCAGCCCGTCGTTGCAGAGCGTCTCGGTGGCGCAGTGGGTGGAGTCCCCGAAGCAGTCGCTGTCGCCGCAGTCGACGTCGCCGTCGAGGTCGTTGTCCACGCCGTCGCCGCAGTCCTCGGCCATCACCGCCTGAACCGTGAAGTCGTAGTCCGTCGTGGACGGGGTGGCCAGGTAGGCCTCGAGCACGATGTAATAGGTGCCGTCCGCCGGGGCGGTGAAGAAGATGTTCGTCTCCTGGAGATCCTCGTCCACCAGGCACTCACCCGCGGTGGCGTCACAGGTGGCCAGCACGCGGATGACGGCGTCCATGCCGCCGGTGTGGTCCAGCTTGATCTGCTCCCCGGTGAGCAGGTCGATGGAAAAGACGGCCTCGGCCCCGTTGCCCGTGTCACAGCCAGTCCCGTTGAAGTCGTGGTCATCGGTGTAGTCCGCCGTGAAGTCCGTGCCGTTGATGGTGAAGGGCAGGGCGGTGATCATCTGGGCCGCCTCGCAGCGCTCGCCCAGGGTCACGCACGTGGGGACGGCCATCTCCACGCAGGTGTTGCCGGCCCCGCAGTCGGAGTCCGTCGCCCAGTTGAGGCAAATCCCGTTCTGCACGCAGATCTCGATGTCGGCGCCGTTGCACTGCAGGGCGTCGAGGGTGGTGCAGTTGCTGGTACAGGCGCCGATGCACTGGGCGGTGGCGCCCGAGTCGTCGCAGATCTGCCCGCCGGAGGCGCAGTTGAGCTCGAACCACCGCAAACACCCGCCGGCCCCGGCCTGGCAGGTGCGCAGGGTGTTCCCGACGCACTCCGACTCGCCGTCGGTGGTGCAGGTGTTGACGCAGCACAGGTCGGTGTTCAGGGCCGTACAGTCATAGTTGCAGCTCAGGGTGCCGCCGTCGAAGCTCGGCTGGGTCGCGCAGGTCTCCCCGTCGAAGTTGTTGCCGTCGCAGACCTCACCCGGGTCGATATCCCCGTTGCCGCAGTTGTCGTTGCAGCCGGACTCGTCGATGAGGCAGGTTGCCGTGCAGGCCAGAGTTCCCCCGGTGAATCCACGGGACTGGCAGGTGGCATAGCCCATGTCCAAGCCGTCGCACTGTTCCCCCGTTTCGAGCCGGTCGTTCCCGCACTGCTCGCCCTCGCACAGGGTTTCGTCGAAGGTGCAGCTTGCCCGGCAGGTCAACGTGCCGGAGACGTAGCCCAGGCCGCCGCAGTTCTGGCCTCCGAGCTCCGAGCCGTCACACGCCTCGGTGCCCTCGATGACGCCGTTGCCGCACATCTGGGGCGTGTTGTTGTTGTCACCGCCGCTGTCGTCGCCGCAACCGGCGGCCAGCAAACCCGCCGCGGCCGCCACGCTGAGTAACGAGATCACGAGCTTGGACATTCCATCCTCCTGTTCGATCATGGCGACGGGGAACCGCAGGGTCGGGTCGCCAGGTCAAAGTCGCTGAGATTCCGGGGATGGTAGCGCGACCCAGGGTTTCCGGGAAGCCCTTTGATGGGGAGTCTTTCTGAGGGGGAGCGGGCAGGTCTCGGGGACGGATGATCAGTGGTAGTACACCGCGTTGATGGTGTACCCGCTGCCCACAGTGGAGGAGCCGGTGGTGTCCATGCCGATGGTCACGGAGGCGCCGGGCACGTAGACACTGTAACTCCCGCTGCTGATGCCGATCTTGTTCAAGTAGAACACCCCGGCGGGGGACTTCGCCCGTAGATAGTGCCAGCTGTAGGTGATGTTGAAGGTGCCCTCGATGAGGAATCCTTGGGCTGAGGGGGCGGTGATCACCCGGGTGCCCATGTCGCCGAGGGTCAGATCTTCGTACTGGCTGTAGATGACATTGATGGGGTACATGCCCGCCGTGAGGGGCACCGGGCCGCCCCCGGCGTCGATTGTTCCGACGCCCGCCGCGGGTGTGGTGGGCGACTGTGAGCGGTACTGATCGATGGTGATCGAGTCGAAGGTGTTGTCCGGGAAGGGATCGGACCAGGCGTTGCCGACCACGAGGTAATGCGGCCCGGCGCTGAGGCCCGAGGCGATCAGGATCATGGTTTCGTCCTCGTCGCTCACGGTGCAGCCGAGGGGCGGCGCCGAGCCCGGGCAGCTGTCGTTCAGCACCGCCGCGTAGCGGTAGCTGTTCCACTTGGGCATGGTGATGGTCACCTCGGTGAAGGGGGCGACCATGTTGAAGGTGAACACGGAGTCCACGACCCCGTTGTAGCTGGCGTAGCAGTTCATCAAGGTGGGCATCACGTCGTTCGAGTTCGCTTGGTGGTTGCCGGCGAGCCCGCTCGTGGTGCCGATGTCGTTGATGGGGATCGCATTGGCGCAGTCCTCACCGTTGGGCGGCGGGCCCGCCTCGGTGTGGAAGGTGAAGGAGTCGTTGATGGCGTGCGAGCAGACCGCGGACTCCAGATTGAGCTGCACGGTCACGTCCGTGTCCGTGGAGAAATCGCCGGCCGGGTTGATGGTCATCTGATTGCCGAAAAAGACCACCTCGCCGGGCGTGGTGGAGAGGTCGTAGGTGACCACGGGCACGCTGTCTTCCGAGATCACGATGGTGCCCGTGTTCGTGGCGGGCAGCTCGCCCAGGAACTCGACGGTGACGTTGGAGTCCACCACCACGTTGCTGAGCTGCGCGGGCAGCGTCATGGAGGCGGTGGTGGTGGTGGAGCTGCAGTCGATGACCTCGAGATCGATGACAGGGTTGATCAGCTGGCCTGCGGAAAAGTCGCCGGTGACGATGAAGTAGATCACGTCCCCCACGGAGACGCTCGGGTTGCTCAGGACGAGCTCCCCGGTGGAGGTCTGGGCGTAGTTACAGCCCAGCTCGGTACGGGCTCCCGTGTCGCAAAAGCCGGTGGTGGAGGTGGTGGTCCAAGCGGAGATCTGCGGCCAGACCGTACCGCCGGAGCTGGCGGTGATGGTCAGCTGGTCCACTGGTCCGGTCACCGTGTAGGACAGGTACAGCGGGTTGTACCCGGTGCCGGCCTGGCAGCTCCCGCCGTCGGTCACGGCGCCGCTGTCGAAGTTGTCGAAGATCTGGTGGGGGAGGGTCCGGCCGTCCAGGCTGTACACGTCGCCGCACCCCGCGCCCGAGCCGCTGGACTGGCACGCCGCGGGGCTGCCTGTGCACGAGCCCGGGAAGCAGTTCGAGTCCACCCAGTTCGTGCAGGTTCCGTTCTGCGTGCAGGTCTGGAGCACGGCCCCCACGCACTGGGTTGCGCCGAGGGTGGTGCAGTTGCTCGTGCACGTCCCTTCGCACTGGGCCGAGCCGCCCGACGCCACGCAGATCTGGCCGCCGGTGGAGCAGTCGAAGTCGTTGTAGCCCAGGCAGCCGCTGGATTGGGACGCGCAGGTGCGGAGCACGTTGCCGTTGCAGGTGGTGTCCCCGGCCGACGAGCAGGCGTCGTCGCAGCAGGCGGTGGTCACGAAGCTCTGGCAGTCCGCCGCGCACGACAGGGTGCCGCCGTCGTGACCTTCGGTGGTGCAGCTCGCGCTGCCCAGGTTCACGCCGTCGCAGTCCTCGGTGGCCTCGATCTGGCCGTTGCCGCAGATCTCGTAGACGCAGAGGCTCGTATTGTAAGCGCAGTTCGACAGGCACAGCAGGGTGCCGCCCACGTACCCCTGGTCAGTGCAGTCCTGGTTGTTCAGGTTCTGGCCGTCGCACTCTTCGGTGCCGTCGATGTTGCCGTTGCCGCAGTCGGCGCCCGCCTCACACAGGGTCACGTCGTAGGTGCAGTCGGTGTCGCAGCCGAGGGTGCCCCCCACGAAGCCCAGGTCGGTGCAGTCCTGGTTGTTGAGGTTCGTGAGGTCGCACTGCTCGCCGGAGTCGAGGTTCCCGTTGCCGCACAGCCCGTCGGTGCAGCCGCTCGTGTCGTAGGCGCAGTTCGTCAGGCAGGCGAGCACACCGCCGTCGTGCCCGAGGGACTGGCAGCTGGCAGAGCCGAGGGCGTTCCCGTCGCACTGCTCTCCGGCGTCGAGCTGGCCGTTGCCGCAGTCCGCGCCCGCGTTGCAGCCGGACAGATCGAACGCGCAGCCGGTGTCGCAGTCGAGGGTGCCGCCCACAAAGCCGTGGTCCGTGCAGTCCTGCCCCGCGAGCTCGTTGCCGTCGCAGTCCTCGCCGGAGTCGATGGTTCCGTTGCCGCAGGTTCCGTTGCCGCAGGCCGAGAGGTTGTATTCGCAGCTCGCCGTGCACAGGAGCACGCCCGAGCCGAGCCCCAGGCTTTCACAGGTGCGGCCGTCCAGGTTGTCCCCGTCACAGTCCTCGCCCGCTTCCACGAGGTCGTTTCCGCAGTCGCCGCTTCCCCCCCCGTCGTCGCCGCAGCCAGCCATGAGTAGGCTCACGGCGCCCCAGAGCGCGATGAGGATACCGAGTTTTCTTTTCATGGGATGTTCCTCCTGTGATCCGCGGTCCGCCACCATCGATCGCTCGGACGCGACCATTCTAAGCAGGTTGCAAATGTTAGCGCTGTTACGAATAATTTGAAAGAGAATTTCTGTCGCGCGCGGGTCGGCGCGGCGGAGCGGTGATTCCGCGGCTTCGTCGCGGATCCCGCGAACACTTTCCCCTTTCCCTCCTGGCGGACTTGGTTAACAGTATAGGCGTATCGTAAGGAGCTCGAATGAAACGTCTCGTGCCCGTGTTCGTTGTCCTTGGCCTCGTGGGATGTCTCAAGCGTACGGAACAGCCGCAGATCGAGGGGCACGACATCCGCGTGACCTTCATCCACACGTCGGACATCCACTCCCGCTTGTTGCCGTACGGCCTCGACGTCGGAGAAACCGACGAGTCCTTGGGCCTGGATCCGAGCTCGCCCACCGTGGGCGGCGCGGCGCGGGCCACGGCGATCATCAAGTCCATCCGCTCCGCAGGGGGGCGGGTGATTCACGTCGACACCGGCGACGTTTTCCAAGGCGCCCCGATCTTCAACCTGTTCAAGGGGGAGGTGGAGTTCAAGTGGATGAACATGCTGGGCGTGGACGCCTTTGTGATCGGCAACCACGAATTTGACGCCGGCATCTCGAACTTCGTCGATCGCGCCGTCCAGTTCGCACGGTTCCCCATGCTCAACGCCAACTACGGCCTCGAGGACCCGAACGTGTTCGGCGCCTCGGAGCTGGGCCTGATCGCCAAGCCGTACACAATTGTGAACGTGCAGGGGCTGCGGGTCGCCGTCATCGGGCTCGGGAGCCTCAGCTCCATCGTCTCCATGTACGATGGCGGCAACTCCCTCGGCGTCACGCCTCTGGACACGATCCAGATGACCCAGTACTACATCGACTTCCTCCGGCCCATCGTGGACGTGGTGGTGGCCGCCTCGCACCTGGGCCTCCGCGGGCAGAAGAAGATGACCCGGGGCTCCGAGGATCAGATCGACGACTGTGAGGGGCCCAACTGCACCGACAACACCACGGATACGTGTTCCGTGGTGCACCGCCTGATCGGTGACGAGGAGCTGATTCGCCACACCGAAGGCCTCGACCTGGTCCTGGGAGGGCACCTGCACATCGTGATCAACCCACCCGAGCTCATCGAGGAGTGCGATCCTGACCCGGCCTGCGCGGGTCAGCCCTTCTACGAGCAGCTCCAGGCGCGGGGCTGCATGTCCACCCGCGCCCGCCGCAGGGTGCCGCTGATGCACTCCGGCGCGTTCCTCAAGTTCGTGGGCCAGCTCGACGTGATCTTCCATCGGCCCGACCCGCTGCCGGACGAAACCCAGGCGGAGACGTGGCTGCGGGAGATGAACGGCTGGGACGTGAAGACCTACCGCCCCGACCTGCACCCCGTGGACCACCGCGTGGACCGGGAGCGCTGGGACGTGGCCACCGAGCGACTGCTCGAGCCGTTCTCCTCGCAGCTCTTCCGGGAGATCCAGCTCACGCGGTTCATCGCCTACTCCCCGAGGAAGATCCGACGCTTCGCCACGGGCTGGGGTGACTCGGAGCTCGGCAACCTGGTGGCCAACGCCATCCAGACCCGGAACCGCGTGGAGGCGCACTTCGGACTCACCAACACCCTCGGCATCCGCGCGGACATCACGCGCGGTCCCATCACCGAGGAGATGATGTACAACGTGTTCCCCTTCGAGAACTCC
>JBDRSE010000208.1:0-51254 GCA_043825095.1 bacterium
CTGCCGGTTGAACTGTCAGGCCGCCCGCTGCGGCGACAACGTCATCGACACCGGCGAGGGGTGCGACGACGGCAACCAGGTGCCCGGCGACAACTGCTCCGCCACCTGTCAGATCGAAACCTGCGGCAACGGCGTGGTGGACGCCGGTGAGCAGTGCGACGACAGCAACCTCATCAACGGCGACGGCTGCCAGGCCACCTGCCTGCTCCCGCGCTGCGGCGACGGCATCGTGGACGTGGGCAACTTCGAGCAGTGCGACAACGGCGCGGCCAACTCCAACACCACCCCCAACGCCTGCCGGTTGAACTGTCAGCTCGCCCGCTGCGGTGACACGATCATCGACGCCGGCGAAGGGTGCGACGACGGCAACACCGTGCCCGGGGACAACTGCAGCGCCACCTGTCAAATCGAGACTTGCGGCAACGGCGTGCTGGACGCCGGCGAGCAGTGTGACGACAACAACTCGGTGAACGGCGACGGCTGCCAAAACACCTGCCTGCTCCCGCGCTGCGGCGACGGGATCACAGACGTCGGCAACTTCGAGCAGTGCGACAACGGCGCGGCCAACAGCAATGTCAACCCGAACGCCTGCCGGCTCAACTGCCAGAACGCTCGCTGCGGCGACACGGTGATCGACACCGGCGAAGGGTGCGACGACGGCAACACCGTGCCGGGTGACAGCTGCAGCGCCACCTGTCAAATCGAGTCTTGCGGCAACGGCGTGGTGGACGCCGGCGAGCAGTGCGACGACAACAACCTGGTCAACGGCGACGGTTGCCAGGCCACCTGCCAGCTCCCTCGCTGCGGTGACGGCATCACGGACGTCGGGCTGTTCGAGCAGTGTGACAACGGCGCGGCCAACAGCAATGTCAACCCGAACGCCTGCCGGCTCAACTGCCAGGACGCCCGCTGCGGCGACAACGTCATCGACGCCGGTGAGGGGTGTGACGACGGCAACACCGTGCCCGGGGACGGCTGCGACGACACTTGTCAAATTGAGACTTGCGGCAACAGCGTGGTGGACGCTGGGGAAGACTGCGATCTCGGCGCAGGGAACTCCGACGCCCCGAACGCCGTCTGCCGGACGGACTGCACCTTCCGGCGCTGTGGCGACGGGATCCTGGACACCGGCAGTGATGAGCTCTGCGATGGGGCTGCCATGGGCAGCGGACAGTGCTCAGACTTTGGGTTCTATCGAGGAGCCCTTACGTGTGGCGGCAACTGCCAGTATGTCACTTCGAGCTGTGACGGGTACTGCGGAGATGGGGTCATCGACGGTTTGGACGGCGAGATCTGTGACGGCAGCGCGCCGGCGGGCAAGATGTGCATGGACTACGGATTCGACCGCGGGATCCTGGGCTGCTCCCCCTGGTGCACGCCGGGGTTCAGTCAGTGCGACAACTTCGGGTGGGAGCCGGTGCCCACCACCACCACGGCGAGCCTGCTAGCCCTCTGGGTGGCCGGCCCCAATCAGGTCTGGGCCGTCGGCTGGTGGGGCCAGGCCGCCTTCTTCGACGGCAACTCCCTCGACTCGGTGAGCACTGGAACCTCGGCGCACTACTCCGGCATCTGGGGTAGCAGCTTGGACGATGTCTTCGCAGTGGGGCAGAACGGTGCCATCATCCACCACGATGGGACGGCGTGGTCCACCATGAGCAGTGGCACGACCAACACCCTGCAGGACGTGTGGGGAACCGGTCCAAACGACGTCTTTGCCGTGGGTTCCAGCGGCACAATCATCCACTACAACGGCACCTCCTGGTCCACCATGACCTCCGGGACGACGAACAGTCTGTATAGCGTGTGGGGGTCCGGCCCGAACGACGTCTACGCGGTGGGGGCTTCGCAAACGTTGCTGCACTACGATGGGACAAGCTGGTCTCCGGTGACTGGTACGGGCATCACCTTCGCCATCTCCAAGATCTGGGGGTCCGGCCCGAACGACGTCTTCGTGATGGGGTCCTGGGGGGTATACCACTGGGACGGTGCGACTTGGTCCCAAATAGCCTCGGGTACGGCGCATCAGCGGGAGGCGATTTGGGGTACGGGCCCCAACGACGTCTTCGTGTCCTGCTATGACGGCTCGGTGCTGCACTGGGACGGGCAGAACTGGGCTACCATGAACACGGGGACCTCGTCACCGCTCACCGATATCTGGGGTGCAGGCCCCACGAGCGTGTACGCCTTGGGCGGGCCTACCGGGGTGATGCGCTACGACGGCATGGACTGGTCCAACGTGGACTCGGGCACCTCGGAGGATTTGAACGATGTGCACGCCTTCACCGCGAGCGACGTGTTCGCGGTGGGCGAAACGTCGACGGTCCTACGGTTCGACGGGAGCGCGTGGAACGACATCGTTACCGGCTATAGCGGGAACTGGAACAGCGTGTGGGGAAGCAGCGAAACGGACGTCTTCGTCGTGGGCGACTCCGGCAATATCATCCATTGGGACGGGTCGATCTGGACGGAGATGACCTCGGGGGTGACAGAGCACCTGACGGCGGTGTGGGGCACCGGGCCGAGCGACGTGTTCGCAACGGGATACACAGGCTACGTCACCGTTTTCATATATTACGACGGCAGCAACTGGAGCACCTTGGAGTCGGGTTTGTCCACTCAAATGCACGCCTTGTGGGGCAGCGGGCCCTCCGACGTGTATGCCGTCGGCGTCTGGACTAACCTGTTGCACTACGACGGATCCGTCCCCTGGACCTTTGGGAGCGCTGGCATCGAAACCGGTCGCGCCATCTGGGGCACTGGGCCCAACGACATCTACGCCGCCGGCCAGCACGGCGCCGATGGGAAGGTCGCGTATTACAACGGAACCAGTTGGACGAGTGCCTGGGAGTCTACCTTGGCCAGCTTCTATGGCCTCTGGGCCGCGAGCTCGACCGACATCTTCGCGGTGGGCGAAAACGGCTTCATCCTCCACAAGGAGGGCGCCGACTGGGTGCCCTGGGCCTCCGGCGTCACGAGCCAGCTCAACGACGTGAGCGGCGCGCCCGGGGCGCGGTTCTTCGTGGGCACCTCCGGGACCGCGCTGCGGTTGCTCGACACCGCCTCGGTGGCGTGCGAGGTCACGGAGACCCTGTGCGGAGATTCGCTCGACATGGACTGCGACGGCCTGATGGACTGCGAGGACCCGGACTGCGACGGCCAAGCCTGCGCAGGAGGCGGCATCTGCACCGCAGGGGTTTGTCAGTAGGGACCTGTGCTGGCTCCTTCGCTCGTCTGACCAGTAATCATTGCTCACGAACCAAGCGGGAGCGATAGTCGCGACCGCTATGTACGTCTTGATTCGAGTCCGCGATCTGCTTTTCACGGGCGCCGAAGGGACCTTGCTGCACTGGGAGGGGGTTTACTGGGAGCCTGTCGACAGCCAAACCGTGCTGACCCCGTGGTGTGCGGAAATTGGATCCATGCAGAATTGTGGAGACTTGGCGTACGGATCACCGAGGCGGCGGAATCGCCACATGGCCGCTCAGCCGACCTACAATCAGGCCTCGCCGGCCGCTTGCACGCTCGCCTGAGGCTCGCGAGAATGGGAGGATGATCAAGCTGCCACGCGCGCTTCAGTTCCTGCTGCTCACCTTCGCCGGTTGGGTCAGCCGCAAGCAGCAGAAGGTCATCGAATATCGACTGGAAGAAAACCGCGTCCTGCGAGAGCACCTCGGAGGACGCCGTCCACGGCTGAACGACGATCAACGCCGCCGACTCGCCTCCAAGGGCAAGGCCCTTTGAAGGGCGGCACTGCGCAACTTCACCGGTATCGTCACGCCCGACACGATCCTGCGCTGGTATCGCGTCAGGTGCGAAAACAGCGTCGGAGTAGTTCCGGCGCCATTTCACCCCGCCGTGTGCCAAATCAACGCAGAGCGAGAACTACGGCTATCCCGTCGAAAACAAGATCGACACGAAATTTCGCCCACTTGGTGTGCCGGGTTCCGACGCGCCCGAATACCATGTCTGCCTCTCAGCCGACTTCCAAAGAGCACTCGCAGGGATCCCAAGTCGTGCGACTAGAAACAGCTTGACCGTTCTAGCTGAATTGCTATGCTCTTTAAGCATGGCTACAACGAAGAAAAAATTCGCTTCTCAGGCGGACGCGGCGTTGCTCGAACGGCTCCGTGAAGTCGCTCATGAAGAGGGCCGACACTTCCAGGCGATTTTGGAGGACGCGATGCGGCTGTACCTGGAACACCGAGACTCGCAGGCTCCGCGGGCGAGCGTGTTGGCGAACTTTCGTGCTAGCGTCGAGCGGAATCGTAAGCTCGGCAAGCTGTTGGCGAAGTAGGTGCGAGAATACCCAACGCTCGTCGAGGTGCTCGCCATGCACGAGCTTCTACTCGCGGAGTTCGGTGGTACCGACGGCGTTCGAGACTTGGGAGCGCTCGAGTCGGCGCTCATGCGGCCGCAACTCGGATACTACGACACCCTCATCGACGAGGCCGCGGCGATGATGGAGAGCCTCGCGATGAATCATCCGTTCGTGGATGGAAACAAGCGAGTCGCATTCTTCACCACCGACACGTTCTTGCGCATGAACGGCCGTTTCATAGAATGTGACAACGACGAAGCATACGAGGCCTTCATGGCGCTGTTCGAAGCGAACGATTTCCGCTTCGACCGGCTGCGCGAATGGCTGCTCCTACACGTCCACGACGTGTGACCCAACCACGAATAAAAACCCGTGCTGTGCCAACAATCGATCCATTCGGAGTAGCAGCGATTTTAGGCGCCGTCTGCGGTGAAACGACCAATGGCGGATCCGATCTGCTCGATCATCGTGACGCCGACGGACGCATCATCCACAGAGTTGTCAGTGGGCTCGGATGCGACGATGACTCTGACCAAGGTCGCCCACCGCTACCTCGCTGCTGCCGACGACGAGTACACAGACCCAGACGACGAAATGGCCACCTTGCAACACGCGCTGTCTGACGGCTAACGGCTAAGAAGAACAAACCATAAAATCGGAGATCGAGGCATGTACGAAGCGAGCGTGGTGGGTCCTGCAATCGGTGATCCCCCTCAACAAGAGCGGCTCGTCAGTTGATTTTGGACGCACTGCTCTCAGGGCTGCTCACCTGACCGGTGGTTGAGCATGGCGACGAGCACTGCCTCGGCACTGCCTCGATTGTCGGCGGGGTTCGAGCTCAGCGTGAGGGTGGACCTCGGGCCTGGCCCAAGGAGGTCTCCAGTTGGGCACTGGAAGCCGCTGCGTACGCACTGCGGTCACCTTCGGGTCGGGGCTCGAGCACGTCCAGCACGGTTTGGCTGTGCCGGGGCCCGGGTCCGTGGGCGAGTGGGGCAGGGACCACCTCGGTGGGGATTTTGAGATGGTCCAAGATCTTTCGGCAGACGTCTAGATTTGAAATGAAGGCCAAGATAGACCGTGCGATACAGGGGGGTATTTTCCGGGTGCCGAGAGGGTTGATAGCTGGCAGGCGGCAGGGGCTGACACTGACCGGCCGCCCCGGGGAGCCTTTCGTAGACGAGCTGGGGGAGGAGCTCGTCCCCCGTGAATGGATCGCGACGGGGCGCCATGGCCCCCGCTGGTGCAGCGAGCATGCCGGCCAGACTGAGGGCAAGCGTTCGCCGTGCTCAGCACGTCCCAGGGCCCCCGTGCACACCGTGGCCACAGACGCGGCGCCCCGGAAACGGGCCGGTCGATTGACATCGGTTGGGGTTTGTCCAATAAAGCGGCTATGGAAGCGCAAGACCTCACCGCGGCGCGGAAAGATGTGCTGCGACGGATTGGCGAGCTGCGTCGGGAGCTGGGGGGCAGGGTGGTGATTCTGACCCATCACTACCAGCGTCCCGAGCTCGTGCGCGCGGGGGATTTGAAGGGGGACTCCTTCGAGCTGTCGCGCCAGGCGGCGCGGGCGGACGCGGAGGTGATCGTGTTTTGCGGGGTGCACTTCATGGCCGAGGCGGCGGCGATCCTGTGTCGGGACGACCAGGAGGTGATCATGCCCGACTGGTCGGCGGGCTGCCCCATGGCCGACATGGCGCCCATCGAGCTGGTGGAGCAGGCGTGGCAGCGGATCCTCCGGGCGGTGGGGGACGAGGCGGAGGTGATGCCGCTCACGTACATGAACTCCGCGGCGGCTGTGAAGGGATTCTGCGGCGACCGCGGGGGGGCGGTGTGTACGTCTTCGAATGCGCCGCGGGCGATGACCTGGGCCTTTGAGCAGCGACCGCGGGTGCTGTTTCTGCCGGACCAACACCTGGGCCGGAATACCGCTCGGAAGCTCGGTGTGTCGGCGGAGCAGGTGGTGCTCTATCGTCCCCGTCAGCCCGATGGGGGGCTGAGTGATGAGGAGCTGCGCGGGGCCAAGGTGATTCTGTGGCAGGGCCACTGCCACGTGCACACGTATTTTCGGCCCGAGCACATCGAGGCGGCGCGCAAGGCGCATCCCGACGCCCGGGTGGTGGTGCACCCGGAGTGCCGCGCCGAGGTGGTGGAGGCGGCCGACGGCAACGGCTCCACGAGCTACCTGGTCAAGGCCGTGGAGGAGGCGGCGCCCGGGAGCAAGACCATCATCGGCACCGAGATCAACCTGATCACGCGCCTCGCCGAGGACTACCCCGATCGCACGGTGCTGCCCCTGGCCCGGTCGCTCTGCCCGAACATGTTTCGCATCGAGCCCGAGGACCTCCGGGACGCCCTCGAGCGGCTGGACGACTGGCCGCGGATCACGGTGGCGCCCGCCGTGGCCTCGGGCGCGCGACTCGCGCTTGACCGCATGCTAGGGCTCCCGCAAGGATGACTTCGGCATTCGGTCGCCGATCCGTCAGCTGTGACTGCGTTGCTCGTTGGTTGAATACGTCTGTGTATTCGACCGCCTCACGCCTTGTCACAGCTGCGGCTCGACGCTCTCGGTGCCTCGAACTTATCCTTGCGCGAGCCCTGGCCCTGCCCTAACCTCGCCACCAATGGCAGAGGGCTGCGTTTCCGCCCTCTGCGTCACAGCAGTGTTTCACAGCAGTGTCACACCCGCTCGAGAGGAGAAAAGGATGGCCCATCGGATCGCGGTGTACAAACGGCCGGAGATCACCGACGCCCTCGGGGCGAAGACCGCGCGACGCATCGCCCGGGACCTGGACCTCCAGGTGGCGCGCGTCGACACGGTGGAGGTGTACGTGGTCGACGGCGAGCTGGACGCCCAGACCCTCGCCCGCGTCGCGGAGCAGGTGTTTGCCGATCCCGTGCTCGAGCGGGCGGTGGTGGACGAGCTCGCCCCGGGGAGCTTCGACTGGCTGGTGGAGGTGGGATTCCGCCCGGGCGTCACCGACAACGTCGGCCGCACGGCCCGGGAGTCCCTCGCCCTGGTGCTGGACTGCCCGGTGGCCGAAGCGCCGGCAGTGTACAACGCCCGGGAGTATCGCTTCACCGGCGAGCTCGAACGGGAGCAGGTAGAGCGCATCGCCACCGAGCTGCTGGCAAACACCTTGATCCAGCGGGTCGCGGTGCGGTCCGCCGCGGAGCTGGAGCGGGAAGGGATCGCGGCGGAGGTGCCGCGGGTCACCGGCCCGGCCGTGGACGCGACCCTGGAGGTGGTGGATCTGTCGGGGACCGACGACGAGCTCATGCAGCTCAGCCGGGACAATGTGTACGCCCTGTCGCTGGAGGAGCTTCACACCATCCGGGAACACTATGCCGATCCTGCCGTGACCGCGGCGCGCGCGGCCGCGGGGCTGCCGGCCCAGCCCACCGACGTGGAGCTGGAGTGCCTGGCGCAGACCTGGTCGGAGCACTGCAAGCACAAGATCTTCAACGCCCGCATCCAGAACCACCGGTCGGACGACGAGGTCGACGTCGTCGAGTCCCTGTTCGACACCTACATCAAGGGCACCACGGACGAGGTGCGGAAGGCGCGGGGCGACGGCGACATCTGCGTGAGCGTGTTCAAAGACAACGCCGGCGTGGTGCGGTTCACCGACCTGCACAACCTCGTGTTCAAGGTGGAGACCCACAACTCGCCCTCGGCCCTCGATCCCTACGGCGGCGCGCTCACGGGGATCGTGGGGGTCAACCGCGATCCCTTCGGCACGGGACTGGGCGCCGAGCTGATCTTCAACACGAACGTGTTCTGCCTGGCCTCGCCCTTTTACGAGGGCGAGATTCCGCCCCGGCTGCTGCACCCCCGGCGGGTGCTCGAGGGGGTGCGGGAGGGAGTGGAGCACGGCGGGAACAAGAGCGGCATCCCCACGGTGAACGGCTCCCTGGTGTTCGACGAGCGGTACCTGGGCAAGCCGCTGGTGTACTGCGGCACGGGTGGAATCATGCCCGTGGAGCTGCAGGGCCGCCCCAGCCACGTCAAGGCCGCGCGGCCGGGCGACGTCATCGTGATGGTGGGCGGCCGGATCGGCAAGGACGGCATTCACGGCGCGACCTTCTCCTCGGAGGAGCTCCACGAGGGCTCGCCGGCAACGGCGGTGCAGATCGGCGACCCCATCACCCAGAAGCGCATGACCGATGTGCTGCTGGTGGCGCGCGATCAGGGGCTGTACTCGGCCATCACCGACAACGGCGCCGGGGGGCTCTCGTCGTCCGTGGGGGAGATGGCCCGGGATCCCGGCGGGGCCACGCTGGATCTGGCCAAGGCGCCGCTCAAGTACGCGGGCCTGGCGCCCTGGGAGATCTTCCTGTCCGAGGCGCAGGAGCGCATGACGGTGGCGGTGCCCCCGGAACAGCTCGACGCCTTCATGGCCCTCGCGGATCGCTACCAGGTGGAGGCCACGGCGCTGGGCACCTTCGACGACTCCGGCCAGCTCAAGATCACCTGGGAGGACCGGGAGCTGGGGCGCCTCGACATGGAGTTCCTGCACGAGGGGTTGCCGCCGATGCGGCTGCGGGCGCGGCTGGAGCCGGGCCCGGCGGCGGACGGGCCGCTACCGGCGGAGCCCGACTGCGGGAAGCTGCTGCTCGAGCTCCTCGGCCGGCTCAACGTCTGCAGCAAGGAGTACTGGGTGCGGCAGTACGATCACGAGGTCCAGGGCGGCTCCGTGATCAAGCCGCTGTGCGGCGCACGCGGCGACGGACCCTCGGACGCGGCGGTGCTTCGACCGCTCCTGGATCGCCCCGAGGGCGTGGTGGTGTCCCACGGGATTTGCCCGCGCTACATCGACATCGACCCGTACCAGATGGCGGCCTGCGCCGTGGACGAGGCGGTGCGCAACGCCGTGGCCGTGGGCGCGGATCCGGCGCGGCTCGCGGCCCTGGACAACTTCTGCTGGTCCGACCCGGTGCAAAGCGAGCACAACCCGGACGGCGCGCACAAGCTCGGGCAGCTAGTGGAGGCCTGCCGCGCGCTCTACGACGCCTGCGTCTTTTATGGGATCCCGCTGATCTCCGGCAAGGACTCCATGAAGAACGACTACCGGATCGGCGACCTGCGCATCGGCATCCCGCCGACGCTGCTCATCTCCGTGCTGGGCCAGATGCGGGACGCCAGCCGGGCCGTCACCATGGACGCCAAGCGCCCGGGGCACCTGCTGTACGTGGTCGGGACCACGGGCCACCACCTCGGCGCCACGGAGTACGCCGGGCACCTGGGCTGGACCGGCGCGTCGGTGCCCGTGGTGGACCTCAAGGAGAACGAGGAGCGGTATCGGCGGCTGCACACCGCCATCAGCCGCGGGCTCTTGGCTTCCTGCCACGACTGCTCGGACGGCGGGCTCGGCGTGGCCCTGGCCGAAACCGCCTTTGCCGGAGACCTCGGGCTCGAGCTGGATCTCGGCATGGTGCCGCGGGAGGAGCTGGGGCGCAGTGACGTGGTGCTGTTTGCCGAGACGCCGGGCCGGTTCGTGGTCACGGTGTCTCCGCGCCACATCGCGGACTGGGAGGCCCTCATGGACGATCAGGAGATGGCGCTGGTGGGCTCGGTGACCGAGGAGCCGCGGCTCAAGGTGAAGGGGGTTTCCCGGAGCCCGGTGATCAATCTGGATCTGGACACCTTGCGGAGCGCCTGGAAGCGCCCGCTCGACCTGTAGGAGACGACCATGGCGAACGCGGTGAATGTGCTCGTGGTGGCTGGGAACGGCACCAACTGTGAACGCGAGACTGCCCACGCCTGCCGGCGGGCCGGCGCCGATCAGGTCGACGTGGTGATGATCTGGGATCTGCTGGCCGGGGAGACGAAGCTGGAAGGGTATCAGCTGCTCTGCCTGCCCGGAGGGTTCCTGGACGGGGACGATCTCGGCGCGGCCAAGGCGGCCGCGATCCGCTGGCGGCACGCCCGGGTGCAGGGGTCGGGGGAGCGGCTGGTGGATCAGCTCCGGGGGTTCCTCGAGCAGGGCAATCTCGTGCTGGGCATCTGCAACGGCTTCCAGCTCCTGGCCAAGCTCGGGCTGGTGCCCGCTGCCGGCGCCTCCGACGGGGACGCGCTCCTCGCCCAGCAGGCCTCCCTGGGGGGCAACGACTCGGGACGGTTCGAAGACCGCTGGGTGCGACTGCGCGTGGATCCCGCGTCTCCCTGCGTGTTCACCCGCGGCCTGGAGCTCCTGGAGCTCCCCGTCCGCCATGGCGAAGGCAAGGTCATCACCGGCAGCGCGGCGGTCACGGCGGCCATCGAGGCGGGTCACCTGGCGCCGTTGCAGTACGCCGACCGCGACGGAGCGCCCACCGAGGCCTATCCGGAGAACCCCAACGGCTCGAAGGGCGGACTCGCCGGGCTCTGTGATCCCACGGGTCGTTGCTTCGGCCTGATGCCCCACCCCGAGGCGTTCACCCACCGCACCAATCATCCCCGGTGGACCCGCCTCCCGGAGCTCCCTGAGAAGGGCGCCGGCCTGGCGCTGTTCGAGAACGCCGTCAGCTACATCCGCGGCTGACGGAAGGGGAGGCATCCCCCTCATCCCGAATCTGGCTGGCAACCAACGAATCGGAGCGGCTGGTATTCGGGCAACCGCTCGTGCGGGCTTGACAGATCCGCCGCTTCGCGGCTCAGCTCTCCCCCTCCGCCCCCTCCGGGGGAACCTCGCTTTGCTCGTTGGGTGAGGCGCAACTGGGCCAGCGGATTTGATTGGTGCCGATCAACCCAGGATGTGGGGGAGGATCGCGCGGAGGTCGCCAGTGCGGATGACCACGTCGGCCACGGACTCGAGCTCTTCGGAGCGGGGATTGAAGGCGATGGAGAGGCCGGCCTCTCGGGCGGCGGAGATGTCGTTGTAGTTGTCGCCCACGAAGGCGATCCGGTGCACGGGCACGCCGGATCGGCGTGAGATTTCTCGGATGCCGTGGGCTTTGCGCTCCACATCGAAGTCGGTGTGGGTGCCGCCGGCGAGCCGTCCCTGGTCATCGAACCGGAGGCGGTTGATCAGCACCTCCTCGAAGTCTTCGTCGGGGAAGAAGTGGTTCAGCACCAGATCGATGGATCCGGAGAGGATGGCCCTTCGAACGGACTGTGCTCGCAGGGCGTCGAGGGTTTCCCGGGCGCCGGGGGTGGGGTGGATCCCGCGGAGCGCCTCGACCATGCGGTCGCGGGTGGCCTGGGCCTCTCCGAGGAGCACCAGGTCGTGATCGAACCACTCCCGGTACGTGATGCGACCGGCGTGGAAGTCATCCTTGGCGCGCTTTCGCCTCACCGGGTCGGTCCGGAAGGCGTCGTGCAGGGTCTGCCAGATGAAGATCGTGCCCTGGATCAACGTGCCGTCGAGGTCGAAGCACACCAGGTCATATCGTGCGGTCAAGGTTTCACTCGAAGCAGAGGCAGCCGGCGATTCACGCGGAGAGATCGAACAGGAGGAGCTTCGTGTCGAGCACCACGGCAACGTGGGTGCCGTCGGCGCTGACGGCGAGCTCCCGCGGGGGGGGGTACACGGCGTGGTGCGCCACGACGTTGCCGTCCAGGTCGAGCAACAAGACCTCGTCCTGGGTGGCGTCGAGGATCACGGGCTCGCCGTCGAACAGCGCCGGGAGCGCCCGTCGGGACGCCAGCCCGAAGCGCTCCTGCACGGTCAAATCGCGGCCGAGCACGACACCCATTCCGGCGGCTTCCACGGCGAACAGCCGGTGCGCCATGGGATAGATCGCCTTGAGCTCCTGGCCGACGTGGCCCTCGCCATCGAGCTCGGCCTTGTCGTTGAGCCGGAGCACCCGTCCGCCGCCGTGATAGAGCACGGGTCCCAGCTCGGTCATCACGAGCTGGTAGGCGCGGCCGTAGTGGGACCAGAAGTCCTGGGCGTCCACCGTGGGCGCTCCCGCCTCGTTCAGCGCTTCGGCCACGACGTCCGGATGGGCCATGGACGGCGCGCTGAGCTCCCGGGTGGCCTGGATCTTTCCGTCGTGATCGACGATGGACACGCAGCCATCGGCGCAGAGCACCACCAGCGGACCCTGATCGGGGAACTGGGCGACGCCGATCACCCCGGCGCCCACCCGTGTCGACCACGTCTTCTCGCCGCTCGCGCCGATCCGGTGCAGCTCTCCCGACGGCGTGCCTACGACCAGGTCACCGTCGTGCATAAATGCCACGGCCGCCACGGATTGCTCGGACACGGGGCTCACGTGGCCCTCCCGATTCACCAGGGAGAGCCGGCGGTTACTCCACACGGCGAGTCCATCGCTGGCGGCGTCGGCAGTGGCATGGGCCGCGTGGAACGGGAGTGTCTCGCTGACGGTCGTCCCGTCCTGTCCCACCAGCAGCAGCTGAGAGGGCCGGGGCACCACGGCCACGGTCGTGCGGCCCACGAACGTGACGCGCCCCAGGCCGGCGCGGATGGGGCTGCCGCCCAGCTCGATGCTCGCCGAAGGGAACAGCCCCTGGGTCCCCTCGACGGAGAAGGTCGGCTCTTGTTCCGGGGACTGCCGTTTCCGGAAGTCCACGCGCAGGATCTCGCCGGTGGACTCTGCGATGTAGACGAACTTGCCGTCACTCGCGAGGTCCACCCGCAGCACCGGTCGTTCCATGCGACCCCGCCAGCGTAGGCTGAAGGCGCCGTCCAGCAGGTAGATGAGTCCGTCCCGCTCCTTCACGAGAATCGTGGAACCGTCCTCGCTGACGTCCACGTCCTCCACCGTGCCGCTCACTCCCAGCACGCCCAGGCTCGCCATGGTCGAGCTCAGGACGTGGATTCCGTCCCCGCCGGCAGGCATCAGGATCAGGGATCCGTCCAGACAGCTCACCAGGCCGTCCAGGGCAGAGCCGAGGTTCGTCTGCTTGGCGACCTCGTCGCCCTTGAGGAAGGTCACGTACCCCTCTGGGGACGTGCACACGAGATCTCCCCGGTCGGAGGTGAAGCGGATCCGGGTGACTGCGTGATCCAGGGTGAAGTCTTTCTGCCACTTGCCACCCTCCCCGTGGAGAGTCACCTTGGAGCCGATTTTGACCTCACCGTCGGTGATTTCGTGTACCGCGGCCGAGAGCGCCACGAGGGTCCCGTCGGCGCTGACGTCGAAGGCGCTGCGCAGCGCGCCCACCGAGGCCTCCCACTGGTCCTTGCCGTCCCGGTCGAGCCGCAGCAGACGCCCCTCCTCCAGCAGCACGGTCGTCCCGCCGTCCAGGGTGGCGCGGACGCTGTGCACATTGTTCATGCCGAACGGTCGTTCCCAGAGCACCTCACCGGAGGCCGTGTTCAAGCTCCTGACCGTGCCGAACACGTCGGCCACCAGGAGAAAGCTGTCATCCGGCGCTGCGTGCATGGAAACCGGCGGCACGTCCAGGCGATATCGCCAGGATACGTCAGCGTCCACCGCCCACGCACCAATCGAAGAAGTTGGGCTCATGGCTACCTCTATGGCGTCCCCGGAACAGTCGCCCGAGACATCGGAAACTTATCGTATTGACGCGTCCGTGGCAACACCGGGATCGCGAGATCCTCGGGTTCCTTTCTCCAAAGGGGCCCGAGACTTGCCCAATGTAGGACAATGTAGTACATAGTAGGTATGTGTGGTCGCATGTCGGCAGCTAGGGCTCTGGTTGTGGTGATCGGCGTGGCGGTTTGCGCGCCTGCGGCCGCGGCGGAGGGCGGTCTGAAGCGGTGGGGCGAGCTGGAAGGAGACGTCGGCTTCGGCTTCATGGGGAGCGACCTGTTCACCACGCTCCAGGCCGGCTTCGACCTGCAGGAGGGCGGCTTTGCCATGGGGCTGCAGCTCCGGCTGCGGCTGCGCGTGGCGGATGGGGGCGACGAACACGAGGGCAAAGGTGTGCGGCGCGAAGACTGGGACGAGCCGTCGGACCTGGCGCACATCCTGCGCTACGTCTCCTATCGGCGGAAGGTGAAGTCCGTTTCCGTGGGGCTGCTCCTCGGAGAGCACGCCGGGTACACCCTCGGATACGGGACCTTGATCCGCGACTACTCGAGCGCGATGGACATCGATCACCCGCACAGCGGTGTCGCGACGCGTCTGTCTGGCCGACATTGGCAGCTGGATTTCTTCCTCGACGACGTCGTGGCGCCGGAGCTGACCGCGCTGCGCGTGTTGACCCGTCCCATCGTCGGCAGGCACAACCTGCTCGTCGGGGCCACGGGGGTGTTCGATTTTCGCGTCCCCGTGGCGGCGGTCACCGACGAAGACGGCGCCCGCCAGGTCGACTCCAAGCGGAATCTGGTGGTGGAGCGCGGGCTGCTCGGCGCGGTGGGAGTGGACGTCGGCTACCTGCTCGGGGACGGGGAAGAGAATCATCTCGCGACGTACGTGACGGGCAATCTGCTGATCCCGGAGAAACACCGGGGCGATCCGGCGGCCGGGCTGCACCTGGGCGTGCGGTTCGGCGTGCGGCCCTTCGGGGGGCAGCTCCGGGTGTTCGGCGGAGTCGAGTATCGGCGGCTCGGCGCGGGGTACATGCCGAGCTACGTGGATCTGATCTACGACGTGCAGCGGCTGCAGTTTCCGCTCACGGCGCAGGCCGCTTCGTCGGCGGAGAACGCGCCCACCAAGCTCGGGGCCGTGGTCGGCGGCCTCGCCCCGGCGGGTAACGCCTGGTGGGGGCAGCTCGGGGTGCAGTACGGGCGCTGGTTCGAGGCGTCTGTGCACTACGAGCACCGGCCGGGCCTGCTGGGACAAGGGCTGGGCGCCCGCGCGTCCGTGGTGGTGGGGCGGTGGTTCCTGGCGTCGGTCCTGCTCGAGTGGTTCGGGATGGACGCTCCCGACGCGGAGCGCGCCCGCGGACTGCTGGCGTCGGCAGAGGCGCGGGTCCGACCCACGAAACGAACGTACCTGCTGGCGCAGTACTCACGACTCTGGCACCTGTCACAGACGGGACTCTATCGCCCGCTGGATCAGCTGAACGTCGCCTTCGGCGTCGCCTGGGGCTACTGATCGCCCATGGGGAATCATGGACGCTGACATGCTCAAACCGGGACCTGCGGCCGCCTTCGTGCGGCGACTCACTCCGGCGAAGGTGTGCGCGGCGCTGCGGCCGCACCTGACCGAGCAGCGCGCCGAACGTATCGACACGGTGCTGGCCCAGCGGCTGACGTGCCTGACCGTGGTCGTGGAGAATCTGCACGACCCGCACAACGGCGCGGCGGCCTTGCGCAGCGCCGAAGGGGTCGGCCTGCAGGACTTCCACGCGGTGGAGCAGCGAGAGCGCTTTCCCATCGCCAAGAACGTCGCCCGGAGCTGCGATCAGTGGATGGACCTTCATCGTCACGCCACCCTGCAGGAGTGCTACGGCGAGCTGCGGCGCGGGGGCTTCGCAGTCTGGGCGTCGACGCCCGCGGGCTCGGTGCCGCTGGAGGAGCTCCCGGTGGGCCGCCCGCTGGCGCTGGTCTTCGGCAACGAGCGAGACGGCCTGACCGAGGAGGCGCTGACCGAGGCTGACGGGAGCTTCGCCGTGGGGATGCACGGCTTCACCGGCAGCTTCAACCTGTCGGTGTCGGTGGCCTTGGCGATCTACACCCAGGCGGACCGGATGCGCGCCGCCATGGGGCGGAACGGCGACCTCCCTGCCGAGCGGCTGGAATGGTTACGGGCCCTGTGGTATTGCCTGTCGGTCCGGGCGGCCGGACCGATTCTGGAGCGGGAGCTTTGAGTCGCGTCTCCCCAGGTTGGGTGGCGATAGGGACGCGACGGAGAGTGTCACAGGGGCCACAACCAGGCCATGACCGTTGGGATTGTAGGGACTTACGTGTCGGCATCAGGGTTGCATAACAGGCGTGGTCGAGGCTCACAGCCGAAAGGTGGCAAAGCCGTGACTTCAGAACCTGCCGTCGAGAAAGGCGCCGCGCCCGGTCGCAGGAAACGCCCGGCCGGCGGCTCCGGGGCCGAACCCAGGAGTCGCGCTCCCGGCGGCGGGGGAGGTGAAGGCCGCCGTCGCGCGCTCCGGATCGCGTGGCGGATCGGTCGGTGGGCTCTGCTGGTGGCGTTCCTGGGCGCCACGGTCGGGTCGGGTACGGTGGCTGCGTTGTTTGCCGTGTACGGCGCGGATGCGGATCTCCCGGACGTCAACCGACTGAAGACCTACCGCTCGAAGCAGGTCACCCGGGTGCTCGCGGCGGACGGCAAGACCCTCCTCGGCGAGATCTACGACGAACGCCGCACCATGGTGCCCTTCCACCGAATGCCGAAAGTGCTCGTGGACGCCGTGGTGTCGGCAGAGGACGCCCGGTTCTTTCAGCACAAGGGGCTGAACCTGCTGGGCATGGTCCGCGCCTTTTTCGCCAACCTGCGCGCGGGGCGGTACGTCCAGGGTGGTTCCACCATCACGCAGCAGGTGGTGAAGACGTTCTTTCTCACGTCGAAGCGCACCCTGAGGCGAAAGGTGCAGGAGGTGATCCTGGCGCGGCGACTCGAGCAGACGCTTTCGAAGGAGCAGATCCTCGAGCTCTACCTCAACCAGATCTACTTCGGCCACGGTCGCTACGGCGTGCAGGAGGCGTCGCGGTTCTACTTCGGCAAGGACGTGGAGAAGATCGGCGTGGCCGAGGCCGCGCTGCTGGCCGGGCTGCCCCAGGGGCCGGAGCGGCTCTCGCCCATCCGGCACCCCGAGCGCGCCCGGAAACGGCTGCAGTACGTGCTCCGGCAGATGGTCAAGCAGCAGAAGATCAGCGTCGAGGTGGCCGCGCGGCTCAGCCGGGGTCCGCTGCCGATCAGCGTCCGGCAGGCGCCCGAGCAGTCGCCGGCGCCCGAGTTCCTCACCCTGGTTCGCGAGCGTCTGAAGGCGCGGTTCGGCGCTGCCGCGCTGCCGTACCTCGGACTCACGGTCGTGACCAGCTGTGATCTGAGGCTCCAGCGTCTCGCCCGGGAGGCCCTCGAGACGGGGCTGCGGGGCGTGGACAGCCGACAGGGTGTGATGCGGTTCGGGCCGCGCATGGGGCGGCGGAGCCTGGCGCGCGCCCGGGCCCGGCTCACCAAGACGCAGCCGAAAAACCCGGCGGCCGGACGGATCTACGAGGGCATCGTCACGGCCTACGACGACCAGGCGCGCCGTGCGACCATCGATCTCGGCGGGAGCACGGGCGTCATCGACCTGCGGGACGAGCCGCGCTACAACCCCCGCAAGCTGCCGCCGTCTCGGCTGCTCAAGCGGCGGACGTTGGTTCGCGTCACACCCACCGGTCGGCAGGTGAAGGGCCCCCTCGACCTGCGTTTGGCGCAGGGCCCCCAGGGCGCGGTGGTGATCCTCGACGTCGAGACGCGTGAGGTGCGCGCCATGGTGGGGGGCTACGGCTTCCGCACGGGCGACTTCAACCGGGCGATCCGGGCGATCCGTCAGCCCGGCTCCACGTTCAAGCCCATCGTGTACGGGGCCGCCCTCGAGGACCGTCGGATCACGGCGACGACGCGCCTGCCGGACGCGCCGCATCCCTGTGAGAACTGGCTCCGCATCCGCCAGCAGGGGGAAAAGAAGTACGCCGGGCACCTGCTCGTTCGGACGGCCCTGGCCAAGTCGGTCAACTCCATCGCCTGCCGGGTGTTCCAGCGCGTGGGGAGCCAGCGCGTCCGACAGCTGGCCCGCCGACTCGGGATTCACTCCGCCCTGACCGAGCACCTGTCGCTGGCCCTCGGCGCCTCGGGCGTGGGGCCGGTGGAGATGGCCGCCGCCTTTGCCGTGTTCGCCGGCGGCGGGCGCTACCAGGCGCCGCGCTACATCCGCCGGATGGGATCGCTCCCGGTGGAGCGGTCCGCGCCGACGCAGGTCATGAGCGTCGAGGGGGCCTATGTGCTCACCTCCCTTTTGACCTCGGTGATTCGCGGCGGAACGGCCTGGCGCGTCCGGCGCCTCCGGCACCCGGCCGCCGGCAAGACCGGCACGTCGAACCGGAACCGGGACGCCTGGTTCATCGGCTACACCCCGTCGCTGGTGGCCGCGGTGTGGGTCGGACACGACGACTTCCGGCCGCTCGGACGGGGCGAAACCGGCGGGCGGACCGCGGCGCCCATCTGGGCAAGCCTCTTTCGCAAGGCGCTGGAGGGCCGGCCGAAGCGCTCCTTCCCGCGGCCGAAGACGGTGCTGGTCCGGCGCGTCGACGTCGCCCTGGGACACGCGCTGCCCGCCGGGGGCGCCGGCGGGCGGGAGGAGTACTTCCTGCCCGGCACTGCGCCTGATGCCGCGCCCACACCCGAGGTTGATCCCGGCGAGCACGTGATCCAAGATGACGGTACCTGACCGGGGTTGCGCGCGAGGAGGCGCGCGGATGCCCGGTGGGCGCGGAGGACACGTGCAGCTGCGCTTGGTCGCGTTGTTTCTGGGGATGGTCCCGCTGACCTTGGCGACGAGCGCCCGGGCGGCGCCCGTCCCGCCCCCGTCGGGGAGCCTGGATCAGCTCGCTGTCGATTTCGCGGGCAAGCTGGGACCGGCGCTGGAGGGCCACCCGGTGCCCACGTTGGCGCTGCTGTTGCAGGTGCGTCAGCCCCCGGGGCTGTTTAGCACCGGACAGCAGCGGCTGTCCAAGGTGTTGGCACAGCTCGCGGTGACCCAGCTGCGCGCGTTGAAGTTTCGGCTGCTGAAGCTGGCCCCGGCGCATCAGTCCGCTGCCGCCGTGCAGAAGCGGGGCCTCCAGGGAGGATTTGCGCTGACCCTGGTCGTGCACGTGGTGCAGTCGGGGAACTTTCTGCACCTCCGCGCCCGGCTGTACGACACCAACGTCACGCTGTGGGGCAAGCTCAAGGGGCGGGGCGCCCGGCTCCTCACGCACCTCCACGCCTCCGTGCCCATCGACGGCGCGATCCGCTCGTACCTGGCCCGCCCGCCCAAGTCCGCGGTCACCTGCGCGGGGCAGTGGCGGCCGCTGGGCAAGCACTCCTACTGGGGGGTCGCCCTGGGCGACGTGGATGGGGACGGGCGTTCTGAGCTGGTGCTGCTGCGGCCGGACGCCCTCGAGATCCGACGCTGGTCGGTGGTGTATCAGCGCTTCGACAGCGTGGCGACCGTGGCCTTCACGGGGCCCCTCGCGCAGGTGAAGCCCAGGTTCGTGGTCGGCGCCCTGGCGGTCGGTGATCTGGACGGCGACCGACGGGAGGACATCCTGGCGCGGTCGAGCGACCGGGCCACGGCGGTGCTGGTGTCCTACAAGCGGGGCGTCTACGCGGTGCGTCGGCGGCTGGGCGGCTACCCGCTGGGCATCGCCCGTCTCGGCGGCCAGCCGCGCGTCGCGGTGGGATACCCCATGCCGGGGCGCGCGGAGCTCAACGGGCGGGCCGTCAGTTGGCAGCCCGCCTACCGGGCCCGGATGACGATGCCCATGGTGTACCACAACCTCCGGCTGGCCCGGACGAAGCTGGCCAGGGGCGCGTCGGGCCACGTGTACGCCGTGGTGGACGACAAGGCGCAGCTCACGGTGAGACACCTTCCCGGGGGCCGGCTGATCCAGCGGCTGAACGGCGTGGGCAGGGCCCTGGCGCTGAGCGATCTGACGGGAGACGGACGACCGGAGCTGATCACGAGCACCCCCAAGGCCTTTGGCAGCTCGGACGCGCTGGAGGTGCGGCGGCTGGGCCAGGCCGCCCGGGTGTGTCGCGTGGCTGGTTTCGACGGCTCGGTCACCGCGGTCACGGCGGGCGACGTGCGTCTGGATGGCGTCCGCCGGATCGTCGCCGTGGTCTGGAATGCGCGCCGCCGACGGAGCTACCTGTTGGTGGTGAGGTAGATGTCCACTCTGCTCGCGGTCGTGATGATCACCGCTGCGACCTGGCCGGGCTACTCCCAGCCCCGGTACGGCGGCCACGCCACGGCGCCGCTCCATTCCCGCCCCCTCACCCTCGACCCGGTGCGCACCGAGCGCATCGGGGAGTGGCAGGCGGCGCTGCTGCTGTACGACGGCCTGATGCGGCTCACGCAGCAGGGACGGGCTCCGGTCCATCACCTGGCGACCAAGGTCTGGCTGGGTTCCCGGAACGGCCGGCTGGTGGTAGTGGATCTTCGTTCCGGCGTGCGGAGCCACCACGGTCACGTGCTGACCGCAGCGGACGTGGTGGCCTCCCTGCAGCGGCTGTCCCGCGCCCCTGGAGGTTGGGTCGTGGGCACGGTGAAATCCCTGCAGGCGGTGGGGACCACCCGGGTGCGGGTCGAGCTGCACCGGCCCACACCGGAGCTCACCGCGGTGCTCGCGGCCCCCACCGCGCTGATCACTCCGCGCGGCCACGCCCCGGGTCGGCGCCTCGATGGAACCGGCCCGTTCCGCTACGTTCGCGGCGGTCTCGGGCAGGAGCTTCAGCTGAGCGCCTATGCCCGCCACTTCGCGGGCCGGCCCTTTATCAGCACCCTCCGGCTGGTGCCCTACCGGCGTCATCGGGACGAGATCCAGGCGTTCTATCTGAGCCGCTCGTTGGTGTCGTTTCAGGGGACGCGGGTGTTCGGGCGCACGCCGGGCTTCCCGGCCCGCCGCCTGCTCAGCCCGGCGATCACCACCGTGTCCCTGCTCACGGGGAGCAGCGGACCGGTGACCGATCGGCGCGTCCGGCAGGCCATCTATCTGGCCGCGAACAAGCTCCGCCTGCGCAAGCTGGTCACGGTGGCCCCGACCCGACCGGCCCACGGTCCCGTGCCGCCGGTGTTTCTCGGGCCGCGCGCCCGCCGTCAGGCCCGTCAGGCCGCGCCCTACTCTCCGGCCCGGGCCCGGCGGCTGCTTGGGGCGGCGGCCGCCAACCCGGTGGTGGCCGCGCGCCGGGACAGCGGCGGCCAGCTCGCCCTGAATCTCCTGGTGGATCGCAGCCGCCATCGCGACCTGGACGCGGCCCGGAAGCTCATGGCCGATCTCTCGGCGGTGGGAATTCGGGTCACGATCACGCCGTTGACCGCCGCGCGGTTTGCCGCCCAGTGTCGCGCCGGACAGTTCGATCTGGCGCTCACGCGCTTCACCTCGCCGGTGCTGCGCGCCCGCTACCACCTGGCGGCCGGCCTGGCCGCGGCGGGTCAACGGACCGAGGCCCGCAGGCTGGTCCGCGCGCGCCGCGCGCTGCTGACCCGGCGGATCCGTGACTTCATGCGCGACCTGCCTTTGATCCCGCTGTTTCATGTGGGCGTGCGAGCCGATGTCTCGAGCTCGATCTTTTATTTGCAGCAGGGCCCCTGGGGGCTGTTCGACTGGGCCGGCGCACACTTCGCCGGCGGCCGCCCCCCGCTGCGGTTGCGTCACGCTCGGGGTTTGGGGCGGCTCGGATTGTGGCCGTCCATGGGGAGCTGAGGGATGCGTCTGGGACTCTGGGTCAAGCTCACGGTGGCGTTCGTCTTCGCGGCCCTCGTGCCGGTGGGAACCACCGCGTGGATTGCGCGGCAGGTGGTCGGGAAGCGCTACGAGCGGGAGCACAAACAGACGCTCCGGGAGATCGATGCGCTGGTCCAGCAGGAGGTCGGGCGGGCCACGGCGGACATCGAGCGCCAGGTCGACCTGCTGGCGCGCGACAGCGACCCCAAGATCGGCCGGGTGCTGGTGGAGCTCGCGCGGGGACAGCTGCCCGCCGACCTGCAGCGGGAGCTCGACGAGGAGGGCCCCCGCCGGATGCGTCACCTCGGCTTCGACATCCTGCTGATCGTGGACGGCCGGGGGCGGGTGCTGTCCTCGGGGCACGCCCCGGGTCGGGTGGGAATGGTCGATCGCCTCCCGGCGCAGCTTGTCGCCGGGCTGGAGGGCCGGGCCGCCTTCGTCCGACTGCCGGTGGAGGTGAAGGTGGGCGAGCAGCTCACCGTGCAGGACAAACCCGCGATCGTGGTGGCCAGGAAGGTGCAGGGACCCGGCACCCACGTGGTGGTGGTCGGGGGGCTGCTGGTGGAGCGGGCGCTCTGGGCGCGGCTGCCCCAGAAGCCGGGCGTGGCCTATCTGCTGCGGGACGCGGCCGGGAAAGTGCTACGGCTGCCGCCCGAAGGGTGGAGGCGTTGGAAGCGATTCCCGCAGCGACAGGTGGGGATCCCGGGTCCGGACGGCAAGCCCGCGGCCTTCATCGTGGTCGCCGTCAGCGACGAGGAGCTCGTGCTGGCCCGACAGCGGCTGGACCTCAACATCATGGCCCTCGCCGGGTCCGCCTTTCTGTTCGTGGTGCTCGTGATCGGCGCCGTCGTGGTCCGTCGAATCACGGGCCGGCTGAGCAAGGTGGCGGCCGCCGCGGGCGCGGTGGCCGAGGGGGATCTGGGGGTGACCATTCCCCCGGGGCCCAGGGACGAGGTGGGGGATCTGGTGAACGCCTTCAACCGGATGACCGGGGATTTGCGGGACGCGCGGGAGCGGCTCGTGCACGCCGAGCGGATCGCCGCCTGGCAGGAGATCGCCCGCCGCATCGCCCACGAGATCAAGAACCCGCTCACCCCCATCCAGCTCTCCATCGAGACGCTGCGGCGGTCCTACGGCGCCGAGGGGCACGACTTCGAGGAGATCCTGGACGAGTCCACCACCACCATCCTCGAGGAGGTGCAGCGGCTGCGGCGCATCGTGACCGAGTTTTCCCAGTTCGCGCGCATGCCCAGTCCGGAGCTGGCGCCCTGCGAGCTGAACGAGGTCATCCGCCACGCGGTGGGGCTCTACGACGACGAAGGGCTCGACGTGGAGATTCACCTGGAGGACGGGCTGCCCGAGGTGAGCGCCGACCGGGAGCAGCTGATGCAGGTGCTGCACAACCTGCTCAACAACGCCAAGGACGCCGTGGGCGGGGAGGAGCAGCCCAAGGTGCTCCTGCACAGCTTCGCCGTGGCGGGGGGGGTGGGGTTCACCGTCGAGGACAACGGCCACGGCTTCGACGAAACCGTGCGTCAGCAGATCTTCACGCCCTACTTCACCACCAAGGCGGGGCGCGGCACGGGACTCGGGCTGGCCATCGTGCACCGAATCGTGGTAGAGCACGGCGGCACCATTGAGGTCGCCGGCTCCCCGGGCCAGGGCGCTGCGTTCACCGTGCGCCTCCCCCTGGCCGACGATGCATAGGGCGCGCCGGCGTCCCACAAGGAGAGACCATTGACAGACGAGAACACCAAGTCCCTGTCCGAGATCGAGCTGGACCGCAACGGTCTGTATCGCGAAGAGACCTACACCGACCTGCGCGCGGGATCGATTCAAGTGCTGACCCCGGTCAAACAGGACGGCTCCCCGGATGACTCCCGCACGCCCCTGTTCGTGGGCGAGGCCCACCTGATGTCGCCCTCCGGCCCGCTGCCGGTCCGCTGCGAGATCCAGGCCCGAACCCTCAGCGAGGCCCTCGACAAGTACCCGGACGCGGTCAACGCCGCGGTGGACCGCATGATCGAGCAGGCCCGGGAGATGCAGCGCCAGGAGGCCAGCCGCATCGTCACCCCCGGCGAGGTCGCCAACCCGTCCATCCTGCTCAAGTGAGCCTGGCCTGATCGTCGTCCGCTTGTGTTGACCGACCATTGTCGCTACTCTGACAGAGGCGCTCACCGTCTGTCCGGCGGGCGCTGGTACCTCCAACCGGAGCGGGTGTAGTGTCCCGAGAAGATGACCCGGCACAGGGCCGCAGAACGCTGAATCCCGAGGCCCGAGAGACCTTCGAGGACGTGTTCACCGGAGATCGCGCCCGGGACGCCCGCAACGTGGGTCTGCTCCTGGAGACGATGCAGACCTTCGACTCCTCGCGCGATGTGGGGGAGTATCTCGATCGGGTGGTCGACATGGTGGTGGAGATGGCGTCGGCAGAGCGTGGGATCCTGCTCCTGAAGGAGGATCAGGCCCAGGCAAAGGTCGTCGCCGCCCGGAATCACCAGCGTCAGACCATCGTCAAGCTGTCCCAGTTCAGCCGGTCCATCGCGCGACAGGTGCTCGAAACCGGAGAGCCGGTCTCCGTCGTGGATACCATGGATGAAAATGTCGCGAGCATGGGTCAGTCCGTCACAGAGCTGGCCCTCAAGACGGTCATGTGCGTGCCGCTGAGCGGCCGGAGCGGGCCCATCGGCGTGATGTACGTGGACAGCCGGTTCGAGAGCCGGGAATTCACCGACACCGACCTGCAGTTCTTCCAGGCGATCTGCCACCAGGCGGCCCAGTCCATCGAGCACGCGCGGCTGACGCGCCGGCTCATCGAGGCCGAGGGGTTCGCCGCCTTGGGCGGCCTCACGCAGCAGCTCATCGCCGCGCTCACGTCTCCGGCCAAGGTCATCCAGGGCTCGGCCACCATGCTGCGCACCTTCGAGCTGGGACCGGACGACGTGCAGCGCATCGGCACCGAGGTGAACGAGTTCGTGGACGACATCTTCGGGATGCTCCACTCCATCCAGGAGTATGCGATGGTGGCCGAACCAGTCGAGTTGCATCAGGTCGACGCTGAGGAGCACGTGCGCGCGGCGCTCGCGCGGCTCATGCCGGAGTTCGCGCGGCAGTCCGTCGAGGTGTTCGTTGGCGCTCAGGGCAAGGCGACCATCGAAGTGGATCCCGAGAAGATGCAGCGCGCGATTTCTGCCGTGGTGCTCAACGCCCTGGAGGCCATGTGCGAGGGCGGCACGTTCACCGTCCGTATCAAGGCCCTTGAGAGCGACACGGTGGTCGTCGTGCTGTCGGATACCGGCTACGGGATGCCTGAGGATTTTCTCGACCGGGCCTGCGAGCCCTTCGCCACGCGAGGCAAGCGCAACCGGGTGGGTCTCGGCCTTGCCATGGCCAAGCGGATCATCGAGCACCACCACGGCTCCCTAGAGCTTGTGAGCGATGTGGGTGACGGCACACACGTGACGATTGTGTTACCCTCCAGAGGCGTGAGCGACTGAGCAGGGCTCTGTCGACGGAGGGCAGGTAACCATGTTTTGTCGGAAGTGCGGCCAGAAGAACCCCGACGACTCCAACTTCTGCGAGTCCTGCGGTACACCCTTCGGCGGGACCCAGGAGGCGGTGGTCTACCAGCGTCGCAATTCGCCGTCGCGGTCCTTTCAGGCGGTCTCTCACACCGGTACCGTTCCTCGAATGCAGCGCAGCCTGACCTCTGAGTTCCGGGCCTTTTCCCTCGACATTTCCAGAGAGACAGCACGGATGCCGACCGCGGTGGAACGGCTCGAGCTTGACGATATTCCAACGGCGCACCTGTCCGACGACAGCAGGGAAACGCAGAGGTTTACTGCGCGCATCCATGGCGAGATGGCGCGGGGTACGAAGCAGAAGTTCTCAGAGCTTCGCCCTTCCGAAATCCTGTGGATTCTCGACGGAGTTGTGACGCAGCAATTCGACGATGAGCTCGCGTTGATCCCAGGGCGGCGGTTTCTCCACGTGAAGCTGATGGAGGGGGAGGAGGAGCGCTACTATCGTCCTTACAGCGCCGGCTATTGGGAGGCGGTCCGTGGGTTGTGCGAAGGGGCAGCTCCGCCCGATAAAGGCCGGCGCATCTCCGTGTTCCACCGCCCCACTGACACCATGCCCGGGTTGCCGTTCATGGCCTTCGGAGTGGATCTCGAGCTCGGCGACTCCGCCGGCCGCGACGAGCCTTCCGACCGCGTGAAGTTCGTGTTTCGGAGCAAGTACTACTATTCCGGTCGCGAGTCGGAGTTGCGTGAGGCCCTCATCTACCCCAAGCCCTACCGTTTTATCAGCGACTCGGTGAGCGGGCTTTTGACGAGGGTCGGGCGACCCTTGGCCCAAGGGAGTCGGGTGCTCTCGCTCCTGGGGGACCTGGCAGGCGGGGATGAGGAGCTCGTGGAGCGCGTGCAGAGCCGGCTGGCCAAGCTCCGGGACGCCAACGAGCACCACAACGTGGCCCTGGCCACGGAGCTCTACGGTGTGATTGTCGGGGTTCAGGTGGATGCGCAGGAAGCCCGAATCCTGGTCGCGGACAACATCGGCCTGCTTCCACTCCGCATCAAGAACGCCCCGTCCCGGACCACGGACGGGGACGGTTTCGAGTTCACCCAGATCAACCCCCGCATGGGTGTGCTCGTGCGTGAGCATACCGACTGATTCGCCCCGGCCGGTTGGTGGTCGAGGCAGCTACCCGCGAAAGCGGGCGATCAGGCGCTTGAACCAGCCGGCCGGCTTGGCGGCCCCGCGTCCGGCACCGGAGCTTTTGCCCAGCGGTTTTTTGTCGGACTTTCGGATTCGCTCCATGCCCAGCGTCGACAGCACCTGGTCGGGCGTGGAGCGCGTCGCGAGCTTCACGTCCTGATCCACATTGAGGGCCGCGCACACGGCACGCAGGGTCAGGATGCTTTCGGCGTCCAGCGCGAGCTGGATCTGGCATTCGGCGATGTTGGAAGGTGGTGGGAACCCGTCCAACTCGAGCGCCCCGAGGTACTCGCAGGCGTCGTACCGCATGGTTTCGCCCTGGAACACCGCAAACCTGAGGCGGGTGCATCCGGGGGGCACCATCACGTTCGCCACCGCTTTGGTCGGCACCGGCGTGTTGGCTTCGAGGACCTGATGCTGGCGACCGTCCGACTCCACGAGCCAGATGGGGAGGGGGAGCACGTCCAGCAATACGGCGGCGGAGACCTGATTCTCCGAGTCAGCCGCTATGGCCGCACCGAGGGCCACCGCCTCGTCGGGGTGGACCTGTTTGCTGGGCTCGAGGCCGAACATCGTGCGCAGCCGGCTCTGCAAGATCGGCATGCGCGTCTGACCGCCCACCAGCACGACCTCGTCGAAGTCGTTGGTACCGAGGTCCAGGCAGTCCAGGGTCCGCTGAGTGACGGTGAGCGTGCGCTCCCAGAGCTCGCGGGTGGCCTCCTCGAAGTCGACGCGGTTCACTTGCTCTGCCACGTCGATGGTGGTGCCGTCTCGGAGCGCGAAGTGGGGGAGCTGCAGGATGGTTTTCTGCTGCACGCTGAGGGTGTGCTTGGCTTCCTGGGCCGCGACCCGTAGCCGCTCCCGGCTGACGGGATCCAGCTCGATGTCTCGGCGGTGCTTCCGGGCCAACGCCTCGGACACCATGTCCACCAGCCGATGGTCGAAATCGATGCCCCCGAGGAAGGTGTCACCGTCCACAACGCGCACGGTGTACACGTTGCCATCCAGCTCGATGACCGAGACATCGAAGGTGCCGCCGCCGAGGTCGAAGACGAGCAGCCGCTTCTTTTCGCGACGCGTCCGGCCGTAGGTGAGGGCGGCCGCGGTGGGCTCGTTGATGATTCGGATGACGTCCAACTCGGCGCGCCGGCCGGCTTCCCGGACCAGGGCGCGTTGGTTCTCGTTGAAGTACGCCGGCACGGTGATCACCGCCCGTGACACCCGCTCCCCCAAGCTCCGCTGCGCAAAGCCCCGGATCTCGCGGAGGATGAGCTCGGCCGCCTGGATCGCGGGCACGATGCGCCCGCCGACCTTGGCGGCGATGAAGCCGTCGTCGTCCTTGACCAGCGGAAAAGGAAAGTGCGGTTCGAGCCGCGCTACCACGTCCGGTCGGTACGTGCGCCCGATCAGCCGCTTGGAGCCGAACACGGTCTCAGTGGGCTGCAGGACCATGCGTCGCGCAGCCGCCTCGCCGATGACCGGCTCCCCCCGATCGTCGAAGGTCAGGACCGAAGGGATCGTGTGGTTGCCCAGGCCCGAACGAATGATGCGCGGCTCACCGTTTTCAACGCACGCCGCACAGGTGTTCGTGGTGCCGAGGTCGATTCCGATCGCTCTACCAGTCGCCATTTCCGTCCCTTCACCGCGGTGACACGATAATGGCACGAAATGGAAGAGTTTGGAATATCGGCGCTCCAGACTCGACCTTCGTCCTTGTTGGGCTGCGAACGGCCGAAAGTCGAGTCTATTGCGGGTCGTCGCGTTTCGCTGCGCCGAAAAAAGCCGCCTCGAATTCGTCGTCGAGTGCTTTGGGCTCGTCGCCTGGTCGCCTCGAGGGAGGCTCGGGGTCGACTGGATCGCAGCTCGGGACGTCGGGACCCGAGCGTGGACTCGGGTCAGGAGTCAGCTCGAGAACCATCTCTTCGGCGTCCCAGTCCGGCTCCAAGAGCTCGGCGAGGCCACCGTCGAGGTGTAACGAGTCTTGCCTGTGCTTCGCCAGGGCCGTGGCGGCCGCGTCGGTAACTTGTTGAGCCTTGACGTGCACTTCTCGCAGTAGACGCTGTGAATCCCGCGTGCCCGGTGCGATCCGATCCGCTTTCTCCAGCTGCTCCGCCGCCTCCACGTACAGCCCGAACTCGGTGTAGATCTTCGCCTCCTCGATTAGCACTGCGGCTTGATCCTCGGGCGTGTCCTCGACGATTGATTCAATTTCGATGGTCAGGTCCAATGGCGCGAATGTCTCATCGGTTTCGTGGGTTTCGTGGGTTTCGTACGCGGTGGCAGGCGCTGACTGGAACCTCGGCAGAGCTGTCGGTTCGGGTTCGAGCTCGTCGACGTGTACCGTGAGGTCCTCGAGCTCCTGGAGATCGAGCAGCGCCTCCGTCTCTGTGGGCACGGGCGCCTCCGGTGGCATGGGCTCCTGGGGTGGTGCGGTCGGGATCAGGACCGCGGGTCGGTTCGGCGGTGTAGCCCTCGGCGGTGTAGCCCTCGGCGGTGTAGCCCCCGGCGGTGTAGCCCTCGGCGGTGTAGCCTTCGGCGGTGTAACCTTCGGCGGTATAGCCTTTGGGGTGTGCTTCGGCAGAGAAGGCCTCCCCATGATGGTCAGCTTCGGCGCGGGAGAAAGCGGCGGGGCGGGTGCGCGGAGGGCTGCCAGCGCCTCGAGGGCCACCTGGTCATCCGGGACGAGCTGCAGGATCCGCTGGAGGGTATCTCGGCGCAGGTCGGCGGCGCCCTGCGCGCGGTACACATCGGCCAGCGCCCTCAACGAGGCCACGGCCCGAGGCTTCTGCCCCAGCTCACCGAAGGTACGCACGAGGAGCTGGAGGGTTTCGGCGTCCTGCGGATCCGCGTCGTAGCAGGCTTGCAGCAGGCCGATGGCGCGGCGGGCGTTATTTTGGCGCAGGAAAAGATCTGCCAGCTCCCGGGTGAGCTTTTGATCACTCGGTTGCAGGCTCAGCAGCCGCTCGGCCACCACGATGAAGGCATCCGCTCGTCCAGCCCTGCGGAGCAGGTCCGCCGCGCGGCGGAACTGAGCGATGGCCTCGGCGGTTCGCTCCTTTCGGGCGTAGATCTCTGCCAGTCGCAGGTGCGGCGCGGCGTATTCCGGATCCAGCTCGGCGATGGCCTGGAGCACCTCGAGGGCGCCCGGTTCATCGGCCTCCTCGTCATAAGCTTGCAGCGCGGCGTCGAACTGCTGGTGCACGTCGCCGAGGAGTCCGCGCCCATGCTGCAGCTCGGCCAGCCACAGATGGACCTGGTAGAGCTCCGGCTTCAGGGTCACGACCCGCTGCAGCACGGCCACAGCCTTTTTTGCAAACCCTCCCTTGACATAGACCTGTGCTACGTCGACGTAGGTTGATACAGCGCTGTCCCGATCGTTGTTCCGCGTGTGCAGGTCCGCGATCATCAGCAGCGCCCGCAGGTTCCCGGGCTCGGCGAGGGTGATCTGCTGGTACTGGGCGATGGCCTTGTCGAATTGGCCCTTCTGGGAGAATTTCTGAGCGGTCGCCGCGATCTTGTTCTTGTCGAGCCTGACGGTCGTCCACTCGTCGGATTGCGGCATGGCTGTGGCTACCTGGCGAGCCGGTCGGCCAGGGTCTCGGCGTCGGACATCATCTCCGCGAAGATCTCCTCCACGGGCTTGATCTCCCGGATCAGGCCGATGCCCTGGGAGCACGAAACCGTGCCCGCGTCCAGGTCGCCGGTTTCGTACATCTCCCGGGCGGCCTCCCCCGACACGTGCGGATAGAGCTCGGCAATGCCGCCGCCCGCCTGCTCGATGGCCTGGGCCTCCTTGGCCCGGGAGTTCATCCAGATGCGGTGGGCAAATCCCACCGAGCGCATGATGATGTCGGTGTCAAGCTCGTTGGCTTGCAGGAGCGCCTGCTTCAGGTTCGGATGGATGGGGCACTCTTCGGAGAGCATGATCCGGGTGCCGACGATTACGCCCGAGGCCCCGAGGGCCATCACGGCCAGCATGGTGCGTCCGTCCACCACCCCGCCGCCGGCCACCACCGGCACGTCCACGGCGTCCACCGTGGAGGGCACGAGCACCAGGGTGGTCACGTTCAGGTTGCCGGTGGCTCCGCCGTTTTCGTAGCCCACCACGGTCACGGCGTCGGCGCCCAGGTGGGCGGCCTTCTTGGCGTAGCGAACCCCCACGCACTTGTGCAGCCAGACGAGGCCGTACTCCTTGAACTTGGCGATCAGCTCCTCCGGAGGCGCGAACCCGGAGGTTTCCACGATCTTGACGCCCTCCTCGGCCATGATGTCGAGGTACTTGTTGTTGTCCAGCTTCTCCATGATGGGGAACAGGTTGATGTTCACCGCGAAGGGCTGGTCCGTGGCGTCCTTCACCGCCTTGAGGTCGTTCCGGAAGTGGTCGTAGTCCTTGTAGATCGTGGAGGCGATGATCCCGAGCGCTCCCGCGTCGCTGATGGCGGCCACGAAGGGCGCCGTGGACAGGTCCATCATGGTCCCGCCGAGGATCGGGTACCGGGTTCCCAGCAGTTCGGTGAGCTTCGTTCGTTTCAACATCTCGTCCTCGCTTCGACCTTCGTTTCCGAGCAGCGGGCCGAGCCTGAGTGCGCCCGGTTGGGTCGGTTTTCAGAGCCGGTGGGGAGAGCGTAGCCGATCCCTGACCCGAATGCATCCCTTTCCAAATCACGGCCCCGCACGGGGCCAAGGGGCCGATTTTCCTTGTTTAAGAGGGTGTTTGGTGGAACTGTCCTTGCAGATGACCGCGAACGGGAAAAAGCCGGGGGTCGCCCCCGAGGAGCGCTCCGCGCCGTTGCCGGCGCCGCCTGAGCTGACCGCGCCGCCTCCAACCGAGCCGGGGCTGCGGATGCTGATCCGTTCGGGCGTCCGGGACCACGAGCGGGTCTCGGACCAGGGCCCGGTGGAGTCGATCCTGGGCGGCCCGGTCACCACCGGTTCGGTGCTGCTCGACTCGGCCACCATCCCGGCGCGCCCCGCGCCGCACCCGGCGACGCGCCCTGCTCAGGGCGGGCTGCCCTCGACCCCGCCGGACGGGGGCGCCACCTTCGAGGTGGAGCAGACCGCGGAGTGGACCAACGAGCCCCTGCCCGACGCGGTGGCCGGGATTGGTGAACAGTCCAACGTCATCGGCGGCCGGTACCGCATCCTCGAGGGCCTCGCCATGGGCGGCATGGGCGCCGTGTTCAAGGTCGAGCACCTCCGGCTCGGCAAGGAGTTTGCGCTCAAGATCATCCACGCCACCCTGTCCGGTGACGCCAACATGCAGAAGTACTTCTTCCGTGAGGCCCGGATCCAGAGCCAGCTCGATCACCCGAACATCGTGCGCGTCACCGACTTCGGCACCGACGACCGGTTCGGCGCCTACCTCGTCATGGAGTACCTGCGGGGCGAGTCCCTGCACGAGCTCCTCGACCGGGAGGAGCGACTCACCGCCGGGCCTGCCCTCGCCGTGGCGCTCCAGGTCGCCGAGGCGCTGCACTTCATGCACGCCGACGACAAGGTCCACTGCGACATCAAGCCCGAGAACGTCTTCCTGGTGCGCCCGCCGGAGGGCCACAGCGACCGCCTCCTGTGCAAGCTCATCGACTTCGGCCTCTCCCGCAGCCTGGCCCGCGGCCCGGACTTCGACTCTGCCGAGGTGGGCGGCACGCCGATCTACGCCGCCCCGGAGCAGCTCCAGGGCGTGGCGCCCCAGCCGTCCATGGACATCTACGCCGTGGGTGAGCTCCTGTTCCACATGCTCACCGGCCGGCCGCCCTTCCTCGGGTCCATTCCGGAGATCTGCGGCGGCAAGGTGTCTCAGCCGCCCCCCAGCCCATCGTCGCTGCTCGAGGGCGGGCTCGATCCCCACCTCGAGGCGGTGATCATGAAGGCCCTGCAGACCCGCCCCGAGCAACGCCAGGCGTCCATGTCCCAGCTCGTCTTCGAACTGCGCACCGTGGTCGACTCGCTGGGCCTCGAGGACCGTAGGCCCACGACCGACAAGATCCCGCACGCCGCGGCCACCACCGTCCCCGGAACCGTCGCCGCCGCCGAGTCAGTGGCCAGGCCGTGGACCGAGTGCACCCTCCCGCTGTTCACCGTGGACCCCGCCGGACGGATCCTGAGCGCCACCCCGGCTTTCGAGCGCCTCGTGCAGCCCCCCACGGGACAAGTTCTCGGCGACACCCTCGCCGCCACCAAGCTGGGGAACATCTACCCCACGGTGGACGACGACGTGGCCCGGGGTGCCCTGGAGCGCCGGCCTGTCCAGCGCACCATCAAGTTCCAGACGGCGACCGGCCAGGAGGCCGCCCTGATGTTCTGGCTCGTGCCCAAGCTGGACGACGAAGGCCGCGTCACCAGCCTCTGGGGCGTGTTGGTGCCGGTGTAGCCCACTGCGGCCCGTCGGCTTACCATGCGCATCGTCTTCGTCACCGACCTGCACGGCTCCACCGAGTTTCTCGGGCCCCTGATCGACCGGGAGGCCCCGGGCGCCGACCTCCTGCTCCTCGGCGGCGACCTCACCAACTTCGAAGGAGCCCCGCGCGCCCGTGCGGTGGTCAACCCCCTCCGCCGGGCCTTCCCCCGCGTCCTGGCCGTGCCCGGGAACGTGGATCGCCCCGAGGTGCTCGACTGGCTCGTCGCCGAGGGCCTGTCCCTCCACGGCGCGGGCCTCGTCCTGGACGGCGTCGGCTTGTCCGGCTGCGGCGGCTCGAACCACACGCCGCTCCACTCCCCCACGGAGTTCGACGAGGACACCCTCGCCGCGTTGCTCGCCCAGGGCGCCGAAGCCGCGCGACTCGGCTCGCCGTGGCTCCTGGTGACCCACGTGCCCCCGGCCGACACGATCACCGACCGCATGTTCGCCGGCAAGCACGTGGGCTCTCCCGCCCTGCGTGCGTTCCTCGAGGCCGGCGGCCCGGCCCTCTGCCTCTGCGGCCACATCCACGAAGGCGTCGGCCTCGATCGTGTGGGCGCGGTCCAGGTCTGCAACCCCGGAGCCCTCACCTCCCTGCGCTACGCCGTGATCCACGTCGACCCCATCGCGGCCACGGCGCGTCCGGAGCTCCGCACCCTCGACGTGCCCCGCGCCCTCCGGGCCCGGGCCGGCGCCCGCATGATCGCCCGCAAGGTCTGGGGCTACGCCCGTCACCGGCTCGGGCAGTAGCCTGCCCTTTCCTTGGCGCTACCCATCGGCGATACTGACGACGCAGCGGCGTGAGAGGAAAGTGGTATGTGTCGTTCCTACTGTTTCGTGGCTTGTCTGGTGATGGGCGTGCTTGGGGCCGCGTGCGGTGATTCCGTGGGGCAGCAAGACTGCCCCGATGGATTCGAGCGCCGCGGTGCGGCCTGCGTGCCGATCTTCGACACCTGTCCCGGCCCGGCCGAGATCCCGTTACAGGGCGGCGGCTGTCAGGCGGTCGGCGTGACCACGTGCGCCACGGGGTTGTTCGTGTCCGACGGCGAGGGCGGCTGCGACCCCATCCTCCCGCCGAGCCCTTGTCCGCCGGGCACCATGGAGGTGCTGGGGCAGACCGAGTGCCGGTCCGTGGGCGTGACCGAGTGCGCCTCCGGTTTCATCTCAGACGGGGAGGGCGGCTGCGAGGCGATCCTGCCCGCCGCTCCCTGCCCGGCGGGCACCCTGGCGCTGCTCGGCCACACCGACTGCCAGCCCATCGGCGACTGCGGCAGCGGGCCGTGGGGCAACATCGTCGACGATCCGACGACGATCTATGTGGACCAGACCGCCGATGCCACGGGTGCCGACGGCACGGCCGTGGCCCCCTTCCCAACAGTCACGCAGGCTTTGGCCGCCGTGCCGTCCGGGGGCCAAATCGCCATCGCCGCCGGGGACTACGCCTCGCGCCTGACCATCGATCTTCCGGTGCGGTTGACCGGCCGCTGCGCGGAGCTGGTGACGCTCCGCGGGCAGGTGTTCCTGGGGAGTCCGAGACCTCCCTTGCGCATCACTTCGGGGGGCACCGGGAGCGCGGTGCGCGGAGTTGCTCTCACCGGACCGGGCGAGGGCTTGATGATGGAAGGGGCTCAACAGGTGACTGTGGAGGAGGTGGAGGTTCGGGACACGGAGAGCTACGGGGTCTTGGCGTTCGGCGCGGCCCAGGCCAGCCTGAGCCGCGTGAAGGTGGCGGGCTGCTCGGTGGCGGGCATCGCCCTGCAAGGAAGCTCGTTGGAGCTCTCTGAGAGCGTGGTGCGGGACTCGCCCGCGCGGAGCGACGGTCTGTTCGGCCGCGGGATCAACGCGGAGTGCGTCCCGGGCGGCGTTTGCGGAAGCCTCGTCGTCGCGAGCAGCCTGGTGGCGGGGAACCGGGATACCGGTCTCTTCGCGCAAGGCGTGGAAACCACGGTCACAGCCACCGTGGTGCGCGGCACCCTGCCTCAGCAGAGCAATGGGATGGTCGGCCACGGCATCCACGCGCGGTGCGACTCCAGCGTGCCCGCGTGCGGGAGTCTCGATGTCACGGGCAGTCTGGTCGAGGGCAACCATGAGGTGGGCATCTTCGTGGCGGGCGTGGACGCCGCGATCACGTCCACCGTGGTGCGGGACAACCTGGCGCGTCAAAGCGACGGCCTGACGGGCGTGGGGATCGAGGTCCGGTGCGATCCCGACGCGGGGATTTGCGGCCGGGCGGACGTCGTGGACAGCCTGGTTGATGGCAACCGGGTGGTGGGCATTCTCGCGACGGGCGTGGACACCACGGTCACCACGTCCTTGGTGCGCGGCACCCTCCCCCAGGAGAGCACCGGAGCGCTCGGCCTCGGGATCGAGGCTGCGTGTGACGAGCCTGACCACTGCGGCAGCCTGACGGTGGCGAGCAGTCTCGTCGTGGGCAATCGGGACCGCGGGATTGTCGCGACCGGCGTAGACCTCTCGGTCACTGCCACCGTGGTGCGCGACACCCTGGCCCAGCAGAGCGACGGCACCAATGGCTGGGGGATTTGCGCCCAGTGCGAGTATGCGCGGGGCTTGTGTGGGCGCCTGAGCATCGTGAGCAGTCTGATCGTGGGCAACCGCGAGCTGGGCGTCTTCGCCGAGGGCGTGCACACCGTGGTGCAGAGCTCGGTGGTGCGCGATCCGCCGGACGATCCGGGCGGGGACGTCCGGGGTCTGGGGATTATTGCGCGGTGTGCGATCGAGCTGGCCAGCTGTGGAAGCCTGAGCGTGTCCGGCAGTCTGTTGTCGAGAATCCGAGGCGTGGGCATTCTGGCCGGTGGCGTCGAGTTTACAGTGACCGACACGGTGGTGCGGGACACTCAGGCGCTGGCGGACGGCACCCTGGGTCAGGGGATTGCTGTGGCGTGTGATCCTGACCTGTCCGTCTGCGGGAGCCTGGTCGCCAGGTCCTCCCTCGTCCAGACCAGCCAGAACGCGGGGATCATGATTCTCGGGACCCGGGCCACGCTGGAGGGGGTGATCGTGCGGGACACGCGCCCGAACGAAGCCGGAATCCTGGAGGGCGAGTACGGCCAGGCCATCTGGGCGATGTCCCGGGCCGGCGCCGGCTTGAGCCCGGTGGATGGTGACGAGACCCTCCAGCTGACGCGCTGCCTGTTGGACCGTAGCTTCAACGCCGGCCTCGCCCTGCTGGGCGTCTCCGGCTCCCTGCGCGACAGCGCGATCCGCCAGGTGGCCGAGCAGCCCGTGGACGGCAGATATGGTTACGGCGTGCAGATCGAGGGCCTGGAAGGTGAGGCGCTGCCCACCTTCGACGTGTGGGACTGCGCCCTCCGGGACGCCCGGCTGGCAGGAGTGCTGTACTACCGCGCCGGCGGCACCCTGGGCGGCTCCTCGGTGAGCGGCGGCGAAAACAGCGTGATCATGAACGAGGGGTCCTCTCCCACCATCCGGGACGACAACGACCTCAGCGGTACGATCGAGAGCGAGCCCACCTGGGCCAACGTCTACCCCTCCCCGGCGCCTCCGCCGCTGTTGCCGCAGTGATCGAGGGTCGGGCCGTGATAAGCTGAGCCTGCCATGGCCGAGGACACGAAACAGAGCACGGTGAAGCGCTGGCCCCGGGTGATCCTGCACGCGGACATGGACGCGTTCTACGCGTCGGTGGAGCAGCAGGACCGGCCCGAATTGAAGGGCAAGCCGGTGATCGTGGGCGGGACGGGGAACCGGGGCGTGGTGTCGGCGGCGAGCTACGAGGCGCGGGCGTTCGGGGTGCGGAGCGCCATGCCCACGGTGGAGGCGCGGCGGCGGTGCCCCCAGGCTGAGTTCCTGAGCCCGCGGTTCGAGCGCTACAGCGAGGTGTCGCGGGTGGTGATGGGGGTGTTCGATCAGTACTCGCCCCTGGTGGAGCCGCTCTCGGTGGACGAGGCGTTTCTGGACATGACCGGGGCGGAGGGGCTGTTCGGGCCGCCAGCGGAGATGGGCCGTAGGCTGAGGCGGGACGTGCGGGAGGCCACGGAGGGGCTGACGGTTTCGGTGGGGGTGGCGGGATGCAAGTTCGTGGCCAAGGTGGCCAGCGACCAGGACAAGCCGGACGGGCTCACCGTGGTGGAGCCGTGGCCGGAGACGACCCACGGGTTCTTGTGGCCCCTGCCGGTGCGGCGGCTGTGGGGCGTGGGGCCCAAGACCCAGGCGCGGCTGGAGGAGCTGGGGCTGCGCACCATCGGAGACGTGGCGCAGGCCTCGGAGCGGCTGCTCGCAGAGCACCTCGGAGAGCTGGGAGAGCACCTCAGGCGGCTCTCCTTGGGGGAGGACGACCGGGAGGTCGTGCCGGAGCGGGAAACCAAGTCCATCGGCGCGGAGATGACCCTGGACAAGGACATCGTGGGGCCCCGGGCGGTTCGCAAGCACCTGCGGCGGGCCGCGGATCGGGTGGCGCCGCGGCTCCGCAGCGAGGGGCTGCTGGCCGGAGGGGTGCGGGTGAAGCTCAAGACGGCAGAGTTTCAGCTGCTCACCAGGCAGGTGACGCTCCCGCGCGCCACGGACGAGGCCAAGGTGCTGTTCGAGCAGGCCTGCGCCCTGCTGCCGCAGTTCGAGCTGACCGTGCCCATGCGGCTGGTGGGCATCGCGGCCTACGACCTGCGGCCTGCCGACGAACCGGTGCAGGGCGAGCTGTTCGACGACGAGGGCGATCCGCGCGCCGGTCTCGGCTCCGGCGCTCGCGCCGGACCCGGCTCCCGCTCCCGCTCCGGCTCCGGTCCCAGGCCTGGGCGCGAGAATCGGCGGCTGGAGCGCACCCTGGACGAGCTGCGGGACAAGTTCGGAAAAAGCGCCGTGAAACGCGGCAGCGACCTGGTATGATGCCGACCCATGTCGACACAACAGAAGATTCACACGTTGTCTGCAGTGGAGCTGCTCGCCCGGCTCGACGCCCGTGAGCTCACCTCCGAAGAGATCGTGCTGGCGCTGGTGGAGCGCATGCGGGCGCTGGACGACCGGCTGCACAGTTTTGTCGTGCGTCGGCCGGCCCTGGCGCTGAAGGAGGCCTGCGAGGCCGACGCCGCCCGGAAGCGGGGCGCCAAGCTTGGGCCGCTGCACGGCCTGCCGATCACGGTCAAGGACAACATCGATCTCCAGGGCACCGACTCCACTCTCGGCGTGCGGGCCCGCCAGAATCAGCCGGCGCTCATGGATGCGCCGGTGGTGCGGCTGCTCAAGGAGGCCGGGGCGCTGGTGCTGGGCAAGACCAACGTGCCGCAGCTCCTGCTGGCCCAGGAGACCGAGAACGCCATCTGGGGCGCCACGAACAACCCGTGGAACCTGGCGCGGGTGCCGGGCGGATCCTCGGGGGGCGAGGCGGCGGCCATCGCCGCGGGGCTGAGCCCGTGCGGCATCGGCACCGACATCGGCGGCTCGATCCGCATCCCGGCGCACTTCTGCGGCGTGGCCGGGCTCAAGCCCACCCTGGATCGCTGGTCCAACCGCGGCTCCAACACGGCCATTCCGGGCCAGGAGCTGGTGCGGGCGCAGATGGGGCCCATCGCCCGGACCACGGCGGACCTGGCCTTGCTGCTCCGCGCGGTGGATCCGGCGCGTCTCGCCAGGCTGGATCCGGCCGTGCCGCCCGTGGCGATGGGCGCGCCCGGGGACGTGCGGCTGGACGGACTGCGCATCGGCTGGTTCGACGACGACGGGTATCTCACGCCCACCCGCGCGCTCCGGCGGGCCGTGCACGAGGCCCGGGCCGCGCTGGAGCGGCGCGGGGCCACCCTGGTGCCCTACGCCCCGCCCGCGCCCCACGCGATGATCTACATCTGGCTCGGGGCCATCAGCGCCGACGGGGGCCGCACCATCGACGGGATGCTCAAGGGCGAGACCATCAGCCCGCAGCTCAAGCCGTCCCGCGCCACGCTCAAGCTCCCGGCCCTGGCGCGGAAGGCGTTGTCGCTGTTCATGGAGCGCACCGGGGAGCACCGCGTGGCGCGGCTGCTCGAGGTGCTCGGAGAGAAGCGCGTGGACGACATCTGGCGCCTCACCGCGGAGCGCACGGCCCTGCGCCTGGCCGAGTTCGACGCCTGGAACGCGGCCGCCCTCGACGCGGTGATCTGCCCGCCCCACGCCGTGCCCGCCATGGGCCACCGGGAGTCGGGGGACTTCACCCTCTCGCTCAGCTACGCCTTCCGCTGGACCCTGCTCAACTTCCCCGCGGGCGTGGTGCCCGTCACCCGCGTGACACCGGAGGAAACCACCGGCCCCACCACCGGCCCCGCCAAACCGGATCGCGTGGAGAAAAAAGTCAGCGCCATCGAGAAGGCCAGCGCCGGCCTCCCCGTGGGCGTGCAGGTGGTGGCGCGACCCTATCGCGAGGACGTCGCCCTCGCCGTGATGCAAGCCATCGAGGACGACGCCCGCCAGGCAGACGGCTTCCCCACCACACCGGTCGATCCGGACTGAGTCGAGCCGACCATCGTCTGCTGCCTTTGTCGGGAAATCACGTCACGTCGACCCGGAGAGTGCCGCAGTCCGTCAAATTGGCCGACTCACTCGTTATAATGACGTTTATTTACGAGAGCATCATCATGTCAGCGAATTCACGTCATCCACGCCAATGACGTGAAAAGACTATCGGGATCCCGGACAGTACCCTTCGCGAACCTCCAGAAGCCGAATGGAAGTTCCTATCGGCACGATGGCACGGTACTTCGACCTGTCCTGGCGACCTCGATTCCGCCGATTCGAATCCTCGACGATCCGCATTCTTCGGTCAGATGTGTTTAGGAGCCACGACACGTCACAGGGAGGAACTCCTTCGACCACGTCGTCAAGCGGCCTCGCTAATTGTATCCATCAAAATGATTAGCAGGTACTTCATTTTGACGCCTGTTCCGCTGGCCTTCCAGCGCTGCCCGCCGTGCCCGAAAGGTGTTTCAATCTCACAACGCCGCCGCGTTGGCGTCTACCCGCTGCCGTCGACGTAGTCGACGTAGTCGCTGTAGTCGAGGTAGTCGCTGTAGTCGAGGTAGTCGCTGTAATCGCTGTAGTCGAGGTAGTCGCTGTAGTCGAAATACCCATCGTTGTAGTCGTCGTACCCAGGACAGCCAGCCAGGCTCAGGGTGATCATGCCACCCGCGATGGCAGACAGTGCACCGAGCCTCCTGATGAACGCTCTTCTGTCAATCATGGTGAGAACTGCCTCGTTTCAAGTGTGGGCATCGTCATCGCTCCTGCTTGCTTCTGCGCGTTGCGACGCAGAACACGACCGCACGTGACTGCAAATGCCGGGCCAAAGCCCCAAGCCTCGCCCGGTGGCGGATATTGCACCTCCTGCCGTTGGCGGCAGCTGTGCTGGCTCCTATGTGGTCTCTGTTGTCAGCCCATACGTTGGTCCAGCGCTCAAAATGCTCCGTTCAAATTCCAAGATGCCGGCGAAGTACGTCAAGCTCCGGAGAGTCAACGCGTCGACTGATCAAGGGACGTCGCCCGGGGGACTGTCGACTCAGTGTGGTGCCATGCACCAAGGCATCAGCTTGTTGCCTCGAGTGGCAGAATCTGGTGTTCGATGGCTGATACGGCACCGGAGTCTTCGGCGACCTGGAGCTCATAGTCTGACTGGAGGTTCAACCAGAACTGGGCGCTGTTGCCCAAGAACCTCGCCAGGCGCAGAGCTGTGTCCACCGAGATTCGGGTTTGCCCGTTGATGATTCTAGCGATCCTTGTCGTCGGCACGCCGATGTTCTTTGCGAGTCGATAAGGTGTGATGTCCAGTGGGGAAAGGAAATCCTCCAGCAGGTGCTCTCCAGGAGTAGCAGGTGCCATCTTTTTTTTTCGGCCAGCCATGTCGTCTCCTTCTACCGGTGGTTTACAGGTGGTAATCAACGACCTCTACGTCGTACGCATGACCCGCGTCCCAACGGAAGCAGATTCGCCATTGGTCATTGACGCGGATGCTATGTTGCCCCTCTCGACTTCCAGAAAGGGCTTCAAGCCGATTTCCGGGGGGCGTGCGGAGATCATTGATCGACGTGGACGCATGAATTTGACGAAGCTTCCGGTAGACTCGCCGCTGGATGTCATTGGGGACGGCTCGTGCGCGTTGGCGGTTGAACAGTTGCTCGGTTTCGGTATTGCGGAAGCTCCGAATCATCAATCGTTCCGTTTGCCTTGAAAGTATCATGACGTGATACTAGTGTCAATCCATGACACTATCGACGATCAGGCCCGTGTATTCTCGACTTTCTGGGGACAGATGAGAATTGTGTTGACCTGTACTGGCTACTTCCTTCGTCCGACCGATAATCAAAGTACTTTTCGCTGAAAGGGCAGTCGGCCGGAGATCCCCGCCAAGGATCGGCTCCTCGCCGTTGTACTGGCACGCTTACTGCCCAACTGGCACGAAGCGCTGCACATCGTGAAGCCCGCTACAGTCACGGCGCGTGGTTCACGTCGGCATCCCTCGATGCCCGACAGACCGTTGGGTGACGCAGCAGCTACGGGAGGCGACAGCGTGGGACCAGGCTCCGAAGCACCTGCTGCTGGACAACGACGACGAGTTTGGCGTCGAGCTCGACGCCCTCGCCATGAACACGGGCATCAAACTGCCGCACACTGCAGTCCACGTTCCCGTGATGAGCTCCGTGTGCGAACGTTTCATCGGCTCGGTACGGCGCGAGTTGTCCCGGCGACCTCGATTTCGCCGATTCGAATCCCCGACGATCCGCATTCTTCGGTCAGATGTGTTTGGAGCCACGACAGGTCAGCTCCGGCCTGCCCGTGGGCGTGCAAGTGGTGGTAGGTGGCGCGACCCTGTTGTCCGGCGGCGTCTACGGAGTCTCGTCGAGGCGCAGGATCCAGGTGTCTTGATGGCGCGCGCTCGTGGTCACCGTGCCGCGCCCTCCGAAGAACAGCAGGGCGTGCAGGCTGTCGTGATAGACGAAGGTGCCGAAGCTGTGCCGCGGCGAGGGGGAGAGCCCCGTGGTCAGCTGGGTCCAGGTGGTGCCCGACGCCGACCAGAGATCATCGAAATACTGCCCACCGTCCATGCCCGCGTAGACGACCGATAGGCCGGCGGCGTCATGGTAGCCCAGCCCGGCCTGCCACCGGGGTTCCGGATCCACCGCGGACATCTGGAGCTGCACCCAGTCGGTCCCGTCGTAGGCCCAGACCTCGTCGCTCGCATTCAGGCCGGTGTAGCCGCCGTACAGGAGGATGCGACTGCCGTCCGGATCATAGCTCATCGACGCCATCATGACGCTGGGCGGGGCGGTGGCAGGGGTGGCCTGGGACCAGTTTGTGCCGTCCCATTCCCAGGTGTCGCCCAGCGCGGCGCCGACGATGCTGCTGCCGCCGAACAGCACGATCCGTGAGCGTCCCGGATCGTAGGCCATGGCTGCACTCCTGCGGGCCGGAGGTGCGTTGGCCGGGGCCAGATCCACCCAGGTGGAGCCGTTGTAGGCCCAGGTGTCGTTCGTTCCATTTGTCGAGGCCATGGTTGCACCGCCGAAGAGCAGAACCCGCTGTCCGGCCGCCTCATACGCCATGGCGTGCTGGTAGCGCGGCGCCGGAGAAACAGTGGGGGTGGCCTCGCTCCAGGCCGCGCCGTCGAACTCCCAGGTGTCCCCGAGGCGCCCGCTCCAAGGCTGTCCCCCGAACAGCACGGTCACATCCCGGGACGCATCATACGCCATGGCGTGACGCTCCCGGGAGCTGGGAGTCGGACGCACCATGGCCCGGGTCCAGGCGGTGCCGTCGAACTCCCACGTATCCCCCGTCGTGTACCCATCGAAGAGCACCAGCTGGCTCCAGCCGGCGGCGTAGGCCATGGCCGTGCCAACCCGGGGCCCCGGCTCGTTGCCCGGACTGACGGCTGCCCAGTATGACCCATGCCAGATCCACGTGTCCTCAACGTAGTTGTTGCCGACGTCGGCGCCGCCGTAGAGCACCACCTGGCCCGTGGGCAGGTAGGCCATGCCGTGCTCGGACCTGGCGACAGGCAGGGGAGCGAAGGCTGTAACGGGGGTCCAGCCTGTGCCGTTGTACTCCCAGACCGGGCTGTTGGCGCAGATGCCCGTAGACATTCCATTGAAGCAGATGCCGCCCCAGACCACGGTCACTCCGCGGGACGCGTCGTAGGCCATGCCGTGCTGCCGCCGTGCATATGGATTGGTCGAGAAGGTCCGCTCGGTCCAGTCGGTCCCGTTGTATTCCCAGGTCCCGCCCCACGGAGGTGAAAAGCCCACTTCGGCGGGTTGCCCCGCGAAGAGCACCACGACGCCCCGGGCGGAGTCATAGGACAGGCGGTGCATGTGCAGGCCCGGCGGGTTGTTGGTCGTGGTGATCTCCACCCAGTCGGTGCCGTCGTACTCCCAGGTGTCAGGGCACGCGTTGGGGTTGGAACAGACCCCCATGCCGCCGTAGAGCACGACCCGTTGCCGCTGCGAGTCATAGGCCATCGCGTGGTTCATGCGGGGACCCGGGCTGTTGGGCGTGTTGACTCGTCGCCAGAGGGTACCGTCGTATTCCCAGGTGTCGTTGAGCTGATCTAAGGTCAGATTCTGTCCACCGAACAGGACCACGACGTCCCGCGCGGAATCGTACGCGATGGCGTGATACTGCCGCTCCTGGAAGATCTCGCCCAGGCGCGACCAGGCCAGTTGCTCGGTCTGACAGAGGTTGCTGCAGCCGTCGTGAGCCTCCATGCCTCCGTCGTCGCACTCCTCGCTGAAGAAGTTGTCGGTCACACCGTCGCCGCAGGTCGGGGCCGCGCAGTAGGTGCGGCACGCGTTGGGCGTGGTGTCGCTGTTGTTCCCGGCGTCATCGCAGGTCTCGCCGGAGTCAATGACGCCATCCCCACAGCTGGGGAGCAAGCAATTGGTGCGGCAGGCGTCTGGGATCTCGTCGCTGTTGTCCTGCCCGTTGTCACACTCCTCGTTCGTGTCGGTCACGCCATCCCCACAGCTGGGAAGCAAGCAGTTGGAGCGACAGACGTCGGGCAGGGTGTCGCTGTTGTCCTCCCCGCTGTCACACTCCTCCAGGCCCTCCAGCACGCCGTTGCCGCACGAGAGCGGAATGGAGTTGTTGTTCTGGTTCGTCTGGTCGTTGTTGTTGGACTGGGAGTCGTCGCCGCAGCCGAAAAACGGGAGCGCCAACATTGCCGACAATAGGATATTTCTCATCATTCGTCTGTTCTCCTAACGGATTGCGGACCACGCGACTTTGCCCTGCGTCGAGGGCACGATCCTGTGTTTCGGTCCCGACCCGACTATAGAGTGCGGCGGCCGTGCGATCAACCGCCTGACGTCCGCCCCCATGTCCGCGAGATTCCTGGAAGGGATCAGCGGCGGCGGGCGGCGCGGCGCAGGCCCAACAGGACCAGGACCAAGACCAGCGAAAGGGGCAGGGACAGGGGTAGGCCTCCTTCCGGCGCCGAGCCCCCGATTTGGCAGCCGCCGCGCTCCCGCCACACCAGGGAGTCGGGCTGGTAGCCGTCTGGGGAGACCGAGGCGTCCGCCGGGCCGGTGGTGTCGTCGGGCTTGATCGTCGGATCCACCTGCACCTCGCCGCGGATCGTGTAGAGCTCGCCCTGGGGCGCGGCGTAGACGATGGCGACATGGTACACGCTGCCGGGCACGAGGGCCGGGGAGGTGTCGGCCGTGAGCTTGATGGCGCCGGGGCTGCCCTCGAACACGTGATCCGCCGTGACTTCGACCCCTGCTCCGTCCAGGTGCATCTGCATGGGCTGATTCCGTCGGAGGTAGACCCGCCATGACGAGCCGAGGTCCCACTGGGGCTCGATGGTCAGGTCCAAGCGTAGGGCGCCCGCCGGGGCTGTCAGCGTGAGCTGCAGACCGGCGGGCAGCTCGTCCAGGGTGCCGGGCAGGGTCGGACTGGCGTACACCTGCTGGGTCGGCTTATCCGTCGGGCGGTTGTCCAGGGGCACGACCCGCCGGCATCCGGCCATGTTGCGTCCGTCTGGGCCCAGCACCTTGCGCACCGTGGAGAGCTCCGCGGCGTCGAGGATTCCCGCGGCGTGCAGCTCTGCGGCCGCCTGATCCAGGGCCGCCGCCGCTTCGGCGTACTCGGCGTCCTCGGGCAGGGTGAGCAGCGCGCCGAACATCAGGTCGTCCGTCCGGTCCGTGCCCAGGGCTTGGCGCAGCTCCCAGGCGGCGCCCATGAGGATCTGGCCGTCGTTGTGGACCTGAGACTGGAGATCCCATGGGCACACCGCGTCGTTCAGGGCGGTGCGGATCGGACCGCCCAAGAGCTGCCCGATGTGCTCGCCCAGGTCGGGGCTGTCGGTGAAGCTCATGGCGAAGTAGTCGGCAAAGCCCTCGTTGAGGCCGCCGGGGATCCAGTTGACCCCGAGGTCGTCGAGGCACACACCCGCCGCTCCGCAGCCCAGGGCGGCGGTCTGGGACACCAGCCCATGACCCAGCTCGTGGTAGATGACGTCGGCGTCGTAGGCGAAGTCCAGCCCGGACTCGCCCAGGGTGATGTCGGGGCAGGAATCGCCGTCTGCGTCGCCGTAGAAGGCGTTGCCAAAACCCCAGTTGACGAACACGTCGATCCGTCGGCTCCAGCCGCACTGCCAGGCGAACCCGAAGCGATCCTCCAGCCAGCGGTTGTAGCGGCTCACGTGGTAGTAGGCCTGCACCTCGGCGAAGCCGTCTGACAGCGAGGGCTCCACGGGCGCGAGCAGATAGTCCCCGGCCCCATCGGGGCTCGCCCCGTATTGGGACTGGCTGCACGGCGGGGTTGCGTAGCCGTCCCCGTAGGGGCCGACGCACCGGTGCGCCGCCGCGTAGGTGCCCACGAGGGCGGTGTCCAAGGTCAAATGGGGCAGCACGACCAGCGCCGGGTTGGGAGCCACCGCAGGGCTCGGATCGTAGACATATCCGCGGGCCTCCTGCTGTCCGGGGCCGGCGGAGATGACCTGGCCGGTGGTGGCGTCGATGACCAGCACCCAGCGTCGATGATCCGGGCCGCGGTATTGAGCGGCGATCCAGACGAGCACCGCGGCGTCTCCACGCACCAGGTACTTGAGCCCCAGAACCCGGTGCAGGGTCGTGCCGGTCTCGGCCCAGACGGCCTGGTGGAGGTCGGCCGGGGCGAGGGCAGGCGTTGCCGGATCGATGCTCGCCAGGGGGGGCAGGCCGCCGGCGGCGGCGGTCACCCGATCGCCTTGCAGGCTCACGGCGACGGAGTGGCCCAGCACGGGTACGCCGTACACCTGGATCGCGTAGCGCGCCACCTGCCCGCCGGACCAGCTCCTGAGCCCCGCGGTCGCCAGGGTGTGCGAGGGTGTGATGCCCAGAATCTCCCCAAACCCTGCGACGAACTCCCGCGCCCGAGCGTCGGCGCTCCTGCCGGGCACGGCCAGGTCGAAACCGCCGAGGTAGGAGACCCTGGACACGGACATTGCGCCCCCTGGAGAAGACCGCCGCAGCACGGTCCGTGGGGTGTGCCCGAGTCGCTGTTCCAGGCGGCGCAGCGTGTCCGCTGCCCGAGGCGCCAGGGTGGTTTTCTGAATCGTCTGGGCCTGTGCGTCGGGGATTATTGCCAAAATAACAAACAAGGCAGGGAAAATGCGCAACGGCGAGCGGTTGTCGTGCTTGTCCATGAAATCTCCTTGTATCTACAAGACACCCGGCTTTGCTTTTGTTGCGTGGAAAACCGAGTCGCGAGGCAAAGCTACCTCAGACGTCGGGAGCCATAGGAGCCGTAGGAGACGACGGGCGATTCGCGCAACGCGTGATCCACATCGTCCCGGTTTTGGGGCTCGGATTGCCAAAGGCGCCGCGATCCGGGGCGGCGTGTCCGAGCTCCACCTCGGAGAAGCCGGCTGCGTCGGCCTGGCGCGGGGGGCGCGCGCTGCGGTTCCGTTTTGTGCTCTGCGTGCGAGTTTGATAAGGTCACGGGAGCGACGTTGAGAGAATCGGGAAGGAAGTGGGTGTGATGTCGAACGACTCCGTGGTCGGCAGCCTGGTAGCCGGACGATTTCAGGTGCTGCAGCTCCTGGGCGGGGGGGTTGTAGGGAGCGTGTACCTCGCGGAGAACGAGGGCCTGGACCGACAGTTCGCCATCAAGGTGCTCCGGAACGAGCCGGAGGACGTGGCCGCGGCAGTGCAGCGCTTCGGCCGGGTGGCGATGGCCATTGGACAGGTGGACCATCCGAACATCGCATCGATCTCCGACTTCGGCCGGCTGCCGGACGGCCGGTTCTACCTGGCCATGGAGTACGTGCCCGGTATCGGCTTGGGGGAAACCCTCGCGGGGACCGGCCGGCGCCTGACGGCGCTGCCGCGTGCGCTCAAGATCCTCGATCAGATCGCGGCCGGCCTGGCGGCGGTGCATGACGCCGGCGTGGTGCACGGCGCGCTGAAGCCTGACAATGTCCTGCTGGGCGAGTCACTGGGCGGCGAGGAGCAGGTCAAGCTGATCGAAACCGGCCTGGGCAGGCTGCTGTTGGACTGCGGGCTGGTGGCCGCGACCGAGCTGCACGACATCATCTTGACCCCGGCCTACCTGTCACCCGAGCAGGCCCGCGGTGAGCCGGGAGATTCCCGCTCCGACATCTACTCTTTCGGTGTCCTGGCCTTCGAGCTCCTCACCGGGCGGCCGCCTTTTAGCGACGAGGACGTCGGCGAGTTGCTGATCGCGCACCTCGAGCAAGCTCCGCCGATGCTGCGGCAATCCCGCTCGGTGGAGGTGCCCCAGGTGCCGCACCGCCTCGAGACGTTCGTCATGCAGTGCCTGGAGAAGGACCCGGCGGCGCGCCCGCAGCGACTCTCCGAGGTCCACCGGATCATCGAAAAGTGTCTGGGCGAGCTCGAGGAGCCGCGAGCCGTCACGGGCGCCTTCCCGGTGATCTCGGCGACGGCCTCGGGCGGTGGCGCAGATTCCGAGGCCGAGCCCGAGTCGGCGGGCCTCCCTGAGCAGCTCGACGCAGACTCCCAGGAGCCCGATCCGGAGCAGGCGAAGATCTGGAGCCAGCTCGGCAAGAAGGCCCTGGACCTGGCCCAGATGCTGAAGCGGCGGGAGCTCAGCACGCCGGAGCAGGATCAGCTGTCCAAGCAGATGGAGGAGCTCGACGATCAGCTCATCTCACTGGAGATGGACGTCGTTATGGCCAGCTCGCAGATCGATGACCTGGACGCCGAGTATCGCGACCGGGAGACGGCCAAACGGCACGCCATCCTCTATCTGAGCCGGGATCGCATCCTGCGGGAAAACGCCGTCGACCCCGACCTCGGCACGCTCGCTGAGCTGGCCGAGCAGATCCAGGTCCTGGAGTCCGGGTTGGGCAAGATCTACGCCGAAAAGGAGGAGCGGCAACAGGACAGCATCGCGGACAAGGAGCAGGCCCATGCCAAGCTCTTGGAGGTCGACAAAGCCCACGCCGCCTGCACCAAGCGCCTGCTCCGGGCCTTCCGACACTTCAACCCCAAAGAGGCGCCCCGCGACGTCCGCAAGGTCTACCACTCCATCGCCCGACTCCTCGCGGGGCTCTACCGCGGAGCGTGATCGACAGCGCGTGATCGGAACCGCCCCCTCCGGGGGAACCCTCGCGGCGCTAGGGAGGTGCCGCAAAAAGCGCGCCCCGTGAACACATACGCGTGTACGACTTGCCGGACACCGCGGCTTACCCGGAGTCGCGGGATCGCGCGTCCAGGTCCGGGGGTTCGAGCAGGCCTTCGAGGCGCTCGGCGAGGGTGGCGGGGTTGAGGCCGGTGTGCCCGCGCACGGAGGTGACGAACTGGGCGTGGGGCCGGCCCCGGCGGTACTCGGGCTCCCGGGGCGGGTGGTGCAGGTAGCGCTCCATGAGCCTGACGTCTGGATCCACCAGCAGGGACGCGGAGTAGAAGAGCAGGTTCCGGGCGCGGTACATGCAGGCGCCGGCGATCTTGTGGTCCCCGAGGCACAGGTCGGAGATGTCGCGCTGAACGATGTCGGGCACCCCCGCCCGGGCGAGGCCACGGATGAGCCACGCCGACAGGGTTTCGAAGTGGTCGGCGATGCGCAGCCCCGGGGCGGACAGCGCCGCGGAGACGATCACGTTTCCCGGGTCGAGCACCACGGCGCACCCGCCGCCGCGGCGGCGGTGAATCTTGACGCCGTCGGTGTGGCAGGCCTCCTGGCGGAGCTCCAGGGAGGGTCGGCTCCCGCGACCGAGCACCACCGCCTTGTAGGGGAAGCGGTACACGCGAATACGGGCGGCGCCGTCCTCCCGGGTGGCCTGCAGGAGATCCTCGTCCGCGGAGTAGGGCTGGATCACGGCCGGCTCACGGCTCCTTCAGGTCTGCCGCCTGCACCGCGGTGATGGCCACGGTGTTGACGATGTCGGTCACGGTGCAGCCGCGGCTCAGGTCGTTGACGGGCTGGTTCAGCCCCTGGAGCACCGGCCCCACGGCCACGGCGCCGGCCGAGCGCTGCACGGCCTTGTAGGTGTTGTTGCCGGTATTGAGATCCGGGAACACCAGCACCGTGGCCCGGCCGGCCACCGCGCTGTCCGGCATCTTCGTGGCGGCCACCCCGGGATCGATGGCCGCGTCGTACTGGATCGGCCCCTCGATGAGCAGGTCGGGCCAGTCCCGGGCGGCCTGCTCCCGGGCCAGCTCGGTGGCCCGACGCACCTTCTCCACTTCTGTGCCCTTGCCCGACTCGCCCGAGGAGTAGGAGAGCAGCGCCACCCGCGGCGTCACGCCGAAGGTCCGGGCGGTGCGCGCCGAGCTGATCGCGATCTCGGCGAGCTGTTCCGCGTTGGGGTTGGGGTTGATGGCGCAGTCGCCGTACACGAGCACGCGATCCGAGAGGCACATGAAGAACACGCTCGATACGACCTTGGCCCCCGGGCGGGTCTTGATGATCTCGAAGGCGGGCCGGATGGTGGCGGCCGTGGTGTGGGCCGCCCCGGACACCATGCCGTCGGCGTGGTCTTCTTTCACCATCATGGTGCCGAAGTAGCTGACGTCGGAGATCGCGTCCCGCGCGTTCTCGAGGGTGATGCCCTTGTGCTTGCGCAGCTCCAGGAAGCGCTCGGCAAAGGTCTCGGCAAGCTCCGAGGTCTGGGGATCGATGATGTCGACCTCCTCCAGGTGCAGCCCCAGCCGCGCGCCCCGGGCGCGGGTCCGCTCGGGCTGCCCGAGCAGGATGATCTTCGCAACCTTCCGCCGGGCCAGGATCTCGGCGGCGCGCAGGATGCGGTCGTCGGCGGCCTCGGGCATCACGATGCGCATCTGCGCCTTCTGGGCCCGTCGGATCAGGGCGTACTCGAACATCTTCGGGGTCACGGCGGTCGTCTCGGTCTTGACCACCTCCCGCTCCAGGGCGTCCACGTCCACGCACTTCTCGAACACCGAGATCGCGCGCTGGATCTTCCGGGGATCCATGCAGGAGATGGTGGACTTTGCGTCGCTCACCAGGCGCGCGGTCTCATAGGTCGGCTCGGCGACGCTGAGGATGGGGATCTGGCGCCGGAAGCCCTTGACGAGCTCCCAGACTACAGGCTCGGGCCGGAGACCGCCGGTCAGGACGAGGCCGGCCACGTTGTGCATGGAGGACGAGCTGGTGGCCGCGAGGCAGGCGACGATCACGTCGGCCCGATCGCCGGGGGTGATCACGAGGAATCCCTGCTTGATCCACTCCAGGAAGTGGGTCAGGTGCATGGCCGCCACGGTGAAGCCGTACACGTGGCGGTTGAGCTGCGTTTCGCCCCACAGCACCTCGGCCCCCAGGAGCTGGGCGATCTCTCCCACGGTCGGGCTCCCGAGGGTCTTGTCCTCTGACACGGCGAAGAGCAGCTGGCCCTTGGTGACCTCCAGCTCGCCGAGCCGCCCGAGCAGCTCGGCACGGTCCTTTGGATCGACCCGGTTGGCGATGGTGGCGATCACCTGGCAGCCCTTGTCGTGGAGAGAATCGAGGGCGATCTCGGCGGCGCGGACGGTCTCCTCGATGGACCGGCCGTGGGCCTTGGCCACCAGCAGCACCGGGCTGCCCAGGTTGCGCGCGATCTCGGCGTTGAGGTCGGCCTCGAAGGCGGCGGAGGTGCCCTCGAAGTCGGTGCCCTCGCAAAGGACGAAGTCGTAGCCCTCTGCCAGCTGGTGGAACTTGCGGAGGATGATCTCCAGGATCTCGGGCTCGCGATCCGCGGCCGCGAGCCTCATTGCTTCACCCAGGGTGAGGCCGTACTTTTGCTCGTACGGCGAGTCCAGCATGTAGGTGTCGGCGATGAGCTCGATGTCGTGATCCTTGGGCCCGCACGCCGGATCCGCGTCGATGATGGGGCGGAAGAACCCCACATGGGCGATTTTGCGCTTGAGCATCTCCATCAACCCCAGGGCGATGGCAGACTTGCCACTGCGAGGCTCCGTGGCCGTCAAAAACAGGATCTTGGACATGGGTGTTGCTCCTCCGGGCGGTCGGCCGTGTTGAGGCCGGACGCCAGTATAGAACAATTATAGTAACCGTTCACGTGGGAGACGGCACAGCGCCCCCCGCGCCGCGCGGGCTTCCCCTTGAGGGGACGGGAGGGGTGCCTTGAGCCGCGGAG
>JBDRSE010000209.1:0-2794 GCA_043825095.1 bacterium
GCGTCGCTGAGATCGGTGAAACGGTTCAGCTCCGCGCAGATGTCCCTGCTCGCCTGGTCGAGGCAACTGCGGTCCCCGACCCCTTGCGCCAAAGCCATGACGTCCCCCCTTGAAACTCGACTGCGTTTGCTGGCAGCAATCTACCGTGTTTCCCGATTCATGGCAACGGGCGAGAACCCTAGATCCAGGGCCACGGACAAAGTCCGCCGTGCGAACCCGCTGGGTGGCGCCGCCTTGAGCGACGGGGCCGCGCGGCGGAGCGCCAGCGGGTCGGTTGCAGCCAGACGCACCAGACGCGGTGCCGAATACGGGCGCACGGGTACGACCCGCCGGTGCGGTGGAAACGGATTGGCGGCTTCTATTCAGCCGGTGGATTCCCGCGGGTGACTATGCCAGGCCCAGCAGTCGCAGAGGCCGCTCGGCCTGCCGGCCGAGGTGTCGGGTCGCCGCGGCGATGTTCTCAGCTCCGGCCAGGCGCAGCAGGCTAATCGCCACGTTGCGCAACGTCGCCATCGCGTGAGGACGCCGCTGCCTGCGCACCTGGGATCGATCTTCGTCGTATGTCATGTCTCGCACGTGGTGCAGGCGGTTTTCGATCTCCCAGTGAGTGCGGTTGTAGGCGAGCACCTGTGCAGGCGACGCTTGCTGGGGCGACAGACTGGTCACGCCGTAGACCGTGTCCACGGTGGACTTGCGGCCCTTGACCACGTTGCCGTCCAGGTCGGTGGTCGTGCGCCGGATGCAGAAGACCTGTCCGACGTGGGGAAAGTCCACGTAGTCGTTCAACTCGGGGCTCGTCCAGATCTCGCGCGTCTCCAACCGCCCGTGGCCCTTATCGACGGTCCGGTGCTGAGGGGGGAAAAGCGTCCGTCTCCGGACGCTGGTTGCTGGCCCGCTGCCGCTGTTGCGCGTCCTGCCGCTGGGAGGCAAAGAGGTCCAAGATGTCCTCGCGTAGCGTCTGCTGGTTGCCCTTGACCGTGAAAACGTACTCGGCTTGCTTGTCCTCGATGAGGTGACTGGCGATCTTCCGCTGTGTCAGCAGCGCATCCGCCGTGACAACGACCCCCTCAATGTCCAAGTCTTCTAGCAGCGGCTCGACCCTGGTGATCTCGTTGGTCTTCGAGTCGACGGCGACCTGCGCCACCACCGTGCCGCTGCCGTGCACGATGGCGCTCAGCAGGTGGAGCGCACCCTGATCCTTCTCCCGGCTGCCGCGCACCGTCTTTCCGTCCAGGGCCATGCCCGCGCCGGCCTGAAGTCGCCGCTGTTTGAACATCCAGCTCCCCGTACAGCGGTCCAGCTCTTCCATGTCTATGCTGGCGAACATGCGCCGATAGGTCCGCTCGCTCGGGGGCTTGCCGTTGTGAGAGCCCAACAGCTCGAGCGTCTCCTTGGACTGCTCGGCCGCCCATTCCCCCATAGCGGTGAAGCTGCGCGCGCCGGCCAGCACCGCGCACAAGGCCGTGCTCAGGATGCTTTGGATCTTGTGGCGGATGCCGCGGCGTTTACGCGGGTCATGAAATCGCTCGAGGATCTCGAACAACCCGCCTTGCCCGTACAGGGGAAGCCTGTCTACTTCGATGATCATGAAGCCCTCCTTGCGCATGCACCGGCCAGCAGCCGTGCACAGTTGCTCCTTGAAGTTGCGCGCCAGCGGGTACAGCCACACGGCCTTCGGCTGACCGTGGAAGCGATAGGCTGCGCCGCTCTTGGACCACCCCTTGGTCTCGCCAACGCAGATCCAGTTGCCGGCGCGATAGCAGGTACCGCGAAAACGCGAGATATCGATGAAGGTTTCGGCCAGCACGACCGCATGACCGTAGACCTGCTCCCAGTCGCGACTCAGGCGTCGTAGGTTGGCCGCAAGCACGCGTGAGGCCAAGTTAGGACGCCGGCCCCACGGCAGGATGAGGAACCGCGCGTTGTTAACGACCTGATGGAGGTTCGCCGCTCTGCCGTCCGCTTCCCAGCCCACGTAGCGATCGCGCGGCTCGTTGCGCAGCGACGCGGCTCCCCAGCTCAGCAAGGCGACCATCTCGCCGTCCAACTCCGCCACATAGCGGAGCGACTCACCGACCAGCGCGGTGTCGCCCAGGTAATGGTATCGCTCCATGTGCGCGCGCCACAGGGACAGCTCCCCGGCGCTGATCGGCCGCACCCGCAGCGTCGCTCCCGAGCCTCGCGCTGACGGCTCTGCCGCTACCGGGGTGACCGCGGGGCTCAGAAGGGCCGCGGCTGTTTCCACCACCTCGCGCCGGGGCCGCCCCTGTGCGCGCCGGGGTGCAGGCAGCCGGAGCACGCCGAGCTTCTCAAGTCGGACGAGTAGCTGCCGGGCGCCACGAACCGCCCACGCCCCATTGGAACGGCGCCAGCCGAACGCGCGACAGACAGCGCGCGCAAGCTCCTGGCGACTCTGGTCCTGACCGCCATCGACCAGCTCCCGAATCCGGGCGAGCTCTCTCGCACCCAACACGGTGCCCCGGAAGGTCACCCGCAGAGGTTCATCGTCTTGGCGGAAGCGTTTCATCCTCCAACCCATACCACAAGATGGTGAGCGGCGCCAGCCCCCAGGCTATCTCAGCGGATCTGCGGTGGATTAATGACTTTGCCGGGGCCCTGGGAACGGACAAACGACCGAGGAATGGACAATGTCCATCGTCCATAGTCCATCCAAGGGGCTACCCGTCTGCGCCTCCTGCGGCAGCTTCCCACGCCACCGGATCTCGAAGGTATCCCTGCAACTCCTCTGCCAGCTTCCCCGCGTTCAGCCCATCCATGATCCGATGGTCGAAGA
>JBDRSE010000210.1:0-8769 GCA_043825095.1 bacterium
GTCCGCGCCCTCGGTGCAGGCGTCGCCCAGGGCGCCGTCCCCGCCCTGGCACACGAAGTACCCCACGCCGCCGGTGTCGTCCTCACAGGTCTGCGCGCCCGGGCAGTCCCCGTCCCCCTCGCACTCGGAGCACACGTCCCCGTTGCAGAACCCCGAGACGCAATCCGCGCCGGCCGTGCAGGCGTCGCCCAGCGCGCCGAGGACCACGTCAGTCAGCACGCACACATCGCCGACGAATTCGAGGTCCAGGCACTCGTATCCGGTGGGGCACGACCCGCTGTCGGTCGGATCGCAGCCGTCAGAGCAGTAGGGATCCTCCCCGCCCCCCGGGTCGAGGCACAGCCCCTGACAGTCGGTGTGACTGTCGCATGGATCCCCGGTGATCCCACCGGTCAACCCACTGTCGTCCCCACACCCCACCACAGTCGACATGGCCAGGATCCCAATCACCGAAAAAAGTCTGGACCGCATCGTCGTTCTCCTTAGAGGTGGCATCACCCCTGTGCCACCGGCATGAACATACGTCTAACCGTCGATTTCATCATACGAAACCTGCAACCGGAAGACAAGTCCGGTCCGGTCGCGGCCTATCTTTCCGGCGGGCAATCCAGTACAATCGCCCGTACATTTCAGGGTGCGGGTGAGGCGTAGTAGACAGCCATGGGAGGTGCGTCACAGATGCGTAGCCCGTTGACGTTCGTCTTGTTGACCATTCTTTGTGTGTACGGCGAGGCCGGCTGCGGGGACGACTCCCCGGGCGACGGCGACGCCGCCGCCGACACCGGGCCCTTCATCGGCTGCGGCAACGGCATCCTCGAGCCCGGGGAGCAGTGCGACGGCACCGACTTCGCGGACCAGACCTGCCGCACCGCCACCGGCCACCAGCAGGGCGAGCTCCGCTGCACCCCGGACTGCCGCCGGGACGTCACCCTCTGCCACACCTGCGGCAACGGCGTGGCCGAGCGCGCCGAGGAGTGCGACTCCCCGGACCTGCGCGGCAACACCTGCGCCACCCTCGACCCCGACCTCCCGGACGGCGAGCTCCGCTGCCAGCACGGCTGCGCCTTTGACACCACGAGCTGCCACCGCTGCGGCAACGGCACGGTCGAAGCCGACGAAGAGTGCGACTCCTCCCCCAGCGGCCTCACCTGCCAAGACCTCGGCTTCGAAACCATCGACCCGGTCGGCTGCCGCACCGACTGCCGCCACGACCGCTCCGCCTGCTTCACCTGCGGCGACGGCCTGTGCAGCGCCCCCTACGAGACCTGGCAAACCTGCCCTGAAGAGTGCGGGTGGGCAAAGGTCATCCGCCACCGCTGGCACCTCTGCGGCCTACGCCGCGACGGTACGGTCTGGTGCTGGGGATGTAACAGCGAAGGTGAGCTCGGAGATGGGACCCAGACGTCCCGCGAAGCGCCGACCAAGGCTGTCGGTCTGAGCAGCGTCGTCGACATCGCGGCCGGTCAGTATCACTCCTGCGCGGTCCGCAGCAACGGCACGGTCTGGTGCTGGGGCGCCAACTTCAGCGGGCAGCTCGGGGACGGTTCCACGCAATATCGGGCAACGCCGGCACAGGCGGTGGGGCTCACCGGCTGCACGAGAATCGCCGCAGACCAAAACCACACCTGCGCCGTCTGCGGTGGGGAGGCCTGGTGTTGGGGGGAGCGCGACTGGAACGAGTCGAGCCCGATACCGACTCCGGTCTCTGGGCTTCCCGCTCCGGTCGTCGAACTGGGGACCGGCTGGTACCACAGCTGCGCCGCCCTGGACAACGGCACGGCTTGGTGCTGGGGACTCAACTACTCTGGACAGCTCGGCGACGGAACGACGACCGACAGTGCAACCCCGGTGCAGATCGTGGGCGTCACAGACGTGGCGACCGTGTCGGCCTACGAGCAGGGCTCCTGCGCTCTGAACAGCAACGGCACAGGGTGGTGCTGGGGTGATAACAACGCCGGCCAGCTCGGCAGTGGCACGACAGATCCCCTGAGCGCCACGCCGATCCTGGCGCCCGGCACGGGTGACGACCTGTTTTTGGAGAACACCGCGACCCACGGCTGCGCCATCGAAGCCGACGGTACAGCGCGTTGCTGGGGAAGCAACGTCGACGGCGCGCTCGGGGACGGCACCCGGAACGAGAGCCTGACGCCCGTCAGGGTCGCCGGCCTCACCGGCCTGGGCTCCCTATCGCTGGCCGGTGCCCGCAGCAGCGCGGTCTCCAAGACCGGCGTCATCTGGATGTGGGGATACGGTGGTGGTGACTGCACGAATTCAACGCAGAGCTCGGGTCAACCCTCTCCGCTCTGCGAGGGCGACGACTGCGGCCGCTGCGGCAACGGGCTGCGGGAGCCGCTCTCCTACGAGGCCTGCGAGGGCGCCGACCTGGGCGGCCTGCGCTGCACCGACTTCTGCGGCTACACCGGCGGGCTGCTCGCCTGCGGGAGCGACTGCACTCCGGACTTCAGCGGCTGCCTGGGCGGCCCGGTCTGCGGCGACAACGTGGCCGAGTGCCCGGACCAGCTCTGCGACGGCTCGGACCTGCGCGGCCTGGGCTGCCCGGACGCGGGCTTTGCCAGCGGCACCCTGGCCTGCGACGCGAGCTGCCTGCACGACACCTCGGGCTGCACCGACCGCCTCTGGTACCTCTATGAGCCCTTCGAGGGCCCCACCGCCCAGATGTGGAGCTACGGCGGCCTCTGGGAGTGGGGAGAGCCCACCTACGGGTACGGCCCTGCCCCCTACGCCGGCCAGCAGTGCGCCGGGACCGACCTGGACAGCGGCTTCGCCGGCGGGATGACCAACGAGGTCCACGCCCTGATCAGCCCGCCGGTGGATCTGACCCAGGCGATCGCTCCCCGGCTCGAGTTCTTTCAGTGGGTCGGAACGATGGGGGAGGGCGGCGGCTCGCTCTGGATCTCCACGGACGACGGCGCCACCTGGACCGCCCCGGACGCATCTTCGCTGGAGTTCCCCGAGAACTACTGGTTCTTTGGCGGGTGCGCCGGCGCGGACACCGTGACCGGTGAATTTCCCGAATGGCATCGTATCGGCGCCGACCTCTCGAGCTACGTCGGCCAGACGATCCGACTCAAGTTCTCCATGTGCAGCGAGCCCCAAATCTATGGAGACGGGGCGGGTTGGTACCTGGACGAAATCCGCATCGCCGAGCCGGCCCACCTGCCCGTGCGCCACCTGAGCCCGACCGACCTGGGCACAGCCCTGGTGGGCGAGCCATTCTACTTCCAGCTTCGGGCGATCGGCGGCACGGGCAACCTAGGGTGGTCGATCCAACCCGGCGGCACGAACGACGCCTGGCTCTCCATCGATCCGGCCACCGGCGTGCTCAGCGGCATCCCCGGCGCCTCGGACCTCGGACCGGTGTACCTCACCGTTCGGGTGGCAGAGCCCACGGTGCCGGGCAATTTCGTCGACAAGTCCTTCACGCTGAACGTGAGCCAGGCTTTCTTCTACGAGTCCTTTGACAACGGCCCTGGCGCTTTCTTCGAGCCCTTCGACTGCGACTGGGGGTGGGGCACACCGTCCAATGTGGGACCGCCGAGCTGCTACGGCGGCTCGGCCGGCTGCTTCGGCACGGTGATGAACGACCTCCACAGCAACGACATCGCCCTTGGAATGTGCAACCTGATGAGCCCGCCCATCGACCTCACCGCAGCGACTGCGCCCTACCTGGTGTATCAGCAGTACGTGGAGGCCTTCACCGGCGCGGGGCTCATCATGGTGTCCAACGACTTCGGCTCCAACTGGTTCCCCCTGAGTGATTTCCTGTTCGATCCCTACGACTACTCGTTCCCGCCGCCCATGTGCGCCCAGATGGGCCCCGTGGGCGCCCTCGTGGGCTTCGGCGGAGGCTGGTCCCAGCAGACCGTGGATCTCGGCGCCTTTGCCGGCCAGATGATCATGCTGAACTTCGCCTTCTGCGCCGACGACGCGCCCGGCGGGCAGGCGGCCGGCTGGTACATCGACGACGTGATGGTGCTGCAATGAGCGTGCGACAGACACAGACGAAGAATCGCGCGCGAGTGACCCTGCTGGCCGGCCTGGTAGTCGCGACGTTGACGGCCCTGGGCTGTCCAGGAGAATCCGCGGGCGACAACAACAACACCGACGCGGCCCTGCCCTGCGGCAACGGCCAGCTCGACCCGGACGAGGAATGCGACGGTGAGGAGTTCGGTGGGGCGGACTGCCTCTCCGCCACCGGCCGGAGCCAGGGTGAGCTCGCCTGTACGGCCCGGTGCTTCCTGGACGTGTCCGGCTGCCACGGCTGCGGCGACGGGGTGCTCGAGGCCGGGGAGGAGTGCGACGGCTCGGCCCTGGCCGGGGCCGACTGCGAGAGCCTGACCGGCCTGGAGCAGGGGCGACTAGCGTGCCTGCCCGACTGCACCTACGACGTGAGTGACTGCAGCCAGTGCGGCAACGGGCTGGTGGAGGGCAGCGAGCCCTGCGACGGCTCCAACCTGGGCAGCTCCACCTGCGAGGACCTGGGCTACGTCGAGCCGGCCGGGGTGGCCTGCACCGAGGACTGCACCTTGGCGGTTGGTGATTGCTACTCCCTGTGCGGCAACAACGTGACCGAGCCGGGCGAGCTCTGCGACGGCTCGGACATCGGCACGGCCACCTGTCAGCTGGAGGGCTTCGCGGACCCCGGCCTGCCCGGGTGCATGCCCTCCTGCCAGGATCTGGACTATGACTCCTGCCAGGCGGTGTGCGGCAACTCCGTGGTGGAGCCGGGCGAGGTCTGCGACGACGGCAACAACCAAACCGACGACGGCTGCCCGGACGGCCCCACCGGCACGTGCGAGCTCGCCTTCTGCGGTGACGGCCACATCTGGACCGCGGCCGGCGAGGAGTGCGACGGCGCCGATCTCGGCGGAGCCACCTGCCAGAGCCTCACCGGCCAACCCGGGCCCATGCGCTGCCGGGATGACTGCACCCTGGACGAAGACACGTGCCTGCTCTGCGGAGACGGGATGGTGGATCCCTACGAGGGTTGCGACGGGGCGAATGTCCGGGACCTGGACTGCCGCGCGCTGGGCTACACCGCCGGCAGCCTCACCTGCCAACCCGGCTGCACCCTGGACGCCGGCCAGTGCTCCGGCCCGCGCTTCTACTTCTACGAGTCCTTCGAGCTGAACCCGGTAGGCCGCTGGACTCTCACCGGGGACTGGGTCTGGGGCACCGAGGCGACGCCGAGCTCGGTCCCGCTCTTCGAGGGACGCTACCTGGCCGCCATGCCGGTTGCCTCCTACCCCTATCCGCCGTCCCCAATCACGATCCCGCAAACAGCCACCTCCCCGGCCATCGATCTCACGGGAGCCATTGCTCCCGTGCTCAACCTCCACAGCGCCTGGGCTCCCATGTTGTGGCGATTGGGCAACCTGAAGATCAGCACCGACGGCAGTGATTTCGCGGTGCTCGACCCCGTGGCACCGCCGTACATCTTCAACATGGGCAACGAGTCGTTCTGGCAGGGCGATGAGATGAACTGGCCTGAAACCTGGACCTCGGTGCAAGCCGACCTCTCAGCCTATGTCGGCGAAACCGTCTGGCTGCGTCTCGACTACCGCTCCGAGTATGCCTTCAACCAGGCCGACTGGCTCGTCGACTCGATTATCGTGGCCGAAGCCGGCGGCCTGCCCGTCAGGCTGGAAACCAACTCGTCGCTCAGCTCAGCGGCCGTGGATCTGCCGTGGAGCGCCGAGCTGCAGGCTTCCGGTGGCTCCGGAAGCTACAACTGGTCGGTCCAGAGCGGCGTCAACCACGCATGGCTCAACCTGGACCCCGCTTCCGGTGTCCTCAGCGGGACGCCGGACGCCACGGACGTGGGATTGGTGGAGCTCACTGTTCGGGTCGCCGATGCCACCGACGCGAACAACTACGTCGAGAAAACCCTCTCGATGCAGGTGGTCACGCCAGTGGATCTGCCCTATTTCGAGTCCTTCGACGGCCCGGGCCCGCCCACGGGCTGGATCCTGACCGGCGACTGGGAGTGGGGCCCGGTGGTCTACGACCCCATGTACCCGGGGCCCATGGGCTGCGTCTGGGGCGCCTGCCTCGGCACCAACCTGAGCGGGTCCTACTCCCTCGACCTGGACGAGGGCGACTGTACGGCCACCTCGCCGCCCATCGACCTGACCGACGCCACCGGGATGCCGTACCTGGAGTATCAGGCCTACGTCATGACGGAGCTCGGGCACGGCGCCCAGCTCCAGGTCAGCACCGACGGCGTGGACTTCGAGCCGCTGCAGACAGCAGTACCTCCGTTTTCGGAATGGTCTAGCTGGGGCCCCATCTGGTCCGGGTTCGATCCCATGGACCCGTACCAGAACTTCCCCAACGCGGGCCAGTGGGCCACGTACGACGCGGACCTGAGCGCGTATCTCGGGGAGGTCATCTATCTCCGGTTCGCCTTCTACTCGGCGAACGGTCTCTGGGCCGAGATGCCGGGCTGGTACATCGATGAGCTGACGATCTGGCCCTGAGCCGGGCCGCGGTCAATCACACTGGACGTCGATGGTGAACTCCGCCGGCGCGGCGGCGAAGCTGTCCACGATGAAGAAGTAGGTCCTGCCGGCCACGGCGTCGAAGGTGACCGTCTCGGGCAGGCCGTCCAGGGAGGAGCTGCCCAGACACTCGTGCACCGGCTCGCACCGGTCGTGGCCGTTGGCCCCGGTGACCACGAGGTCCGGGTCGCCCTGGCCCGTGCCGGTCACCGTGACCGTGACCGGGCCGTCCTGCGCAGCGGTGAAGCCGTAGTACGCCTCGGGCCCGATGAGCTCCCAGCCCTCCAGGCAGGCGTAGGACCGGATGGCCGCGGGGCCGTTCAGGGTGGAGCTGTCCGCGGTCGCGCCGCAGGCGATGGGCTCCCACTCGGCGCACAGGGTGCACTCCGGGTCGTCGTCGTCCACCAGGCCGTCGCAGTCGTTGTCCCGCCCGTCGGTGCAGTCAGACTCCCAGTGGCCCTCGGCGCAGCCGCACACCGCGGCCGCGCCCAGACCCGTGCACACCAGCCGGGTGGCGCAGGTGGAGCCGCTGCAGTTGGGATCCGCGCAGTCCACCCGGCCGTCCCCGTCGTCATCCAGTCCGTTGCCGCAGTCTTCCCAGGGGTAGCAGGTGGGCTGCTCGTTGCAGTCGGGGTCGTCGCAGTCCACCAGCCCGTCCCCGTCGTCATCGACGCCGTTGCCGCAGATCTCGTCCGCCAGGGCGGACTTGAACGAGAACTCCCAGGTTTCGTCCTGGAAGGACGAGCCGCCGAACATCACCATGGTGCGTCGCCTGGCGTCGTAGGCCGCCGCGGCCCCGCTGCGGGGCGCCGGAGAAAGGGGTGGATAGAGCTGGGTCCAAGAGGCACCGTCATACTCCCAGGTGTCCCACAGGATGCCATTTCCCAGGCCCCCGAACAGGGTCGTGCGCCGGCGGGCCTTGCTGTAGACCATGGCCGCCTCCCCTCGGAAAGGCGGCACGACGTAGGGCGTGACCTCCCGCCACAGGCTGCCGTCGTGCTCCCAGGTCCCGGTGATCTCCGAGGCGTACATGTTCGAGCCGGAGAACACCACGGTCCGCTCGCGGTCGGAATCGTAGACCATGGCGTGGAAGGCCCGGGCCGGTGGGGACTCCTCAGGCGAGATCTCCACCCAGGATGTGCCGTCGTACTCCCAGGTGTCGTTGAAGGAGAGATCCCCGAAAAAGTTGGTGGTAGTACCTCCGAAGAGCACGACTCGCTTCCACACGGAGTCGTAGACCATCCGCCCCGCAGCGCGCCCCGGCGGCGACACCGACGGGGTGGTCTCCACCCAGTCCTTGCCGTCGAACTCCCAGGTGTCCGTGAGCAACTGAAGCCCCTTGAAGCCGCCGAAAAGCACAGTCACCCCCCGGTCCTTGTCGTAAGCCATGGCGTGAACCATGCGCGCCGAGGGGGCCTCGTCGGTCTGCACCTGGACCCACTGCACCCCGTCGAACTCCCACGTGTCTTCGAGGTGTGATAGCAGGTTGCCGTCCTTGGCGCCGCCGAACAGCACCGTGCGCCCCCGAGCCGAATCGTAGGCCATGGCCGCATATGCCCGCGCGGGAGGCTTGGTGGGAGGTGTCGTCTCGGTCCAGGACGTGGCCGCGCTCGGAAGCTCCCAGGTATCGGCCAAATAGGCAAAGTCGCGCCCGCCATACAACACGAGACGCTCCCGGGCTACGTCATAGACCACTGCGTGCTCGCTGCGCGCCGCGGGCGCACCCTGCTGCGTGTCGATCAAGAGAGAATTCCACGCGACCCCGTCGAAGACATACGCGGCGCTGCTGGACATAACGATCAGGGTCGTGCCCCCGAAGACCACGACCCCGCCCCGCCCCGGGTCGTAGGTCATGGCGTGGCCGCGAAGCGCTCCCGGACCGGTGTTGGAGCGCTGGGACCACACCGAACCGTTGTAGGTCCAGGTGTCCTGCAGGTTGGCCTGGCCGTCGAACCCGCCGAAGAGCACGACCCGCTCCCGCTGCGGATCATAGGCCATGGCGTGGCTCTGCCGGGGCGCGGGCGCGTCGAGGATGGTCCGCTCGGTCCAGACAGCTCCCTGGAGCTCCCAGGTGTCGTCGAGCACTCCTGAGCTGTCCACGCCGCCGAAGAGCACCAACACGTCCCTCCCCGCGTCGTAGGCCATGGCGTGCCGGCCCCGCGGCGAGGGCGGCGTTCCGGTCGTGGCCAGCTCTCGCCACTCCACGCCGTCGAACTCCCAGGTGTCGTTGAGGTAGCCGGCCGCGTCG
>JBDRSE010000211.1:0-8473 GCA_043825095.1 bacterium
GGCCGGGGTGGTCAGGGATCGCGGGCCCGTGAGTCCCATCAGGCGCGCCAGCTGGTCGCGGTGATTGTTCACGGTCTGCTGCGCGAGCAGGGTGGCCCGCTCCTCGATCTTGACCTGGTGCACCGCCTCCACCTCCTCGGACGCCGGGACCTTCTGGGCCTTGATGAGCTCCTTGGTTTCGGAGAGGGTCGTGCGGCTCTGCGCCAGGGCGACCTGCTGGATCTGCAGGCTGGCCAAGGCCGCGTGCAGGTCCCAGTAGGCCTTGAGCACCTCCACCGTGGTCTGCTCGGCCTTGCGCCGCAGCTGCTGATGGGCAGCGGATCGATCCAGCTTGGCCGTGGTGATGGCCGCCTGGTTCACCGCCTTGCTCGCCCCGAGGAGCAGTGGCTGCCGGAGGGTCAGGCTCAAGCCTGCTTGATAGCTCACGCGGCTGGGATCCGTGCCGTTGCCGCCGTACCCCAGCAGGCCCCCCAGGGTCGCCTCGAGCCGGGTCCCGGTCACGAAAGTGCGGCGCACCCCCACGTCCACGTCCAGCCGGGCGTCAAAGGACTTCGGGAGCTCGAGTCGCAGGCGGTCCCCGTCCCCGGACGCCGTGAGGTGGCTGAACAGGGTCGTGTCATAGGGCGCGCGCGCCACGCTCTCGGCGGCTCGGGTCAGCTCCGGGGCCAGGCGCTCGTACTTGAGCCCCAGGTTGTGCTTCAGCGCCCTGTGCACCGCGGTGCGCGGCGTGAGCTGCAGCGGGGCAGCCCTCGCGTTCCCGCCGGGCAAGGCAAGGGTCAGGGGCGCCAGAAACGCCAGAAGTGAGCTCAGGTGGCTTCTCGTGTGGGTCATGGGTCACCTCAGATGAACGACTCCCGCCGGGCGGGCAGACTCGTCGTGTATTCGGTCTTGCCGGCCGCGGAGCTACGGAGCGCCACGGGCGGGCGTCGGGTCACGGATCAACGTCGCCGCCTTTAGATCCAGGCGATCGGCGTCCAGTGCCTCCCAGCACCGTTTCAATGGAAATGCGACCGAGTAGGAAGACTTGAGCCCCGGGATCCGGCCCCTGAGCGTGGCCTTGTCGGGCATCCGTCGCGGATCCGCCGCGGCCAGCAGCAGGGTGTTGAACGACCGGAACCGCCGCAGGGGCATGCGATACACCCGCGGGAACACGGTCTTCAGGGTCTTCCACACGGACGCGTAGATCCGGCGGTCGTGCACCAGGAAGTTCATCAGCAGCACGCCGTGCGGAGTGAGCCGAGCCTTCAAGAGCCGAAAGAACTCCTGGGACGCCAGCTGCTTCGGCAACGTCGCCGCGGCATCGAAGGCGTCCATGATGATCACGTCGTAGGGCCGCTTCGCCTCCTGCAGGAAACGCCGCCCGTCCATGGCGTAGCTGCGGTAGCCCGGCGTGTCCTTCACGCCGAACAGGCGCCGCGCCACGGCCACCACCACGGGGTCGATCTCCACGGAGTGGAACACCAGCTCGGGCCGCTTGGCGCGAAAGAACCGGGTCAGGGCCCCACCGCCCAGCCCGATCATGGCCACCCGCTTCACCTCGGTGCGCGGCTTCTCGAACAACCCAAAGCCGAGCAACAGGCACTGCTGGTAGGGGGAGATGAGGTCGGCCGGGCGGTCCAGGTGCAGCCGCGTGTGCACGATGTCCATCCGCTTGCCGAGATACAGGAGCCGGACCCGCCCCGTCTGCCGAACGTGCACCTTGCCGTTCCAACGGCTGGGAAAGGAGAGGAGTCGCTTCCGGGCCAGCTGCTGCTCCACGTCCGCTGGGAGCCGGGCCTCCCGGGGAAGCACGCTCGCCGCGGGATCGGGATCGGCCGGCCGGGTGGCCGGGCGCCGCGCGGCAACCGGGCGCGCTGGGGACCGACCCGCGGCCCGCGGCCGCGGTGCCTGGGGCATCGCCCCGTCCGCCTCGCGGTGCATCCCGGCGCGCGCCTTCGACCCGGACGCGTTTTCTTGCGGCGCCGCCTTGCGGCACCCCCCGACGCCAAGGCCTGCGGCCAGCGCGATGATCAGACCCGGGACCCAGAGAACCCTCGGCATTGCTCACCTCGATACGCGCGCATTATACCTGCGATGGCCCCGGGGCGAGCCGGATTGTATTCTGCCCGCTCCCCAGGCCCGCCGCCTTCGATCATTCGTTGGGGCGAAGGTGATTCGAGGTGCTACAAATCCACCCACCGGTAGGGGTCACGGGGGGGGTAGTTGTAGATGATGCGGCGCGCGAGACCTTCGCCGGTGTTCGCATACTTCTTGCGGTGTTTGCGGCGCTTCCGCACGGCCGCCTTGGTGGGCGGCTTCGGACGAACTCCTTTGGTGTGGTAGCGCCAGTGGTCGATGCTGATGGAGTGCACGGAGTAGATGCGGGTGTGGTCGTTGCCCGTGATCCGGGCGAGCTCGCGGGTGGCGGCCTTCATGTCGAAGACGTACTCCAGGGTTTCGGACTCGAAGACCACGGCGCTGTCACTGGGAAGGGTCTTGAGGGCAACAATGGCGTCGGCCTTGAGGATTCGGGACTGGTCGCCGCAGGGGGAACAGCCGGCGATGTCGATGCAGATGTCACCGCAGCCGTAGACCGTGGCGACCTTGTTCACCCAGCCGCCCGTGGGGTTGCCGATGACGACGAGCTGCTTGCCCTCGGCTCGGGCGCGCTCCCTGGCGCGCTCGAACAGCAGGTGCTGCATGGAAACCTTTCGGCAGGATTTCCAGGCGTTGCGGCGCGTCGCGGTGAGATCGGCGTCGATGCGGTAGAGCTTCAACGCCAGGATCGCCACCGCGACCAGGGACGCGGCAAGCAGGCCGGAAAGGATCAGTGTCCGCAGCTTCTCGGTCTTCATGCCTCTACCTATGCAAGGGGTTGTGGCCTCCGAACGTGACTTCTAACGTCTAGTCGGAGCTTGGATCAACAACAATCGACCCTGCCTCGGGTCCCGGCATCGTGGATGCGGAAGGGCGCAAGCCCGGTGGCGACCACGACGCGGGCTCCCAGGCGCGCTCCAGACCTTTTCGACCCACGTCGGATTGGTATCCTGTTAGAAAGGTGTCCGTTCAGTGGTATCCTCGGCCGAACCAGGCGCAAGGGATCGTCTCGGCAGACCGCCCAGGGTCGATCCCTCGCGCGCCCGTGCGGGGAGGTGGATCGTGATCCTCAGTCGACATCCTGCTTCGTGTGTGTTCACGGGGGTGCTATTTGCGCACCTTCCGAGCGGAGCGAGGGTTCCCCCGGAGGGGGCGGAGGGGGCGAAGTGAGCCACGAAGTGGCGGATCGATCTCCGGGAGGTGTCCCATTGCTCGGTGCCGCAGACCGACAGATCCGCCGCTCCGCGGCTCATGACACCCCTCCCGTCCCCTCAAGGGGTAGCCCGCCAGCGCGGGCGCGCTGTGCCGTCTACCACGGGAACGGATGCCTTGCTTCAATCCCGGTGCTGCTCGTGGTGATGGCGCTCGCGGCCTGCTCGGACGACAGCAGCGGCGGCGACGAAACAGCGCCCACCATTACCAGCACGGCTCCGACCACGGCGGTGGTGGACATCGACTACAGCTACACCGTGACGGTCAGCGGCACGCCGATACCCACCGTGGAGGCGGCCAGGCTGCCCGCCTGGCTGACGCAGGACGGCGAGATCCTCTCCGGCACACCCGGCGCCGGGGACGTGGGGGAGACCGGGACCATCACGCTCACGGCCGCCAACGGGGTCAGCCCGGACGATGTCCAGACCTTCACCATCACCGTCAGCGAGACGGGGACCGCGCCCACCATCACCAGCACGCCCCCGACCACGGCGGTGATGGACATGGCCTACAGCTACACTGTCGCGGTCGCCGGCATACCGACGCCCACCGTGACGGCGGCCGGGCTGCCCGCCTGGCTGACCTTTGACGGCGACACCCTCTCCGGAACACCGGACGCCGGGGATGTGGGGGAAACCGGGACCATCACGCTCACGGCCGCCAACGGGGTCAGCCCGGACGACGTCCAGACCTTCACCATCGTCGTCGTCGACACGGCGGCCGCGCCCATCATTACCAGCACGCCCCCCTCCACGGCGACCACGGGTGTCCTGTACAGCTACACGCCGACGGTGACGGGCGCCCCGACTCCCACCGTCTCCGCGACCGGCCTGCCCGGCTGGATGATGTTCGACGGCTACACCCTCTCCGGGATGCCCGATACCGGGGACGAAGGCGTGACCGGGACCCTCACGCTCACGGCCAGCAACGGGATCAACCCGGACGACGTCCAGGCTTTCACCATCACCGTCGTCACCGGAAACACGCCGCCGAGCTTCACGAGCATCCCCACCACCACGGCGAGGGTGGGGATCCAGTATGTCTACACGCCGACGCTGCTGGGCGCCCCCACGCCGACGGTTTCGGCCACCGACCTGCCGGGCTGGCTGACGTTCAACGGCTCGACCCTGTCGGGCACCCCCGGGGCGGGTGACGTGGGCGTGTCAGGAACCCTCTCGCTCACGGCCGCCAACGGCATCACACCGGACGCGACCCAGATCTTTGCCATCGACGTGAGCGCCGCGACCCAGACCTGGACGCCGCACAATCCACGCCCCCATTCGAACGCGCTCAACGGGATCTGTGGCTCCTGGGCCGGCGATGTCTTCGCGGCGGGCAATGTCGGCACGATCCTGCACACGGACGGCCTGACCTGGTCCTCCCAGGCGACCGGGACGACGAGCTCCCTGTATGCGATCTGGAAGAGCGCCTCCGGCGACGTCTTCGCCGTGGGACAGCACGGCCGGATCCTGCGCTACAACGGGTCCTTCTGGTCGCCGATGAGCGCGGGCGCGTCCCCCTTCCTCATCGCCGTCTGGGGCAGCTCTGCCGGTGACGTCTACGCCGCGGGGCACAGTGGGGCGCTCCTGCACTTCGACGGCGCGGCCTGGTCCACCGTGAGCTCCGGAACCACCTCCCACCTCACCGGGATCTGGGGCAGCTCTGCCAGCGACGTCTTCGTGGTGGGCGACAACGGCACGATCCTGCACTTCGACGGCGCGGCCTGGACCTCCATGAGCTCCGGGACCTCGGACCTGCTCAACGGGGTCTGGGGCAGCTCCGGCAGTGACGTCTTCGCCGTGACGGGCACCGGGGCGGTCCTGCACTACGACGGCGCGGCCTGGTCTCCCATGTCGTCCGGCACCTCGAACGCGCTCTACGGTGTTTGGGGCACCTCCGGGAGCGACGTCTTCGCCGTAGGCTGGCTCGGAACGATCGTGCACTACGACGGCGCCGCCTGGTCCCCCATGACTACCGGGGTTTCGCACTTCCTCTGGGGCGTCTGGGGCAGCTCCGGCAGCAACGTGTACGCGGTCGGCGACCTGGGAATGATCCTGCGCTACGACGGCGCCGCCTGGTCGGCGCTCACCCCCGGGACGACGGTGCACTTCGAGGACGTGTGGGGCAGCTCCGGCAGCAACGTGTACGCCGTGGGGGGCGGCACGATCATGCGCTATGACGGCGCCGCCTGGTCCGACGCGAGCACCGGCTGGGCGGCCGGTCTCTACGGGATCTGGGGGAGCACCGGCAACGACATCTTCGCGGTGGGCACCGAAGGGCTGTCCAGCTTCATCCTGCACTACGACGGCGCGACCTGGTCCCCCATGACGGTCGGCGCGAACGCGCTGCTCACCGACGTCTGGGGGAACTCCGGCGCCGACGTCTTCGCCGTGGGCTGGACAGGAGCCATCCTGCACTACGACGGGGTGAGCTGGTCCCCGATGACCTCGGGCACGTCGTACGATCTCCAGGGCGTCTGGGGCAGCTCCGGCAGCGACGTCTTCGCCGCGGGAGCCGGCGGTACGCTGCTGCACTACGACGGCGCCGCCTGGTCCGCCATGAGCTCCGGCACGACGACGAATCTCCATGGGATCTGGGGCAGCTCCGGAAGTGACGTCTTCGCCGTGGGCCTCGGGGGCACGATCCTGCGCTACGACGGCGCCGCCTGGACCGCCATGAGCTCCGGCACGATGGTCGATCTCCTCGACGTGTGGGGCACCGCGGGCAACGACGTCTTCGTGGTGGGCGCCAACGGCGCGGGGTTCCACTACAACGGCACGAGCTGGTCTCCCATGCCCGCGGAGACCCTGCAGCACATAAACGGCGTGTGGGGGAGCTCCGGCACGGACGTGTTCGCGGTCGGGCGGGGCGCGACGATCATGCACTACGGACAATAGTCGGTCGCGGCGGTCGGTAGCGATTGAGGTACGCGGCAGTCTTTGGTAGTGTGGGCTCCGTATGGCGAGCCGCACCAGGTGTGCAGCGACCGTCACGAGGACGGCACGTTCCCACCCACGAGTGTTCGGTTCGCGGCAACCGGGCCCCTCTTCGCGGCGCGGTTTGCGTCGGTCGGCAGCCCGGGGCCTGTCCCTGCCACCGGCGTGGTGGGGCGTGTCTGGTTGTTCCGCTTCTGCGCCGACGCCGCCATCCTGCGGTCGGATCACGGTGAGCCACACGACCGGCTGCGCGAACAGTCGATCGAGCGCTTGATTCGGAGGTGAGATGCTGGAGGTTTTCATTGACGGCGATGCCTGCCCGGTAAAGCAAGAGATCTACCGGGTCGCGCAGCGCTATGGCCTCTGTGTCACCCTGGTCACCAACTCCAGGATGCGCGCGCCGCAGGAGCACTGGATACGGCTGGTATTGGTCGAGGGGCACCTCGACGCGGCGGACGACTGGATCGCCGAGCACGTCGGCGAGGACGACATCGTGGTGACGGCCGACATCCCCCTGGCGGATCGGTGCCTCAAGAGGCGCGCCCTGGTGCTCGGCAACACGGGGCGCCCGTTCACCGAAGAGAACATCGGCGACGCCCTAGCCACCCGGGAGCTGCTGTCGGACCTCCGGGATCTGGGGAGCGTGACCGGAGGCCCACCGCCCTTCTCCAAACGCGATCGATCACAGTTCCTCCAGCGGCTCGACGAGATGATCCAGTCCGCGCGTCGACGAGCCGCGGGCGGCTCGAACGGCGCCGGATGACCTGGACAATGACAATGACACGCGGTGAGGGCGAATGATCATCCTCCACAGCGCCCTGCTCGACTCCGGGCTCTTCCTGTGGGCCGAAGCGCAGGTGGACGCCGAGTCCGCCTCAGGCGAAGGCGGCGCCGCCCGGGGCGCGGCGAGCTCCGCGGCCCCGGTTCCCGACTACCCCTTCGCCGCCGACTTCGACGCCCTGGCGCGCGTGATCCGGAACCTGCCAGTGGGCTTTCGTCCGACGCGAACCCGCCTCCAGGCCGCCGCTGCCTGGCTGCCGACGCAAGGGAAGGAGCCGCACCCCTCGAGCGAGCTGATCGGCGAAGCCCCGAGCGGCCGGGGCAGGCTTCACATGGCGCCCTGGCGGGTCGAGGGGCTGCTCCTCAAACCCGCCGAGTACCTGCGCGTGCTCACCGTCTATGGAGATCGGGTCCGCGCACTCCACGGGCTGGTGGGCGGGCGCGACTTTTCGTTCTGGATCCAGGCCCTGCGCTTCGCGGGCTCGCTGGTGGCGCGCCAGCGCTACCTCCCCGACCTCGAGCGGCAGGCCTCCCAGTGGCACGCGCGCTGGCGCCCGGTGTGGCTCGGAGATGATGCCGACGAGCACGAACGGCTGGCCCGACGCATGCCCGCGGCAGCCCGCGCGTTGACCCCGGAGGCGGCCGACGAGGCTCCGCGCGTCCCTGCCCGCGAGCGGCTGGAAACCTTTCTGTCGGCGATCGTCGACGAAATCGTGCGCAGCCACGGCGGACTGATCGAGCCGGCCCCAGCCGTCGACGACAAGCTGGGGAAGGCCCAGAGGCAAAAGGACGGCAACGTCTACGACCGGTGGCTGCGGGCGCTTCGGAGTGGCAGCTCCCGCGTGGTCGGAAGCGCGGAGGATCTCGAGAGCCTGGGCCGGCAGATTCGGCTGTGGCGCGAGCCCATCGACCAGGCCGCCCGCGCCCCGTTCCGTCTGTGTTTTCGCCTCGAGGAGCCCGCCCCCGGCGCGGACGACGGCAACGGACAACCCCAGAAGCGGCGCGACGGTCGTGCCCGAAAGAAGGGCGACTCGGCGCGTCCGAGGCTGCGGCGCTGGTTCGTCCGCTACCTCCTGCAGGGCAAGGAGGATCCCGAGCTGCTGGTCCCCACCGCCGACGCCTGGGTGACCCGCGGGCACAAGGCCGCCGCCCTTTCGCGAATGGGCGCAGACCTCCACGAAACCCTGCTGGCCTTCCTGGGCCAGGCGGCCGGCCTCTGCTCCCGCATCGAGGAGACGCTGCGCTCGAGCAAGCCGTCGGGCTACTCGCTGGACGCCCGGGGCGCCCACGAGTTCCTCACGGTCACCGCGCCGGCGCTGCAGCAGGCAGGCTTCGGGACCACCCTCCCCCACTGGTGGACGGGCAGCAGCACCGAGCAGCGACTCTCGGTGCGCGCCCGGGTCCACACCCCACCCCTGTCCGAGGCCGGCTCGCCCTCCCTGGAGGAGCTCCTGGATTTCGAGTGGGAG
>JBDRSE010000212.1:0-9129 GCA_043825095.1 bacterium
GCAGACGGCATAGGTGACGACAAAGGCGATCACGGGCGTGGAAAGCCAGGCGATGAGGATGTTGCGCAGGACCCGCCGGTTCACCGTACGGACTCCCTTGACGATCCCGATGCCCAGCACGCCGCCCACCACGGCCTGGCTCGTGGAGACCGGCACACCGATCATGGCGTAGATGTGCACGGTGACGCCCTCGGCCAAAATCACGATGAACGCGCTGAAGGCGTCGAGCTTCACGAGCCCCCGACCCACGGTGATCATCACCCCCCGGCTGAACGTGATCACTCCCAGGCAGATGGACAGGCCTCCCAAGACGCAGGCCTGGCGAGAGGTGAGCATCCCGTCGCCCACGAAGGCGCCGGTGACGTTGGCCACGTTGTTCGCGCCCAGAGCGTAGGCGCCGTAGGAGCCGGCCGCCACCAGACACCAGCGCACCAGAAAATCGTAGCGAAACAGCGTCAGGTTGAGCAGGTTGAAGAGCTTGCCGACAACCAGGTAGAACACCACCGCGGCCACCATCGCCCCGACGGGCGTGCCCACCCAACAGGCCACGACCTTCCCAAGGACGCTGAGCTCCACGCGGCCGTTGACCAACCCCACGGCGATGAGCGCCCCCACCACCGCCTGGGACGTGGACACGGGCAGCTGCCGCCACGTCATGAACGTCACCGTGAGCGCGGCCACCAGCCCCGTCAGAAAGGCGGTGTTCAGGGTAGTCTTCGAAAGCGCGCTGTAGGTGTGCATCCCGGCGCCGCCGCCGATAACGGCTCCGAGGAAGAGAAACACGCAGCACAAGACTGCCGCCGTCCAGAACCGGAGCATGCGGGACGCCACCGCGGTACCGAAGACATTCGAGGCGTCGTTGGCTCCCAGGGCCCAGCCCAGGTATGCACCGGAGATCAGCTGCCACATCGAGTCGCTCTCAGATCCTCCGCTTCAGGGAGATGATCTCCAGCCGCCCGGCAACGTTCTCCGCGCGGTCCGAGATGTCCCCGATGCGCTGGATGAGCTCCCGGAGCTGGATCATGTCGGCCTTGTCCAGCTCGGAGCTGAACACCGCCTTGATCAGGTCCCTCTCGATCCGGTCCGACTCGCTCTCCTTGGCGTCCACCGGATCCACGGCCTCGCCCACGGAGTCCGGGTCAGTGAAGAGCTTGTCCACGGTCTTTCGCACCAGCCGGTAGGCCTCGACGTTGACGTCGATCAGCCTCACGAACTGCTCCCGATACTGCTCCGGGAGTTTGATCCGCTGGGTGTCGACCATGAAGGTGATGGTTTCGGCCAGGTTGGGCATCTTGTCGAAGCTCTCGAGCAGGCCGAGCAAGTCCCCGCGGGACTCAGGCAGCAGGGAACGACTGTAGAGCATCCGCTCAATCTGCCGCCTGAGATCGTCTGCCCTGGACTCAGCCGCGTGGATCCGCTTGTCGCCCTCTCGGAACTGCTCGCAGGCTCCCGCGTCGCAGAAACAACGCATGGCCTCCTCGAACTCCTCCAACGCATGATCCGCCGTCTCGAAGTACTCCTGGATGAGTCCGTAGACCTCCTTTTCACGTTTGTAGAAAAGGGACATGAGCCACTCCTCCGTTAGTCGATCACCGAAAAACGGCATGCTGCCATAGGATTGGCATCCTGTCACGAATCCGGTGTCGGGCTTCGGGCATCGGACTTCGAGCCCGGTCGGGTTACTCGTCGCCGCGCTCCAGTGCGTCTCGCTCGCGGGCGCGCTTGGCCTCCGCCGCCTCCAGGAAGAACTGGAAGTACTGGAGGGCAGAGAACAGGGAGAACACCAGCGACACATAGATCACGGTAAGCCCGACGGAGTGGAAGTCGATGACGAGCTTCGTGAAGAGCAGCGGGTAGGGAAAGTGGAGGATCAGAAAGGAGATGCCGATGAGCTGGAAGACCGTCTTGTTCTTGCCGAACGGAGACGCGGCGATCACCAGCCCCTCCGAGATGGCGATCCCCCGCAGGCCGGTGATGGCGATCTCCCGACCGATGAGCAGCACGGCGATCCAGTCGGGCACCCGGCCGATCCGGACCATGTACACCAGGACCGCCATGACGAGCAGCTTGTCGGCCAGCGGGTCGAGGAACTTCCCCACGACCGTGATCATGTTGCGTGAGCGCGCCAGGAACCCATCGAGGGCATCGGACACCGAGGCCACGAGGAAGAGCAGACACGCCCAGAGGCTGCGCAGGGGATCGCTGTCATCGATGAGCGCCAGCACGAAAGGAATCGAGGCGATCCGCGCCAGGCTGATCAGATTGGGGAGGTTGGTGAACTCCTCTCTGATGGTCAGCCTGCGGGGCTTGCTGAATTTGGCACTCACGGGCGGCTATCCCTGAACGAACGAGCGGTCACCGGCAGCGGCCGGACGCACCAGAACCACACCTTCCCCCTCACAGGAAATCATCGCCGGAACCACGCCCGTTTTTGACCGATCCGCCTCTGCCGCCCGGGGGTGCGGAATCACGCGCCCCATCCAGCCAACCAACGCCTCCTCGGACACGTGGGCAATGGTCCCCGGCACCAAACGCACGCGCTGGATCTCCCCGCCTCCGCGCAACGCCAACCGCCCCTCTCCCCGGATGTGAATCAGCTCGATGGGACCGCTTTCCCCTCGCACCTTGCCGTTCTCCCAGTGGAGGGTCGACTCGTAGGCAAACAGGTACTCTGACCGCAGATAGAGAAAATCGTCGTACAGATCGAGCACGGTGAGGGTGGTATCTCCGGCGTGGCAGAGCAGAACGCCGTCCCCGGTCACCTTGAGGAATCGACCGCGGAGATCTTGCATCGGCTCGTCGGTGAACTGCCCCTTGGCCCGGCGGAGGGCCTCTTCGAAGGTGAGCTCCCCGACGTAGGCCGTCAGCGCATCGGCGCGGATAAACCCGTCTTCCAGGACGGGAAAAATCAGCACATTGCGCGCTGGTGCCGTCATCCGCTCCTGGCTGGTGGCGAGGTCGATCAGCCCCGACGTGCCAAACGCGAAGATCGGTATCGCCTCCACCGGCTCGGGTGCGCTACGCCTCGGAGAGGCGGCGGCCGGCGAGGTCTCGGCCGCCGCGACCCCGGGATGGTCGACGGCGGTCCCGTCGTCCGGCCACGGCTCCGAGGGCCCCACGGCCTCGTCGATCACGGCATCGAGCTCCTCGTCGAAGGTGAGCTCGGCAGGCGGGGCCGTGGCTGAGCGCTCCGGGCCACTGTCAGACACATGGGCCGGCGGGGGGGCTCCCACCAAGGTGTCGGGAACCGGCGAAACCTCCACCGGAGGTGGGCTCCCGAGCTCCGGCGCGGTTTCCACCGGGTACGGGTCGCCCGGCTCCGCCGCAGGGTCCAATGTAGGTGGATCAGCCGGAACCGACGCAAAAGCCGCCGGGGGCGGGCTCCCGAGCACCGACGCGGCCAAGGGGGCTTCGCGGTCCAAGGGGGCTTCGCGGTCCATGGGGGCTCTCACGGGAAGCGTTTGGCCGTCAGATGTCAGCACCGGTATGCCCTCGATGGGGACCGGAGCCGTCGACGGAGGCGGCGGCGCCACCGGCGGTGGGCTGCCCGGCGCCGGTGGGGCGGCCTGCGGCTCTTCGAGCGGGGCGCCAAAGGGCGACGCATCCGGTGGCAGCGCGTCGGTGGTGATCTCCGCGCTCACGAATCTCTCGTCGTCCGGGCTGGCCGCCTGCTCCTCGTCCAGCTGCTGCACCATGGCGTCCTGACCGGCCAGATCGAATGCCCGGCGCGCCTCGTCGTGCTCGCCCCGCTCACTGTGCAGCAGCCCCAGGTACCCATGGGCGCGCTTGTGTCCCGGGTCGATTTCCACGGCTGTCATCATCTCTTCGTGCGCCCGGTCGGAATCCCCTTTTTTCATATAGACCAGGCCCAGGTTGACGTGGAGCGATGCCTCCATGGGAAAACGCTGCACGAGCAGCTCGTAGATCTGCTCGGCGGGCTCGTAGTCATCGAGCCGGAAATAGACCAATCCGAGCAGACTGAGGCACTTGGGATCGTCCGGGTCGATCCGGGACGCCGCCTCCAGGACCTCGCGCGCCTCTTGAATCTGATCGTTGAGCAGGAGCTCGCTGCCCCGATACAAATGCTTGAGGTACTCCGCCTGCCGCGGATTGTCGCCGCTTCCGCCGCTCTCAGACATTCCGGCCCCTATGCCGGCCCTCGACGGGCCAGCGGCCATCATAGGCCAACCGCTCCCTCCGTCAATGAATATCCCACGTTGCCGCACCACCGGGCAGCGTCGGGAGGCCTCAGCGAGCCCTGCCGCGACCACGTGATCAAACCGACCACCAACCGCCGGCGGCGTTCGCGAGCGCGGTGGACGAATCGCAATAATGCGGTACTCTCGCCGCCACCGGAATCGACTCCGCAGGAGACACCGATGCGACTGGACAAGAAAGCCTCGATCTGGATCGCCCTGTGGACGCTCCTGGGTGGCCCGGCCTGCAGCGACAGTCGCGTGGACCCGGCCGGCCTTCATCGAGCGCTGAAGCAGGTTCAGGAAGCCGACACGGAGCAGCCGCTCGACAGGCGCATCAGGCCCCGCCCGAGCGCCGCAGGACTCATTCCCACACCCGCCTACCGGCTGGACGTGCGGGTGGACACCGCCGATCTTGCCCTGCTCCCTTCCGGTGCCGGCCTGGTGGCCGCGGTGCGGCCCGATCTTCCGGTGGGCTTGACCGGCCTCGTCGGCGCACCCTGGAAGCTGCTGGCAGCGCATCCCTCCCTGGGAGGCTTCGGACCCGAGCTGCTCACGGGGAGCCTGGCCGACAGCTTCGGGCTGCGGCCCGACCGGGCCATCGTCGTGGCGGCGCTCTTCGGCGATGCCGGGGAGCTGTTGTCGGCCCGGCGCCAGCTCGCACGCCTGACGGGGATCGACTCCGGCCCCACCCTGGACGCTGCGTTGAAGCCCGACAAGATACCCCGATCGTCACTCCGCATCAGGCTGGTGGCACAAGTCGCCCGGGAGGCGCAGCTGAAGCAGCGCGTGGCGCTCCTGTTCCGGGAGCTGACGAAACAGGGCGCGAGGGGACACGCCCTGCTGACCGCCACCGACCGCTCGCCGCACCACCGGCGGCTGGCGGCCCGGGGCGTCTTTGCCCTGGGCATGGCCGATGGTGGAATCGCGCACGCCTGGATCCTGAAGGGAGGCCGGCTCTTGGTTGAGCTCCTGATCCCGACCACCGGGCGCTGGACGCCACCGCAGGTCTCCGCCGAGCTCGAGCGAAACCTCAACGCCAAGGGGTCGGGGCTTGATGTGCAAGCCCCATTCACCCGGGCCACCCTGCTGTCCAGCGCCGACCTGTCCCTGCTCATCGACCCAACGCGCCTGGCGGAGGCGGCGCAGTGGCTCGGCGTCCGGGAGCTGCTGAAGGCCCTGCCTGTGGTGGCTCCTGAAAAGCGCCCGCGCCTCTATCGCTTGGGATGGCGCGTCTCCGGGGTTCCGCGGCGGTTCGTCGCCGCGAAGAAACGGGCGTTCTCGCGCTTCGGTCTGCGGATCTACCTCCTCCGAAACAAGCCCCAGCTGCGCCTCTCCTGGCGGCTCACAACGCACGGAGAGGCCTTGTTCCGCGGGATCACCGCGGCGGTCGCGGGGCGGGACCTGGCTCACGGCAACGGCTTCATCGATCGCTGGCTGAAGCCGCTGGCAGCCAGGGTCGACAAGACGCTGCCTCCGGAGCCACCCTTCACAGAAAAACTGTCCACCACCCCCCTGGCCGAAGGCGGTCTGTTCATGCTGCCCCTGGCGCTGGCGGATTTCTGGCCCCGGCTGCTGCCGCAGAAAGCCGTTCGCAAGGTGGTGCTGTCCTTCGCCCGTCAGAAGATCAGGCCAGGCCGGTTCGTGCGCCGGGTGAACGTGCTGCAGCGTGACTCGCTGCTCGAGCTGGTGCTGGAGGGCAAGCCCCCTTCTGCCGAGCCGACGCCACCGGGGCCCCGCTGACGAGCGTTCAGGCCTGCCTCGACGTTCGCACTTTGTTCCGGTGCGAACGCCCGAAATTCGAATCTAACGCCCGCGGAATTTCTGGGTGAGCATCATCACGCCGACCAGGGGACTGACGACCGCCGCGCCGGCCGCGAAGAGCGTGGACACGACGGCAAGGTCGAGCCCGGAGGCGCCGGTCTTTTCACAGCCGGTCAACCGGGCGCGGGCCGCGTCGAAGGTGTTCCCGAACCGGTTGGCGAGGTTGATCACCCTCGCCGCCGAGTCGATGGCGGTTCGCTGCTCCTCGGTGAAGTGCTCGAGGAGCTGCTCGTAGAGCGCGCGGTCCCGGGACTTGAACCCCCGGCGCGCGAGGTCGCGCACGTACACCAGCGCCAAGGCTTCCCCTGGAGCCACGCCGCGATCGTCACCGGCCAGGAGGGCGGCGATTTCGTCCTCGGTGAGGCCTTCGGCGCGACCGAAGGTCGTGTGCGCGACGGCGCAGTAGAAGCACCGATTCTCGGCCGTCACGGCGAGCATGATGCGCTCCCGGAGCGCCCCGGAGATGGGATGGTTCGCCGCCGTGCCGGCAACCCGGGCGAGGTGCGCCGGCAGATCGGGCAGCTCCCCGAGCAGCTCTCCCAGGGTCCAAATGGGCTTGTCGTAGCAGTCGGTGTTCGAGCTCGGATTCATGAGGCATCATCCTTGGCAGCTGGTCGCACCATGGCAAATCAGCGCCGTGCTGGCAAGGGGGGGGCTAGGACGTAAAGAGCCCGCACACCACGAGCACCAGGCCGAGCATCAAGACAGCGCCACCGACCGTGACGCGATTGCAGTAATACATGGCTCCCTCGAGACGATATCAATGCATAGACCTGGAAACCGGGCAAAGGGTTGGCCGGCAACGATAATCGCTTGGGCAGCGAACCGCAGGGGGTGCAGTGGCCTCTGTGATTAGAACTGGGCTCCGACGCTGAGCTGACCGCCGACGCTCCACTTGGCCTTCAGATGCTCCGGATCGTTGGCGAACTGATGCATGATGTGCACATAGCCGGCGTGCACAGTGAGCGAAAGACGAACCCGACCGAAGCTCAACCCGAAACCGAGCTCGCCGGCCGCACTGAGCGTCACGAGGTCACGGTTGCCGAACACCATGGCCAGGGGGCCGAGATAGAGATCGTAGGGCTTGTCTCCGGCCTGGCCGAAGAATTTCAGCAGCCGGAGCCGCGCCCCGAGCCCGAGGTAGAACACCTCGCTGACGCCGCGGCCGCCGGCCGTAGGATCCGCCGGATCGGGGATGTCGTCCCCGTAGAGCGCCGCGCCTACCCCGAACTGAAACACCCCCGCCAGGTACGGAATGTTCCCGCCCTGGAGCGTGAACACAGGGCCCAGGTACGTGAGGCCGATTTTCCCCTTGTCGCCGATGACCGTTCCCTGGAAGCCGACCTCCACCGAGCTCCACCCCTTGTCGGCACTCTTCTTGACCGTGGCAGCAGGGGCAGCAGGGGCAGCAGGGGCAGCGTGCGCCACCGAGCCGGCCATCACCGACACACCCGCCACCGACACACCCGCCGCCGACACGCCCGCCGCCGACACGCCCACCGCCAGAACGGCGATCATTGTGCGCTTGTTCATTTACGGAAGGGTGCCACAGCCGCCCCGGGTGGGTCAAGGGAACGGCGATACCAGTTCAGGACGATTGATTAGATCCGCCCGAGGAAGGGAACCCGGCCGACGTTGAGCTCGTCCATGCCTTGCTGGACCTTCTGCTGCACCATCCGGTGCAGCTCCCGCAGCTTGTCCGGATCGCCCTTCGGGTTTCCGCGGAACAGCGCTCGCCCGGCCGGCAGGTTGTGCAGCTCCATCGGCTCCATGGCCCGGATGGAGATCTGCGCCGGCAGCGGGATGTGCAGCGGGAAGGGACCGATGCTTAGGCCCCAAGGGAACCCGAGGGCAAAGGGAATTCCGTGCACGCCGCGCAGGATCCCGTCGAGCGGCAGGAGCTTCATGACGAACTCGCCACGGGTCAGCACGACGAAGGTCTCGTGGGCGCCGACGCTCGGAACCGGCACGACGGGGGCGCGGTTCTTCACCGCCAGGCGGATGTATCCCACGTGCCCGTTCCAATCGATTTTGTTCCGGTGGCGGAAGGGTCGGTACACCTCCCAGGCGCCACCCGGATAGACGCAGAGGGCGCGCTCGTCCTCGAGCACGGCCGTGGCGTGGGCATGGTTTCCATGGACCGCGCCCAGCCGCTCGAGCAGATCTACACCCTTGGAGGGCAGCTTCCACAGAATGTCGTGGCCGAGGTAGTGCAGCGGGCGTTTGTATTCGAAGTGACGATAGAACGCCGAGCCCAGGATGAAGCTGTCCACGGGCAGGATGCCGCCGTTGTGCACACTCACGAGCAGCGCGCGGCCGTCCGGCACGTTCTCGAATCCATCCACCTGGTACCGGAAGTACGCCTTCATGGGGCCGTGCCAGAAGCGACCCACTTTGCGAATCAGCTCGAAATCAACGTCTCGGGGGCGCGGAGAAAGCTTGGGGAGTAAGACCATCGGACCTCAACCTTCACTGACTGAAATGGCATAAACCAACTTGAACAGGGTGCGAGAATCACCCGTAGATCCCTTGATGAACTGCCCTGGTACGAGCTTTCAAGTAGTTTTTTTAATTTGTTGAAAGTATTGGATTTATTGCCCACTGAATACCCGCCACAGGCGCATTATTTGGGACATAATTTGTTTGTTTTATCCGAATTGTGATCTGTGATCTAGAACTGCAAAATGAAAGGTGAAATGGCGTTCTACGATTCTTCCCCCAAAATGAACCGTCACTAAGGAAAAATCCGATGTGGGTGGATTCGTGTGGCTTCGGCAACGCATCCCTCGCTGAATCACTTGATCGCGCGCCATCGCCTCTTCGTGCGTCATCGCCAAAACGCGGGCAGTCGCCAGGCGCGGGCGATCTCCCCTGAGCTACTTGGCGAATGGAACGGAAGGCGCGCGCCATCGCCCCGGAGCTTTTGTTGGGCTCAGGGCGCTGGCGCGCTGGTCCTGGGTGGAGGGGGACAGGGGGCTGACGTCGGGCGCTGTGCTTTTTGGCGCATGGGTCGGACGGCGCGCGCTGTGCTTTTTGGCGCATGGGTCGGACGGCGCGCGCTGTCCTGAGTGGCGCCTGGGTCGGACGGCGCGCGCCCCCGCCCCGGAGC
>JBDRSE010000213.1:0-3022 GCA_043825095.1 bacterium
GTCAAGAGGTCTGGATTCTGGGTTGTCCACGACCGTGATCGCCCCCTCCCTTCTGTTCCCGGACGTCGAGGTGCACGCCGCCAAGGGACCCTTTGACAAACCCCCTGTGCTGGTTCACCCGCATTTTAATTTTACTGCGCCGTTCTCCGAGTGATCGCTCCGCTGGCATCGCCATAGTATTCTAGTGCCCATCCGCGCCTGGAGTCTCGAACCCTGCAGGCTGGTTTCGTCAGGGTCCGGATTTCAACCTGGGTCCAGTTCAGGCGCCTGGGACCGCAACGCGAGTAGCTGCCGCACATCGAATCGCGGCGGTGCCGCCCCTGGCAGCCGACGCAAATACACTGGCTTTCGCGTCGTGAGATCAGCAAACTGAGGAATCTCTAAACCGCACCTGCCGCTCCGACTGCTGTCAATCTTCGCGGATCTACCGCTATGCGCCTGGCCCCCCTGTTCTGTTGGTGCTAGGATCCCCACAATCTGGCTCCTGGGGGGCCCCGATGCGACACCGGGTCCGGCTTCTGACCGTCGCGCCGTTTCTGGCACTGCTGGTCCTCGCGCTAACCGCATGCCGCGGAGCCGGCGAGCACGGGGGCTCGCCTGCCACCGACGCGGATAGCGACCTGGACTCGGACACCGACTCGGATACCGATACAGACACTGACGTGGACACGGACTCTGACACGGATTCGGATACCGACATCGACATTGATACGGACACAGACACAGATTTGGATACGGATTCGGACACGGGCTGCGATGCAAACAGGTGCCCGGACCCGGTGGACGGCATCTGCCGCCGCTGTCCCTGCAGCACGGACGTGGACTGCGCGGCCGGCGAGTGGTGCGACTTCGCCCTGACCAAGGGCTGTCGCGGGCCCTGCTTCGACGACAGCGGCTGCCTGGTCGACCAGGGCGAGGAGTGCCGCGCTGACGGTCGCTGCTGGCAGTCCGTGTTCTGCGTCGAGGGCGAGCCCTGCCACAATTGCTCCTGCGACCCGAGCCTGGTCTGCGCCCCGGACCGCACCACCGGCGAGAGCTTCTGCCGGCCGACCTGCCACCTGTACCGGCCGGACTGCACGGACGGCCGCCTGTGCCAGCCCGTGCTCCGCAGCGGCCTCTACCCAGAGGACCGAGGCGCCTGCGTGCCGCGCAACCACGGCGCCTCCGGTGGGCAGCCCTGCACTACGGTGGACTACTGCGAGGCCGATCTGCTCTGCATCAACGGCACCTGCTACCAGGTCTGCAACCCGGGAGGTTCTCCAGGCTGCGGTGGCGGGATCGGCTGCTGGGAGTACTTCGGCATCGGCGCGTGCACCGACGGCTGCGCCTGCGACACCGACGCTGTGTGCAACCTCCCCGACGAGATCTGCGAGGACTGCGACTGCGTCCTGGGCTGCCACATGCCGGGCACGTCGATCGAGTGTCCACCGGACGCGCCCTGCGATCCGACGACCGGGCGCTGCACCTTCTGCATGTGCGCTTCGGATAGTGACTGCAATCCGCCGGAAACCCTCTGCGACGAGGACTCCTGCCAGTGCTACCCCGGCTGCACGCTGGTGGGGTGTCCCGGGGACCAAAACTGCGATCCCGCGACCGGCGAGTGCCGGGACCGCGAGCCTGACGGCGTGCTCTGCGGCTGGGGCGTGTGCGGTCCGCCGGAGGTCTGCTGCGTGAGCGACGAGGAGCCGTACGAAGAGTGCACCGCGACCGACGCCTGTGCCGGTGACCTCGCCGTGGTCTGCGACGGGCCGGAGGACTGCGGCGCGGGCCAGGCGTGCTGTCGGCCGTCAGGCGCGGTGAGCCGGACTTACTGTGTGAGCGGCGCCTGCCCGGCCGGGGGCACGCTCTGTCGCCGGGACACGGATTGCGCCGCAGGAGAGAGCTGCGAGCCGGACGTGCTCTTTGGCTGGAGCCACCGGGTCTGCGCGGCGGGCCCCTAGGGCCGGTAGGCCGTGATCCGCGAGAACCTCGTACAGACCCGGTTCCGGCCGATCGCGCGCCGACGGCCTCGCGCCGCCGGCCTCTCCTGACCCCCCTGCCCTGTTGATGCAGAGGTGCCAGGCGCTCAGTGAAGACCGTGCCGCGGGCGAAACTCGCCCGAAGCAGTTCTTCCAACCCCATCGGATCAGGCCGGTTTCGTCAGGGTCCGAATTTCAACCTGGGTCTGGATTCCCTTGGATTCCCTTGGATTCCCTTTCCCTGGATTCCCCGGATTCCCCCATTCCCCCTCCTGCATCCGCAGCCGGCCGTACGCCTCGGGCTGCAGGTCTGACTCGAAGTAGAGCCCGTCGCTGTTGGTGACCCAGACGATCTGGCACGGCGCCGCAAGGCGCTGCAGCAGCCCCGCGATCGAGATCTCGTCGTCGTGGTGCGCCACGATGCACAGCGGCCGCGTGAAGCGACGCAGCCGATCGCAATAGGCTTCGCCACGGCTGTAGAGCTGCTCGAACACGGTATCTCCCTCCGGTCATCGGCGCGCCGGCAGTCCGCGCCGCCCCTGCCGGCGACCGGAGCCTACACCGGCTGGCTCGAAATTGGGATCAAGTTTGCGTCGTGCCCGGCGGTCGAGGCTCGGCGACACACAGGTGCCGCACAGGTGCCGGTGCCCGCCAGGGCGCCAGCCACTTAGTGGCGGGGAACAGCTCCACGAACTCGCTGCGGTCCTCCCCAAGGTGCCAGGCATTTATTAGTGGGCCCGGTTTCCCCCGCAACCCTCAGCTCCAGAGGCCACGCGGGAGGGAACTGCAGACGGAAACCGCGTCAAGAAGCGGTACCGAGCGCTTGCAGCAGAGACCGCCGAGCAATGCGGTTTGGCAATCCAGCTGCGAAGCGCTATCATCTTGGCCATCTGGGGGAACACGATGCAAAATAACTTACAGCTATTGCTCGGCAGGATCGCCGCTCTTGGCTTGCTCATACTGATCCTGGCAGCAGGCTGCAGTGAAGAGAAGCTGTACATTGGCGATTCCGACGTCGACTCGGATACGGACACGGATTCGGACAGCGACACGGACACGGATTC